>NC_015723.1:671151-1006727 GCF_000219215.1 Cupriavidus necator N-1 | reverse complement strand
AAGTCGGCCTGAGCCCGCGCCTGACACTGCACGCGCTGGACACCTACCACGGCACGCCCGCGGCCGGTATGCGCGTGGAGATGTTCCGCATCGACAATGGCCAGCGCACGCCGCTGCAGACCGTCACGCTGGCCGCCAACGGCCGCAGCGAACCGCCGCTGCTGATCGGCGACAGCTACCGCACCGGCACCTATGAGCTGATCCTGCACGCGGACGAATACTTTGCCGCACGCAAGGCCAGCCTGCCGCAACCCTCCTTCCTGTCGAAGATCCCGCTGCGCCTGCGTGTCACCGACGCCAGCCAGCGCATCCACCTGCCCGTGCTGTTCGGGCCGTGGAGCTACAACTACTACCGCGGCAGCTGACGCCGCGGCCCAACCCGGAGACACACGCATCATGGCAGGCATCAGCACACATGTGCTCGACGTATCCCTGGGCCGCCCCGTGGCCGGCATGCAGGTGGAACTGTTCGACGTCGCCACCCAGCCGCCACGGCTGATCGCGCGCGCCCGCACCAACCACGACGGCCGCACCGACACGCCAATGCTGCCGCCGGCCCAGGCGCGCACCGGCGAGTTCGAGCTGCGCTTCTGGGTGGCGGACTACTTCCGCACCCCCGACGTCTTCGCCGACATCGTGCCCGTGCGCTTTACTATCGCGGACGCCGCGCAGCACTACCATGTGCCGTTGCTGTGTTCGCCGTGGAGCTTCGGGACGTATCGGGGCAGCTGAATGCAAGAGGCATGTCGCCCGTGCCGAAAAGCGGGCGACTGTCGACGACCTCGTCACCGCCCCCTAGCGCGGCTTGCGCACTTCCGTTTCCCCTGGTAAGAGCACATCACCGTCGCTGGTCCGGGGCATCATCAGCGGCACCGGCTTCCCGGTCCGCTTTTCCACCATCTGCGAGCGCCGCTCGCCGCGCGCAAACAGATGGTGTTCGCCCCATTGGCGCAAGGCCAATACGACGGGGAACAAACTCTCTCCCTTTTTCGTCAGCACATACTCGTGATACGCACTGCCATCGGAAGCCGGCTGCGTCGCCAGGATGCCGGCTTCCACCAGCCGGCGCAGACGGTCGGCCAGGATGTTGCGCGCGACCGCCAGGCTGCGCTGGAAATCGCTGAAGCGGCGTATGCCGTCGAACGCATCGCGCACGATCATCAGCGACCAGCGCTCGCCGACCAGCTCCAGGGTGCGCGCAACGGGGCAGGTTTCATCGCTGGGGTCTTTGCGGGTGGCCATGTCTTGGTTGCCTTGGGGCTGTGCAGCCCGTCAATGTAGTTGCATTTTAAAACCAGTAGGCTTACGCTTCAACTGGTTTTGATTTGCAACCACATGAACTGGTATGGAAACCTCCCCCGCGGTGATGGCACCGCCTCCGACTTGCCCTGCGGCACCGTGTGCGAACCTGCCGCGCGGCGCCGTGCTGCTGTTCGCCTGCGCCAGCGGCCTGAGCGTCGCCAATGTCTATTACGCCCAGCCGCTGCTGGATGCGCTGATGGCGGATTTCTCCATCAGCGCCGGGGCCATCGGCGGCGTGGTCACCGCCACCCAGCTTGGCTGTGCCCTGGCGCTGCTGTTGCTGGTGCCGCTGGGCGACCTTGTGGAACGCCGCCGCCTGATGCTGGCACAGGTGCTTGCCCTGGCCGGCGCGCTGGCCGCCGTGGCGCTGGCGCCGTCCGTTACCGTGCTGCTGGCGGGGATGCTCCTGACCGGCTTGCTCGGCACCGCCATGACCCAGGGACTGATCGCCTACGCGGCCGCGGCAGCAGGACCGCATGAACGCGGGCGCGTGGTCGGCACCGCGCAGAGCGGTGTCTTTATCGGACTGCTGCTGGCGCGTGTCGTGGCCGGCGGCGTCAGCGACGTGGTCGGGTGGCGCAACGTCTATGTCTGCGCCGCAGCGGCGATGCTGGTGCTTGCGTGGCTGCTATGGCGTGCGCTGCCAGTGGTGGCCAGCGCCGGCCAGCGGATGCGCTATGCCAGCCTGGTCGCATCGATGTTCCTGCTGCTGCGCCGCGACCGGGTCTTGCAGATCCGGGGCACGATCGCGCTGCTGATGTTCGCGGCGTTCAACATCCTGTGGAGCGCCCTGGTATTGCCGCTGAGCGCTCCGCCCTACGCGCTGTCGCATACGGCCATCGGCGCCTTCGGGCTGGTTGGCGCGGTGGGTGCCCTGGCGGCCGCGCGTGCGGGACGCTGGGCGGACCAGGGCTTCGGGCAGCGCACCACGCTCGCGGCACTGGTGCTGCTGGTGGCGGCCTGGCTTCCGCTGTCGTGGCTGGAGACATCGCTGTGGCCGCTGGCCATTGGCATCGTGCTGCTCGACCTGGGCGGCCAGGCCATCCACGTCACCAACCAGAGCATGATCTTCCGCACCGACCCCGCGGTACATAGCCGGCTGGTCGGCGCGTACATGCTGTTCTACGCGGCGGGCAGCGGGCTGGGCGCCATTGCCACCACGGCAGTCTATGAGGCTGCCGGGTGGCGGGGCGTCTGCGTGCTGGGCGCCGTGGTCAGCTTGCTGGCGCTGATGTTCTGGGCCGCCACCCGCCGCTTCATGCCGGCGCAAGCCGCGCAGGCAGGCACACCCGTCATTAGCAAGATCGGACGGCAGGAAGCAAGAAAGCCGTAGAATCCCCGGCTGACAACTTCTCCTCAAGACCGTGAAAGCACTTTCCCGCCTGAACCTGAAGCAGGCCGCCCTGCTCTGTGCCGCCCTGCTGACATCCGTTTCGATCCATGCCGCATCTCCTGCCCAGCCTGACGCAGCCGGCAACACCGCGGCGCCGCTGGGACTGGAGCTGGGCAAGGCCAGGTGCTCTCGCCTGGCGCCGCCGCAGAATCACGCCAGGACCGGCAAGTCCGAGTGGGCCGGTGGCGATGCCGTCGAGCTCAGGCACCTGGAGCGCTTCCACCTCCCGGGCCTGACGCGCGTGATCCTGAACTGCGATGCGCAGGACACCGTGGCGCTGATCACGATGACGTTCGAGCGCACGGCGCTGGATGAGGTGCGCAAGAAGCTCGACGAACGCTATGCGTCCCTGCGCAAGACCGAAGGCGCGGCGGAGAATGGCTACGCCGAGTGGGCCGCCGCGAATGGCAGCCTGGAACTGCTCTATGGGCGCGACAGCAAGCACTTCACCGTGGCGTACTGGGCCAGGGGCGCGAAGGCGAGGTACTTCTCATATAGCGGCACTGACAACAAGAAGCCCGCCGCGGCCACGTCTGCCAGCCAGCCCCAGCCTGCGCCGCTGTGACCGCGGGCGGCTCGCGCCTAAAACCCCACTGCCTGCCCGTCGCGCCGCGAGTCCGAGGCCGCGATATAGCCGTACGGCGCCTTGTAGATAAGCTGCGCCGAACCGAACTCCAGGCTGTCGCGCGGCGCCACTTCAACGCGATGGCCCATGCCGCGCAGCGTGGAGACCACGTCCGGCGCCAGATGCGCCTCGACATTCACCACCGGGCCGTGCTCCACGCGGAAGCGCGGGGCATCGCTCATGGCCTGCGGATTCTGGCCGAAGGCAGCAAGCCGCGCCATCATCTGCACATGGCCCTGCGCCTGCATCGAGCCGCCCATCACGCCGAATGACATTACTGGCTCGCCATTGCGGGTGACGAAGCCCGGGATGATGGTGTGCATCGGCTGCTTGCCTGGCGCCACGCAGTTGGCGTGGCCGGGCTTCAGGTTGAAGCCCGCGCCGCGGTTATGCAGCGCGATGCCGGTGCCGGGCACCACCACGCCGGAGCCAAAGCCGCGGTAGTTGGACTGGATATACGACACCATCGAACCCGCGGCATCCGCGCTGGACAGGTAGACGGTGCCGCCGCTCTTCGGAACGCCAGCGGTGGGTGTGCCGGCGCGTTTCATATCGATCAGCGCCGCGCGCTCGGCAAGATAGGCCGGATCCAGGAAGGCGGCGGGCGCGTGCTGCATGGTGGCGGGGTCCGACACGTGGCGGTGCAGGTCGGCGAAGGCCAGCTTCATCGCCTCGATGCTGACGTGGTAGAAGCCGGCGCTGTCGCAGCCCATGCTTTCCACGTCGAAGCGGTCCAGGATGCCGAGGCCGATCAGCGCGGCGATGCCCTGGCCGTTCGGGGGAATTTCATGGAGCGTATAGCCGCGGAACTGCTGCGCCATCGGCTGGACCCAGGCGGCGCGATGCGCGGCCAGGTCGTCGGCGCGGATGGCGCCTCCGGTTTCCTCGGCGAACGCGACGATGCGCGCGGCGAGTTCACCCGTGTAGAAGCTTGCGCCATCGCTCTCGGCAATACGCTGCAGCGTGGCGGCCTGCTCCGGGAAACGCCAGCGCTCGCCCGCCTGCGGTGCCCTGCCGTCGCGCAGGAACGCCTTGGCAAAACCAGGCTGCCCGGCCAGCACCGGCACCTGCGCGGCCCATTGCCGTGCGATCTGCGGTGACACCAGGAAACCCTGTTCAGCGTACTCGATGGCCGGTGCGAACAGCCGCGCGAACGGCAGCTTGCCGAAGCGGGCCGACAGCGCCTTCCAGCCCGCGACCTGGCCCGGCACGGTGACCGTATCCCAGCCAACCTGGGGCATGCTGTCGTGCCCGGCGAAATGATCCAGGGTCCAGCGCGCCGGCGCCCGGCCGCTGGAGTTGAGCCCGTACAGCTGCCCCTCATGCCAGACCAGCGCGAACATGTCCCCGCCAATGCCGTTCATGACCGGCTCCACCACGGTCAGCGCAATCGCGCTGGCAATGGCGCTGTCGATGGCATTACCGCCTTCGTACAGCATGCGCAGCCCCGCCTGCGCGGCGAGCGGCTGACTGGTGCTGACCGCATTGGCGGCCAGCAGCGGCATCTTTTGCGACGGGTAGGGAAAGGTCCAGTCGAAAGGCAACATCGGGAACTCCATTCAGAACAGGTAAAAGGGCGCGCGGGCGGCGCCCCAGGGTTGCTGCACGCGGCTTATTGCAGCGTCACGCCGGATTGCTTGACGAGCTTTTCGGTGCGCGGGATCTCCGCGCTGACCATCGCGCTGAAATCGCCGACGCTGCCGCCGCGCGGCTCGGCACCGGTGGCAGCAAGGCGTTCACGGAACTCCGGGGCCTTGAGCAGCTTGTTGATCGAGACATTGAGCTTGCTGACCACGTCGGCCGGCGTGCCCTTGGGCGCGACAATGCCATACCACGGTGCGATATCGAAACCGGCATAACCCTGCTCGGCAATCGTCGGAATCTCCGGCGCGTTGGGCGAGCGCTTAGCGGTGGACATGCCGAGCGCGCGCAGCTTGCCGGCCTTCACATAGGGCAGGCCGGTCATGATGGTGTCGAAATACATCGACACCTGGCCCGACAGCAGCGCCGGGATCGCTTCGCCGGCGCCCTTGTACGGCACATGGACGATATCGATGCCGGCCGCGGCCTTCAGCATCTCGCCGGCGATATGCGAGGTGGTGCCGGCACCGAAGGAGGCATAGGTCAGCTTGCCCGGATTAGCCTTGGCATACGCGACCATCTCGGGCAGCGTCTTGAACGGAAGCGAGGGGTTGGACAACAGGATATTCGGCGTGACCGCGACCACTGCCACCTTCTCGAACGCATCCGGGTCATAGCTGAGCTTCTTGTACAGGAACCGGTTGGTCACCATCGACGCCGGCCCGGACATCAGCAGCGTATAGCCATCGGCCGGCGCGCGCGCGGCCACCTCGCTGCCGATCATCGCGGCGGCGCCCGGGCGGTTTTCAACCACAAAGGTCTGGCTGTATTCCTTGCCAAGCCCGATGCCGATCTGCCGCGAGATCAGGTCGGTGGCCGAGCCGGCCTGGAACGGCACGACAATACGCACCGGCTGGCTGGGCCAGTCGCGGGCGCCTTGCGCAAGTGCCAGTGAAGAGGCCGCCAGCATGGTGACAGCAAGCAGGCTGCGGATAGCAGTGGAACGCATCTTTGTACCCTCATCGATAGAAGAAATGGCATCCGCTGACAGGAACGGATGGCACTTCCCAGTCCGCAATATGCGTGCCATTGGCGTTGGGCCGATCCCGGCGCGCGTCCTGTCCGCCCCCTTCCCTTTCCTGGAAGTTTGCGCAGGTCTTGCACCGGAGTCGCCCACCTGGCACCGGCATTTGCCGGACTGTCTTGTCTCCATGGGGCCAGCGCACTGCGTGGGTGCGCCATGCCCCGCCCTGGTGGTGGGGTGTGCTTTACCCCATTGCTGTTATTCAACTTCCATGCAGAGGTACTTCGTCTCCAGATACTCGTCGATGCCATGGCGTGAGCCTTCGCGGCCCAGCCCCGATTGCTTGACGCCGCCGAACGGCGCCACCTCGTTGGAGATCAGCCCAGTATTGATGCCGACCATGCCGTACTCGAGCGCCTGCGCCACGCGCCAGATCTTCGCCATGTCGCGCGAGAAGAAGTAGGCGGCCAGCCCGGATTCGGTATCGTTCGCCATCGCCACCACTTCTTCTTCGCTGGTGAAGCGGAACAGCGGTGCCAGCGGGCCGAAGGTCTCCTCGCGCGCGACCCGCATCGACGAAGTTGCATTGGCCAGCACCGTCGGCGCGAAGAAGGTGCCGCCGAGCGCATGGCGCTGGCCGCCCGTCAGCACCGTGGCGCCGTGCGCGAGCGCGTCGGCGATATGCGCTTCGACCTTGGCTACCGCATCGGCGTCGATGAGCGGGCCTTGCGTGACCCCGCTGTCGACGCCATGGCCCGGCCGCAGCTTTTCGACCGCGCTGACCAGCCGGCGCGCGACCTCGTCGTAGACGCGGTCGTGCACATAAATGCGGTTGGCGCAGACACAGGTCTGGCCGCTGTTGCGGAACTTGGAGGCAAGGATGCCCTCGACCGCGCGATCCAGGTCGGCATCGTCGAAGATGATCAGCGGCGCGTTGCCACCCAGTTCCAGCGAGAGCTTCTTCACGGTGCCGGCGCACTGCGCCATCAGCAGCTTGCCGATCGCTGTCGAGCCGGTAAAGCTGAGCTTGCGCACCACCGGGCTGGCGCACAGCACGCCGCCGATCTGCACGGCGTCGCCGGTCACCACCTGCAGCACGCCACGCGGCACGCCGGCCTGTTCGCCCAGCACGGCCAGCGCCAGTGCCGTGAGCGGCGTCTGTTCGGCGGGCTTGACGATGATGGTGCAGCCGGCGGCGAGCGCCGGGCCGACCTTGCGCGTGATCATCGCCGCGGGGAAGTTCCACGGCGTAATGGCCGCGCACACGCCCACCGGCTCGCGCAGCACCAGCATCTTCTGGCTGCTGCGCGGGCTGGCCAGCACCTCGCCATCGACCCGCTTGGCTTCCTCGCCAAACCACTCGAGGAAGCTCGCGGCGTAGGCCACCTCGCCACGCGCCTCGGCCAGCGGCTTGCCTTGCTCTGCGGTCATCAACTGAGCCAGGTCTTCCTGGTGTGCCAGCATCAGGTCGGCCCAGCGGCGCAGCACGGCGGCGCGCGCCTTGCCCGTCTGCGCGCGCCACGCCGGCAGCGCGCGCTCGGCGGCGCGCACCGCCTGTTCGGCTTCAGCCGCGCCGGCCAGAGGCACCGAGCCGATCCGTTCTTGAGTCGCCGGGTTGAAGACGGCGAGTTCTGCGCCGCTTTGCGCCCCGGTCCATTCGCCGTCGATCAGGCAATGGCTGCGCAACAGCGCGGTATGTTGGAGTTCCATGTGTTCCCCTTATTCGGCCAGCGCCTGGGTCAGCACCGCCAGCGCCGCGTCGAACTGAGCTTGCGGGATGGTGAGCGGATAGAGGAAGCGGATGACATTGCCGTAGGTGCCGCAGGTCAGCAGCACCAGGCCGGCTTCCAGCGCACGGGCCTGGACGCGTTTGGCATGCTCGGCGCTGGGCTGGCCCGTGGCGGGATCACAGAATTCGGCGGCGACCATCGAACCCAGCCCGCGCACCTCGGCCACTGCGGGGCAGTGCTTGCGCTGCGCCAGCAGGTGCTCGCGCAACTGCTGGCCCAGGCTGGCGGAGCGCTCGCACAGCTTTTCTTCCTCGATGACATCGATGACCGCGTGCGCTGCGGCCACCGCCAGCGGATTGCCGGCATAGGTGCCACCGAGGCCGCCGGGCAGCGGCGCATCCATGATCGCGGCCCGGCCGCTGACGGCCGACAGTGGCATGCCGCCGGCCAGGCTCTTGGCCATGGTGATCAGGTCCGGCTCCACGTCATAGTGCGACATCGCGAACATCTTGCCGGTACGGCCAAAGCCGGTCTGCACTTCATCGGCGATCAGCACGATGCCGTGCTGGTCGCACACCGCCCGCAGGCCCCGGATGAAATCGGCCGGCGCCGCCTGGAAGCCGCCTTCACCTTGCACCGGCTCAACGATGATCGCGGCCACGCGGCCCGGATCGATATCGGTCTTGAACAGGCCTTCAAGCGCCTGCAGCGCTCGCTCAGTGCTGACGCCATGCAGCGCGCTGGGGAACGGGGCGTGATAGATGTCGGAGGGGAACGGGCCAAACCCGATCTTGTACGGCGCCACCTTGCCGGTCAGCGCCATGCCCAGCAGCGTGCGGCCATGGAAGGCGCCAGAGAATGCGATCACGCCGGGGCGGCCGGTATGCGCACGGGCGATCTTGATGGCGTTCTCCACGGCCTCTGCGCCGGTGGTGAACAGGGCCGTCTTGTTCAGGCCCTGGATCGGCACCAGCGCGTTGATGCGCTCGGCCAGCGTGACATAGCCCTGGTAGGGCACGATCTGGTAGGCCGTATGCGTGAAACGCTCCAGCTGCGCGGCGATGGCCTGCATCACGCGCGGGTGGCGGTGGCCCGTGTTGAGCACGGCGATGCCGGCGGCGAAGTCCGTGTAGGCACGGCCTTCCACATCCCACAGCGTGGCGTTCTCGGCGCGGTCGGCGTAGAAATCGCACATCACGCCCACGCCGCGCGGCGTCGCGAGGGTACGGCGTTGGTTCAGTTCGAGGTTTTTCATGGTCATTGTGCGGTAAGGACTGTCGGCACCGGCCGACTCGCGAAACGGGCACCGCTGGCAGGGGCCCAGCGATGCCAGCCATTTCAACCGGCCTTGGCCCTATAATCCAGTACCGCTTTTGCAATTCCGATGGTGCCAATTTGAAATCGATCTGCGGCGACCAGCTGCTCCAGCGCTTGGGCCCCGAAGGCACGGCGGCACTGGGCAAACCGCTTAACCGCGGCCTCTACGAATGCATCCGCGGCGCGATACAGGACGGCAGCCTTGCGCCGGCCACCCGCCTGCCGCCGCAACGCGACCTGGCCGCCGAGCTGGGGCTGTCGCGCAATACGGTGATGTTTGCCTACGACCAGCTGCTGGCCGAGGGATACCTGTACGCGCGCACCGGCAGCGGCACCTTCGTTGCCGCCACCGCGCCGGAGCGCTACCTGAACGCCGCCGCGGCCCCGGCGACCGAGGTCGGGCCGCAGGCCATGCCCGGGCTGTCGCCGCGCGGACAGCGGCTGCTGGCCAATGCCTCGGCCTCGCCCACCCAATGGGGCGCCTTCATGCCGGGCGTGCCCGACGTCACGCGCTTCCCGCATCGCCGCTATGCCCAGATCTCGGCCCGCGTGTGGCGCAACCCGCACCCGGAGTGGCTGAGCTACAGCCATGGCGGCGGGCTGCCGGCGCTGCGCGAAGCCCTGGCGGCGCATCTGCGGGTGGCGCGCTCGGTGCGCTGCGATCCGGACCAGGTGCTGATCACCGAGGGCATTCACCAGGCCATCGACCTGGTGGTGAGGATGCTGGGCTCGCCCGGCGACCAGGCATGGGTGGAGGAACCCAGCTATTGGGGCATCCGCGGCGTGCTGCAGGTCAGCGACATCGGCATGGTGCCGAAGCTGGTGGACGACGAAGGCCTGACGCTGCCCGACACCGAAGCCGGCAGGGAGATGCCCGCGCCGCGCTTTATCTTCGTCACGCCCTCGCACCAGTACCCGCTCGGCGCCGTGATGAGCCTGAAGCGCCGGCGCGCGCTGCTGGAATACGCCCGCCAGCGCGGCAGCTGGATCGTGGAAGACGACTACGACAGCGAGTTCCGTTTTTCCGGGCAGCCGATTCCGTCGTTGCAGGGCATGGAACCGGATGCGCCGGTGATCTATATCGGCACCTTCAGCAAGACGCTCTATCCGGGCTTGCGCATGGGCTACCTGGTGTTACCGCGCAGCCTGGCCGGCGCCTTCCAAACCGCGCACGCCGAGCTATACCGGGCCGGCCACCTGATGACGCAGGCGACCGTCGCCGAATTCATGCAGGCCGGCGACTATGCCGCCCACATCCGCCGAATGCGGCCGCTGTATGCCCGGCGGCGCGCCATCCTGGCCGCGTTGATCGAGCGATACCTCGGCCCCGGCGCGCTGCACGAGCACGGCAGCAATGCCGGCCTGCACCTGGTGCTGCGCCTGCCCGACGATGCCGACGACGTGGCCATCACCGCCGCTGCCCGCGAGCGCGGCATCGTGGTGCGGCCGCTGTCGCGCTATTTCATCGGCGATGCTGTTCAGCAAGGCCTGCTGCTGGGGTATGCCTGCGTACCGGAAGAGGACATCGCGCCGGCCTTCGACAGGCTGCTTGGCTGCCTGCCGCGCGGCGGCATGCGCGCCCCGCTGCGTTGAACCATGCAGTGAGAGTTTCATCCTGACAAAAACCGGAATTGCAATGAATCAACTGTTGGTCCGCAATGTCCGGCTCGCAGCCGGGAACCAGGTTGATATCCTGATGGCAGACGGCCAGTTCGTGCGCATCGGCGCCGGGCGACCGGGCGGACCTGGCGCTGGTCGCCGCTCAAACGGTGGCCGAGGCGGTCGTGGCAAGGCCGGTCCGGCAACTGGTGGTGTCGGCCGGCCGGGTGGTCGCGCGCAATGGCGCGCTGGCATGAACCAGGCTGTGCTGGCGCTGGTTCAATCTCAGGCGGCTCAAGACTTCGGCTGTGGCGTGCTGCTGAACCCCTGCCGCTTGTGCGAGCCATCGCAGAAAGGCTTGTTCTCGGAATGGCCGCACCGGCACAACCAGACCTGCTCGCCTTCAAAAGCGAAGGTGGCGCCTGCCGGGGTCACGATCCTGACGGGACCCTTTATGCGGTACGGCCCATTGTCCTGTACCGTAACGGTGACAACGGTGTCTTCGTCCATGATGCATACACTCCCAGGCGACAGCCACGCTGGCACCCCTGTGGCAACCTTGTGCGCGCCTGTCTCTTCAAATCTACTCCAGTTTGTGGCGGGCGTTAAATAGACTGGCTGTAGGGCAACGTTGAGCTCGTGCCTTGCGTGGCAGTCCCTTGCAAAGCACTTTGCGGCCACAGACGGCCAGCTTCCGGCACTCCGGCCACGGTTGTCCGCCGAGCCCGGGTGCCCACAACCGTACGGAGGTGGCCTTCGATGAAGCCTCGTCAAGACGCACAGCAATGGCGCCGCTTCTATATCCTTGATGA
The DNA here is from genome assembly GCF_000219215.1 of Cupriavidus necator N-1. Taxonomy (NCBI): domain Bacteria; kingdom Pseudomonadati; phylum Pseudomonadota; class Betaproteobacteria; order Burkholderiales; family Burkholderiaceae; genus Cupriavidus; species Cupriavidus necator. The sequence goes on along the minus strand of NC_015723.1, from coordinate 995,344 downwards.
GAAGAACCGGCCAGTGCAGGTAACCGACCACGACGAATGGTCGCGCTGGATGGCGGACAACGACCTGGTATTCCGCCGCACCCTGCTGGAGCAGTCCGGCGGCATGGTGACGACCCGCTTCCGGGGCGTGTCGGAAGCCGCACCGACGGACACCCCCTTGTTCATCACGCGCGTCACAGGGCTGGCTGAGCAGGACAATGAAAGTTTTGGCGCGCAGACGCTTGACGCGGCGCTGGAGGAGCATGAGCGAATCGTGCAGAAGCTGCTGCGCCAGCCGACCGGGCGGTGACTGGCAGCCCGGACCAGCATGCGCCTTTGCCTGAGCCTGGTGCCGGTCGCACCGCGATTGATCATGCGCCCTTTGCTGGAAGCCCGCCTCGTCAACGATGCCTTTGGCGACCCGGGGCTGTTCGTCGACTTCCTGGACGAACGGCGCGCGCTGCTGTTCGACCTGGGCGACATCGCCCGGCTGATGCCGCGCGAACTGATGCGCCTGTCGCATGTGTTTGTCACGCATGCGCACATGGATCATTTCTCTGGCTTCGACAAGCTGCTGCGGGTGCTGCTCGGGCGCAAGCCGCGCATTGTGCTGGTCGGCGGGCCAGGATTCCTGGCGCAGGTCGAGCACAAGCTGCTTGCCTATACCTGGAACGTGGTGCATCGCTACGCCACCGAACTGGTCATCGAAGTGGCCGAACTTGGACTGGACCGGCAGGTGCGGCGCGCCTGCTTTTCCAGCCGGCACGGCTTTGCCAGAGAAGCCGAAGCGCGCGCCGCGAGGACCGGCGATATCGTGCACGACGAAGCGACGTTCCGGGTGCGCGCCTGCTTTGTCGACCACGGGACTCCATGCCTGGCCTACCTGGTGGAGGAAAAGGCCCGACTCGGCGTCAACAAGGAACGCCTGGCCGCATCCGGCCTGACCACCGGCGCCTGGCTGCGCGAACTCAAGCATGCCGTCCTGACCGGCGCAGCCGACGATGCGCCGATCCTTGTGCAGTGGCGGGACCGGCTCGGCGACCATGCGTCGGCGCGAACGGTCGGCGAGCTGAGCCGGCTGATCCTGGATGCCGAGCCCGGCCGGCGCATCGGCTACGTGACCGACCTGCGCTATACGAGCGAGAACGTGCAAGCGCTGTCGCAACTGATGCAAGGCATCGACCAGCTCTTCATCGAGAGCGTGTTCCTGGACGTTGACCGGGCACACGGCCTGCGCAAGAACCACCTGACCGCTGCCCAGGCCGGATTGATTGCGCGCAGCATCGGCGCACGCGCGGTGACGCCGTTCCATTTTTCGCCACGCTATCAAGGGCGCGCCGATGAACTGGCTGCCGAGGTACGGGACGCCTGGGCCACGGAGTCCTTTGCAGAACAGGTACCGCCTGCGGTCTAGATCTCGATCTGCGTGCCAATCTCGATCACGCGATTTGCCGGTATGTTGAAATAATCTGCAGCATTACCGGCGTTCCTGCTCATCGTGGCAAACAGACGCTCACGCCATGAGGCCATGCCACTGGAAACGCCGGCTGCAGGGACGATGGCCTCGCGACTCAGGAAGAACGAGGTGTCCATGATGTCAAACTCCAGGCCAGCCGCCGCAGGCAGCGCGCCGAGCGCCTGCGCAACATCGGGCCGGTTCATGAAGCCGAAGCGCAGCGTTATCAGGTAGCAGGCGTGTCCGAGCGGTTCAACGGCCGCGCACTCGGTCACCGGCACCGATGGTACGTCCTTCATCTTCACGGTAAGAAACACGACGCGCTCGTGTAGCACCCTGTTATGGTTGAGGTTATGCATCAACGCATGTGGCACCACATCCGGTGTCGGGGTAAGGAACACCGCCGTGCCGGGTACACGCGGTGGTGGTGCGAGAAACAGCGAATCCAGGAACGACTTGAGGGGTACGTCGGTACTTTGGAGCCGCTCCAACAGGGCTTGCCGGCCGCGAACCCATGTCAGCATCACGACAAACATCACGGCCCCGACAACGAGCGGGAACCAGCCCCCTTCGGCAACTTTCAACAGGCTGGAAGAAACGAAAGCCATATCCACCGCGATAAAGAAGCCAGTTGCGAAAAGGCTTAGCAGCAAGTTGTAGCGCCAACCGTAGCGGATCACAAAGAAGGTGAGAAGCGTCGTCACCAGCATCGTGCCGGTGACCGCGACACCATATGCCGAAGCAAGATTGGACGAAGACCCGAAGCCGAGCACGGCAATCAGAACCGCAACAAGCAATATCCCGTTGAGCGTCGGTATGTAGATCTGACCGATCGCCCGCTCTGATGTGTGCACCACGTTCATGCGTGGCAGATAGCCCAGCTGGATTCCTTGTTTCGTCAGCGAGTAGGCACCCGAAATCGTCGCCTGCGACGCGATCACTGTTGCCGCTGTTGCAAGTGCAACCATCGGATAAAGGGCCCACGACGGAAAGAGCAGGTAGAAGGGGTTCTCGATTGCTTTTGCATTCACAATGATCAGCGCGCCCTGCCCCAGGTAGTTGAGCGCAAGGGCCGGGAATACCAGGCCGAACCAGGCCAGGCGAATCGGGGCACTGCCGAAGTGTCCCATATCGGCGTAGAGCGCTTCGGCACCGGTGAACGCGAGCAGCACCGCCCCAAGCACCGCGAACGAGGCGAACCCGTGCTGCGTCACGAAACCGAGCGCGTGCAGCGGGCTGAGCGCGCCCAGGATTGCTGGATACCGGGCGATGCCGTGGATGCCCGCGGCGGCCAGGGCGATAAACCACACGATCGTGACAGGCCCGAACAGCGCGCCGATGGCCGCGGTGCCATGGCGCTGGAACAGGAACAGCGCGATCAACACACCCACGGATGCCGGCAAGATATACGGCTGCAGCGCGGTAGTGCCCACCTCGATGCCTTCGAGCGCCGAGAGCACCGACATGGCAGGCGTCAGCACGGCATCACCATAGAAGAGCGCCGCGCCAAACAGGCCCACGAGCAGGATCGGCGTCGGGGAGCGACCGACCTTTTTCACGGACGCCAGGGCGAGCGCGAGCAGTGCCATGATGCCGCCTTCGCCCCTGTTGTTTGCCCGCATGATGAGGATCACGTACTTGAGCGAAACGACCACCATCAGCGCCCAGAGGATCGCGGAGATGCCGCCGAGTATGTTCTCGGTTACGAGGGGAATCCCGTGGGCTGGATTGAAGGTTTCCTTGACCGCATAAAGGGGGCTCGTGCCAATATCGCCGTAGACGACGCCTAACGCAGCAAGGGTGAGCGCTGCGCGGGATTGCTGCAGGTGCGACTCGTCTGGCGTTTCACCGTTCATGGCATAAGAATCCACCGCTGCTCCTCGATTTTCGAACGGATGGTCCGCCTGCTCAGGGCAATCATGTGAGGACGTCCCGCCGCCAGCCCTTCTGTCCGGGCCCCGCCTTTTCGGGAGCGAGAGACGTATTCGACCCATGCCCGCCGCATGCAAAATGCCGCCGAACCTGTCATTGGCCCAGCCTTGCTACAATTCTGGTTCACAGAACGGCAAATATCATGGGCTTTGAACAACTCGCAGCACTAAGGGATCAACTGGCAAACAAGGCGAAGGCCGAATCACGTACGGAAGGCAAGCGCCGGCGCCCCGCGCCAGCTGCCGCGCCGGCTGCCGCACCCGCGAAGCCGCCCGTCGATCCGGTGGTGCATTCGATTGCCCGGCTGCAGAAGCACTTCCCCAAGGCGTTTCCGAAGAACCCGGCACCCAAGGTGCCGCTGAAGGTCGGCACGTTTGAGGATCTGGCCCAGCATGCGGGAAAGCTTGCCCTGACCGAGGCGGAGCTGCGTGAAGCGATCCGCACCTGGTGCAGCGGCGCACGCTATTGGTCGTGCATGGTGGAAGGCGCCAAGCGGCTGGACCTGGACGGCAATGAGGCCGGCGTCGTCAGCCTGGCGGATGCCAAGCGGGCCCAGCAGCTGAAGGCCCGCCGCAGTGCGGGCGCCCGGCCGCGGAAAGCCAAGCCTGCCACGCCCGCGGCCACGCCTGACACACCTGCCGCGCCCGCCGCCACGCCTGACAGCCCTGACACGCCTGCCACGCCCTGATCCCCGCCGTCGGATCTGCAGCGGCGCTTACGCCAGCACCGCGCGTGCGATCACCGTCCGCTGGATTTCCGACGAGCCTTCATAGATGCGCAGGATCCGCGCATCGCGCACCAACCGCTCCAGCGGCATTTCGCGCGTGAAGCCGTAGCCGCCGTGGATCTGCAGCGCGGCGTCGGTAACAAAGCCGACCATCTCCGAGGCATAGAGCTTGGCCATCGATGCCTGCTCGGTGAAGGGCTCGCCGTCCTGGCGCCGTACCGCCGCCTGCAGGGTCAGCAGCCAGGCCGCCTCCAGCCGCGTGCGCATGTCGGCGAACATCCATTGCAGGCCTTGCTTGCGCGCCAGCGGCTCGCCGCCGACCTGGCGCTGCCTGGCCCAGTCCGCGGCGCAGGCCAGCGCTGCCTCGGCAATGCCCAGGCTGGTGGCGGCCACGTCCAGGCGGCTGTTGTCCAGCACCTTCATCGCGGTACGGAAGCCCGTGCCTTCCGGCCCCAGTCGGTTGGCGGCAGGGACGAAGCAGTCCAGCGCCACCTCATGGGCCGGCGCCCCGCGAATGCCCATCAGTTTCTCGGCAGGAGCGATCTCCACGCCCTCGCTGTGCCGGTCCACCACGAAGGCGCTGATACCGCGCGTGCCCGCGGCGGGATCGGTCTTGGCGTAGACGACGATAAAGTCCGCCGCGTCCGCGTTGGAGATGAAATGCTTGACCCCGCGCAGTCGGTAGCCGTCGCCCTCCGGGGTGGCACGCGTGGCCATGTCGGCCGGGTTGGAGCCGGCGCGCGGCTCGGTCAGCGCAAAGGCGCCCAGCTTGATGCCGGCGGCCGCATCCGGCAGGTAGCGCTCGCGCAGGCTGTCGTCGCCGCCGATCAGGATGGAATCGGTAGCCAGGTAGTGCGCGCCGATCATCGACGAGGTAGAGGCGCAGGCCTTGGCAACCTCCACCAACGACAGGATCAGTGCCACGGGCGAGGTCTCGGTCCCGCCCCAGCGTTCCGGCAGGTTCATCCCCATCAGGCCGAGTTCGGCAAGTTGCGGCACATAGCACGTGGTGGAGGCTTCGGCCCGGTCCACCTCGGCCGCCTTCGGCGCCAGTTCGCTTTGCGCGAAGCGGCCGATGGCGTCGGCAATCTCGAGATCGCCCGGTTCGACGCCCAGTCGTTTATGCATGTTGTTTCTCCTTGCTGAACACTTGCGGATGCGCCGTAGCAGCGTTGGCCAGCTCGGCCAGGATGGCTTCGGTGTGCTGCCCCAGCGCCGGCGCGGGCGTCACGCGGTTGGCGCCGTAGCCGGAGAACTTCACCGGCTGCGAGGGCAGCCGCACGGTGCCGCCTTCCGCCTCGGCCACTTCGGTAAGCAGGCCGCGGTGGGCGGCATGGTCGCTTTCCAGGGCTTCCTTGACGTTGCGGATGGGCGCGACAGGAATGCCCGCCTCGCTCAGCAGGCGGTTCACCTCAGCCACGGAAAGGCTGGCCGACCAGGCTTCGAGACCGACGCGCAGATCCCCCTCGAAGCGGCAGCGCGTCTCGTCGTCGGCAAAGCGCGGATCCTGCGCCATCTCCGGCCGGCCGATGGTATTGGCCAGTGCCTGGAACAGCTTGTTGTTCAGCACCGCCACCACATAGAAACCGTCCGCGGCGCGGTACACGCCGAACGGCGCGGACGAGGGATGGCGGTTGCCGACGCGCCGCGGCGCCAAGCCGGTCGCGGCATAGCGCGCAACCAGAGTGGCGCTCAGGCTTAGGGTGGCGTCGAACATCGAGACATCGATATGCGTGCCCCGCCCGGTCTTCTCGCGCGCCAGCAGCGCGGCCAGCACGCCCCATGAGGCGAACAGGCCGCTGACCGCATCCGAGACAGCCTCGCCCAGCATGGTCGGGGTGCCGTCCGGGGCGCCGGTGGCGTCCATCAGTCCGCACATTGCCTGCAGGATGATGTCGTAGGCCGGGCGATGCGATTCCGGGCCGGTCTGGCCGAAGCCCGACACGCTGGCGTAGACCACCGACGGATTCAGCGCACGCAGCGCCTCATAGCCGATGCCCAGCTTGTCCGCGACACCTGGACGGAAGTTCTCGACCACCACGTCGGCCCGGGCGCAGAGCGAGCGCGCCAGCGCCAGGCCCGCTGCCGTCTTCAGGTCGATCACGATGCTCTGCTTGTTGCGGTTCATGGCAGAGAACAGGCCGCTCTTGCCATCGACGAAGGGACCGACCGCGCGGTAGTCGTCGCCGCCCGGCGGTTCAATCTTGATCACCTCGGCGCCAAGGTCGCCGAGCAGCGCCGTGCAGTAAGGGCCCGCCAGCACGCGCGAGAAATCGATCACGCGGATGCCGGCAAGCGGCAGGTCGGAATGGGTCACGTCTTGGCCTCCAGGGCTTGCAAGCCCGCGGGCTTGCGTTTCAGTGACACCGATTCTGCGCAGCGCAGGCTATCAAGTAAAATATGAAATTCGACTAGCACCTATAGGATTTTCTGATGCGTGTCTCCTTGCGGCTGTTGCGCTACTTCGCCGCGACGGCGGAAACCGGCAGCACCACGGCGGCGGCGCGGCTGCTGAACGTCTCGCAGCCCTCCATCTCCGTTGCCATCCGTGAACTGGAGACGCTGTTCGAGGAAGCCCTGTTCGCCCGCGATGTCGGCGCAAGGATGACCCTGACCCGCTTCGGCGTGCGCAAGCTGGCGGAAGCGCGCCACATCCTTGGGGCAGCAACGGCATTTGAAGTGGACAAGAGCGGCGATGCCTCGGCGGGCGAGGTGCAGATCGGCGTCTTCCGCACCCTGGCGCCGGTCTACCTGCCGGTGGTGCTGCGCATGGCACGCGAGCGCTATCCCAAACTGTCGGTACGCTTTGTCGAAGGGGACCTCGCCCAGCTGGAGGACTGGCTGCACGGCGGGCAGATCGAGCTTGCGCTGACCTACGATGTGGGCATGCCCGATGACATCGAGCGCGAACTGCTGGCAGAGCTGCGGCCCTACGGCCTGCTGCCCGCAGGCTCACGGCTGGCCAGGCGCAAAGGCAGCCTGTCGCTGCACGAACTGGCGCAGGAACCGCTGATCCTGATCGACCTGCCGCACAGCCGTGAATTCCTGATGGCGCCGTTCTGGCAATTCGGGCTGCAGCCCGAGGTGCGCTACCGCGCGACTTCGCTGGAACTGGCGCGCGGCATGGTGGCGAACGGACTGGGCGCGGCGCTGCTGATCACGCAGGCACCGGCGTCGTCCCAGGTCACCGCCGTCGTGGAAAAGCCGATACGGGAAGACACCGTGCGCCAGCCGCTGGTGATCGCGCGCACGGCCCGCGCGACGCGCACCCGGGCGTCAGAGTTGCTGGCCGAGTGCGTGCGCGCGGCTGTGGAGGAAGCGAAGATCCAGCGCGCCTGACGGCGGGCGGCGTCCATTCAGCAGAGCCGGTCTGCAACCAATCCGCCACCAGCACCGTCCGCTCGGCCGCGTGGTTGTAGATCGTATGCTCGCCATCCGGCCAGATTCGTAGCGTCACGTCGTCCGTGAGCGCCGCGTCCAGGAAAGGCTGCTGGTCTTCCAGCTTCACCAACGGATCCGCGCCGCCATGCAGCACGAGAACGGGCAAGAGATCCTGTCGCGGTGCGATTGAAAGCGCATGCGTTCGAAATTGGCCTGGATGGCTGGGCCTGGGCGGCTGTCACCAGGTGGCCGGCCCTGGCAGCGTGTTCGGCGCGCTCCAGCTGAGCATCGGCGAGCGACTCGGCCATGCGATCCCAATCCTCTCCCCGGCCTTGTGGCGTCGAACAGCCGGACGGCGTCGGCATAGTCCATGCCGCAATCCAGCAAGCGTGTGACCGGCATCGCCCGCTGGAACGCAAGCGCTGCCGAAGAAACCGTTGTCGTCATCATGGCTCCCGCGCTCACGAAACAGCCGCTGCGCTGGTCCCGGCCAGCATGCTGGACTGCGCCGCACCGCGCCAGTGCATCTTCTGGCGCAGGGAATCGACCAGGCCGGGCAGATGCGCCAGGTCGGAAACGCCGCCGAAAACAGCAAAGTCCGGCCGGCTGATGTAAGCTTGCATGCCATGCCCATGCATGAACGCTGCCTGAGCGCCATCGAGTTCCACCACTGCCCCGGGTATCGAAGCCGCGCCGGACAGCACGACGATATGGCAGCCGAGTTGCTCAAGGAAACCGATCTCCCTGGGTCGGGCTGTCCAACCAGCACTGGGGCAAGCTGACCTTTGGCAACCAGTATGATTTCATGTTCGACTCGCTGCTTTTCGGCGGCTTTCACGAGGCGAACGGCGGCTTCGATGGCGCACTGCCCTATGGCGGCTTCTACAATTTCCGGCAGGGAGCATTTTCCGCCCTCGGCATCCCGAACAACCCCACTGGATCGGCGGACTTCGATCGGGTGGTCCGCTCGGGTACCAGGATCGGTAAAGTACCAATCGGCCAATTTTGCCAGCTTGACCTTCGGCGCCCTGTACGGCTTTGGAGGTGTCGCCGGGTCGTTTTCCTCCGGCAACACCGTCAGCCTTGGCGTCAACTATTCGAGCGGCTGGTTCGCCGCCGGCGCGGCCTACACGGACGTCAAGTATCTGCAGATGAACAACGGGCAAGACGGCATCCGCAACTTCGGAGCCGGCATGCGCTACAGCTTCGGACCGGTCATGACCAGCGTCTTATATGCGCATACCGAGAACACACAGGCCCAGGGGCAAATCGGCGCAAACTGGTCGCTCGCTCCCGCATGGACACTGGGTGGCAACGTCCAGTACATGAAGGGAAATGCCATCCTCCTGAACAATGACGCTGTCCCGCTGACGAGCACGCTGATGTATCGCTTCTCAAAACGGACCGCCGTCTATGCCGAAGGTGTCTATCAACGGGCTTCAGGTGATGGCCCGGCTACGGGGGCATGGATCAATGGGCTCTTCGGGCCCAACGCGGCTTCGAGCGGGCGCACGCAGGTGCTTGGTCAAATGGGCATCACGAGCGCCTTCTGACTGTGATAGCGTGGAGCCTTCCGACTTTCCGCCCACCAATGACCGATTTCGATGCCGACGCCCTGAAGCGGCTGGTCACAGTCACCATGCCTTTTGGCAAGCACAAAGGCACGGTGATCGCCGACTTGCCAGGCAACTACCTGAACTGGTTCGCGCGCGAGGGCTTCCCGCCGGGGCAGATCGGCGCGCTGCTGGCGCTGATGCACGAACTGGATCACAACGGCCTGTCACATCTGCTCAAACCGTTGCGCGGGCGTACGTAGCGCAGTCAGACCCGAGGCTCAGGTCACCGGCGCCGGATTGAACAGCACCAGCGCATTGCGGATCTTCCAGTGCTCGGCCCATGACTTCTTGCCGCTGGCCACCGCCAGCAGCGTGTGGAACAGCTCCCAGCCCACTTCCTCGATGGTGGCCTCGCCGGTCGCAATGCGGCCGGCGTTGACATCCATCAGGTCATGCCAGCGCCGTGCCAGGTCGTTGCGGGTGGACACCTTGATCACCGGCACCTCGGCCAGCCCGTACGGCGTGCCGCGCCCGGTGGTGAACACGTGCAGGTTCATGCCGGCGGCCAGCTGCAGCGTGCCGCAGACAAAATCGCCCGCGGGCGTGGCGGCATAGATCAGCCCCTTTTGCGTGACCTTCTCGCCGGGGCCGGTGACGCCATGGATCGGGCCGGTGCCGGACTTGACGATCGAGCCCATCGCTTTTTCCACGATATTCGACAGGCCGCCCTTCTTGTTGCCCGGCGTGGTGTTGGCGCTGCGGTCGACCTTGCCCTGCTCCAGATAGCGGTCGTACCAGGCCATCTGCTGCACCAGCGCCTCGGCCACCTCGGGCGTGGCCGCGCGCGCGGTGAGCTGGTCGATGCCGTCGCGCACCTCGGTCACTTCGGAGAACATCACCGTGGCCCCGGCGCGCACCAGCAGGTCGGTGGCAAAGCCCACCGCGGGATTGGCGGTGACGCCGGAGAAGGCATCGCTGCCGCCGCACTGCACGCCGACCACCAGGTCAGACGCCGAACAGGTCTCGCGCCGGCGTGCGTTCAGGCGCGCCAGGTTCTTCTCTGCCGTGGCCATGATCGAATCGATCATCGAGGCAAAGCCCACATGCTGCTCGTCCTGCAGGCAGACCACGTCGGGCTCGCCCTCCTTCTGGATCGGGATGGTGCCGGCGCCGATCAGGCGCGCCGGCTGCAGCTTCTCGCAACCCAGGCTGACGATCATCACCTCGCCGCCGAAATTGGGGTTCAGCGCGATATTGCGGATGGTGCGGATCGGGATGCCGGCATCGGGCGCGTCGATCGCCACGCCGCAGCCGTAGGTGTGTTCAAGGCCCACCACATCGTCGACATTGGGATACTTCGGCAGCAGTTCTTCCTTGATGCGCCGCACGGCAAACTCCACCACGCCCTCCACGCACTGCACCGTGGTGGTAATGCCCAGGATATTGCGCGTGCCGACCGAGCCGTCCGCATTGCGGTAGCCCTCGAAGGTATAGCCTTCCAGCGGCGGCAGCGGCGCCACGCGCGTGCCGACCGGCAGGTCGTGCAGTTCCGGCGCGGCCGGCATGCGGATCACCCGCTCATTGACCCAGCTGCCGCGTGGCAGGTCTTTCAGCGCGTAGCCGATCACCACGTTGTAGCGGATCACCGCGTCGCCCTCGCGCAGATCAGTCAGCGCCACCTTGTGGCCCTGCGGCACGCCCTCGGCCAGCACCAGGCCGCAGGGGAATTCCGTTCCCGCCGGCAGGCCGCCGTCGTTGGCCACGATGGCAACGTTGTCGTTCGCGTGCATCGTGATGTACAGCGGGCGAGCCGCCTGCTCACCTGCCGTCGGGGTCACTGCCATGTCATCTCCAGCCTGGCGCGCGTCGCGCACCTTTAGTGTTACGTTGTCTGACAACATTCTATCTGCTTATGGCTGCCTATGACCCCGGGAATTCCCTATCTCTCGTTTTTTCAGGACGGATATAAGCCACTTCTCTGTCATGTTGTACGACAACCAATCATGAACCAGCATTGTCCGCCACTAAGAAGGAGGCCAACTCGCCGAAATCCTGCTGCACCGCAAAATGACCATCCCCCGCGATATGGCCTATAAGGATGCAACCGGTTTCATGCCACGAGAACCGGACAGGAGATCTTCCGCGTGGCCACGCACATCGCGCAGCCACGCCGCACTGATACCCCATACACCGGCCGCTCCGTCGGCCACGCACACGACAGGAGGCATGACTCATGCGCTGGAAGCAACGTCCGCAAGGTTCCAACTGGGGTGACTTCGGCCCCGACGACCAGCTCGGCCGCATCAACCTGATCGGCCCGGAGCAGGTCGTGAAAGGCGCGCGCGAGGTGCAGGCCGGCATCAGCTTCTGCCTGTCGCTGCCGCTGGACTACCCCGGCGGCAACAAGCTCAACCCGCGCCGGCATCCGCCGGTGCTGCGGCCTACCTTCCGTGACGACATCCCCTATTTGAACTTCCCGCTGGCCAAGGTCGATCCCACCGCCACCGACGTCATCAGCGACGACCAGGTGCTGCTGTGCCTGCAATACAGCACGCAATGGGATGCGCTGGCACACGTGGGCGCGCTGTTCGATGCCGACGGCGACGGCCGCCCGGAGCGCGTCTACTACAACGGCTACCGCGCCAACGAGCATATCGTCGGCCCGGTGGACTATGCCGAGGACGACAACTTCGCCGCGCACCCTTGCGGCCACGACCACAGTGCCGCGCAGGCGCTGGGCATCGAGAACTTCGCGGTCAAGGGCATGCAGGGCCGGGGCGCGCTGGTGGACCTGGCCCACACCTTCGGCATGGACTTCCGCAATGTCGGCTACGACGACCTGATGCACGCGCTGGATGCCGGCAAGGTGGAAGTCGAACGCGGCGACATGCTGCTCCTGCGCACCGGCTTTGCCGAGGTGGTGCTGTCGATGCAGCGCAACCCCGATGAAGCCGTGCTGCACCACAGCTGCTGCGCGCTGGATGGCCGCGACGAACGCCTGCTGAACTGGATCACCGATGCCGGCATCGCCGCGCTGATCGCCGACAACTACGCGGTCGAACGCTACCCCGCCCGCCCCGCGCCCGATGGCGACAAGCACCACCCGCTGCTGCCGTTGCACCACCACTGCCTGTTCAAGCTGGGCCTGCCGCTGGGCGAGCTGTGGTACCTGCGTGAACTGGCGGACTGGCTGCGCGCCAACGGCCGTACGCGCTTCCAGCTCACCGCCCCGCCGCTGCGCCTGCCCGGAGCAGTTGGGTCGCCGGTGACGCCGATCGCCACGGTATAAGCCAACAACATTAAATCAGGGAGACACCATGAACCATCGCCACGCGATCCGCCGTATTGCCGCCAGCGCCCTCGCCTTCGCCGCGGCGCTTACCTGCGGCACCGCCCAGGCCCAGCCCAGGGCCGCCGTCTCTGACGACGTCGTCAAGATCGGCATGCTGCTCGACATGAGCGGCCTGTATGCCGACGTCACCGGCCGCGGCAGCGCCACCGCCGCGCAGATGGCCATCGACGATTTCGGCGGCAAGGTGCTGGGCAAGAAGATCGAACTGGTGGTGGTCGATCACCAGAACAAGGCCGACATCGCCGCCAACAAGGCGCGCGAGTGGTTCGATACCGCCAATGTCGACGCCATCCTCGACGTGGCCGCGTCGGCGCCGGCGCTGGCGGTGCTTGAGGTTGCAAGACAGAAGAACCGCATCGTGGTGTTCTCCGGCCCCGGCACCGAGCGCATCACCAATGACCTGTGCACGCCGGTGTCAGTGCACTACGCCTACGACACCTACGCGCTGGCCAACACCACCGCGCGCGCAATGGTGGAGCGCGGCGGCAAGTCCTGGTTCTTCCTGACGGCGGACTACGCCTTCGGCCACACGCTGCAGGACTCGGCCACCGCGGTCATCAACGAGACCGGCGGCAAGGTGCTTGGCGCCGCGCGCCACCCGCTGGCCACCAGCGACTTCGCCTCTTATCTGCTGCAGGCGCAGGCCAGCAAGGCACAGGTGGTGGGCCTGGCCAATGCCGGCGGCGATACCGTCAACGCAATCAAGGCCGCCTCTGAATTCGGCCTGACCCGCAACAACACGCAGCGCATGGCGGGCCTGCTGCTCTATATCAACGACATCCACGCCATCGGCCTGAAGACGGCCTCCGGTCTGGTATTGACCGAGGCCTTCTACTGGGACATGAATGAAGCCACGCGTGCGTGGTCGCGCCGCTATTTCGACAAGCTCAGGAAGATGCCCAACATGAGCCAGGCAGGTGCATATTCATCGGTGACACACTACCTGAAGGCCGTGCAGGCAGCGGGCACCGACGAGACTGCGGCGGTGATGAAGAAGATGAAGTCGATGCCGATCAACGACTTCTTTGCCAAGAACGGCCGCATCCGCGAAGACGGCCGCATGGTCCACGACATGTATCTGTTCGAGGTCAAGACGCCGGCCGAATCCAAGTACCCATGGGACTACTACAAGGTGCTGGCCACGGTGCCGGGCGAGCAGGCGTTCATGCCGATGTCGAAGTCGCAGTGCCCGTTGCTCAGGCGCTGATGGCGGCGCCGGTGGAGATATCGGATTGGGGCCCGAAGTACGCGAATGAAGATGGACTATGTGCCGGCTAGCGGCGGCATGCAACGTGGTGTCCGAACCCCGCGCCGATTTCCGACAAGCACAAATCCTAGTTTGTATCAGACAAATACAGACTAGGATTTGTGCCGTTGGAAACCATCCAGCGTTCGGTTTTCCGCTACCGCTAATCCCTGGTCAGGTTTTCCAGCCACAGGCTCATCAACCCGGCCCGGCCCCTGACGCCGAATTTCCGGAAGATGCCGGTCACATAGGAATGGGTCGTGGAAACCGCCAGACCGAGGCGCTGGGCAATCTGCTTTTCCGATGCGTCGGTCAACAGCAGCCGCAAAACTTTCTGCTCGTGGGGCGCCAACGGGACGGAAGAAAGCGCCAGCCCAAGGTCAAGAATGCTCTCCTTCTTCAGCGCAGTGACATCGCGGGCAACCCCGACGCGCAACCGTTCCGACTGGAGCCATCCGGCGGACCACATGATATGGACGGCACTGCCGTCCTTGTGGCGATAGCGGTTTTCAAAACCGATCCGCTTCTTTCCCGACATGACCTGCTTGGCCTCGACAATGGTCCGGTCCCGGTCGGCGGGCATGACCAGATCGATGATGAACTCGCCCGCCATATCCTTCGGCGTATAGCCAAAAATGCCCTCGCAGGCTGCGCTGACATACTGGATGCGGCCGCCCGTGTCGACCAGGAATACGGCGTCCAGCAGTTGGTCGGCAAACGCAGTGATGTCTTTTCCGATCTCGATACTCATGGCAGTCCAGACCCCCGATACTGGCGCTTTTACTGGCGCCTTGATTGGCCCCTTCGCCCGGATTTCACCCGAACGCGGGTCAACGTGAAGACTAGACCACGCGCCAGCGCATGTACAGTGTTGGCGTCGATAAAACCGGGCGAGGTTCGCCAGCCGGAAGGCCTTTAACGGCGCCACTCATGCCTGCGCGCCGTCAAAGGCACCCTGCTGATTAGCAGGATATGACTTTTGCACGGTTTCGATACCATCATGGCCATCATTTGCCCGGTCTTCGGCAGGCCCCGCCGGGGGCTTCCAAAGCCGTAGTCAACGAGAGTCGGGGCAAATGAGCCAAGCCTCAGCATCGCCTACCCCCTTCGAGGGGGGAGTCGAGGTCAGGAGGGGAGCGGCCCGGCCCGCTGACGGAGGTGGCAGTGGCCTCTGTCAGCGGGGACCGTGCAACGCTGCGGCAATGCCCCGGGACGTACCTGTTCGGCGGCGTCCCTACCCCCTCATTGGATCTGCGCAATCCGCAGCAGGTTGGTGGTTCCCGCCACCAGGAACGGCAGTCCGGCGGAGATGACGATGGACTGTCCGGCTTCCCCGAACCCCTCCGCCAGCACAGTGCGGCTGGCCAGATCGGTCATCTCCGGCACATCCAGCACCTCGTGGCAGAGCACCGCATGCACGCCCCAGGTGAGCGTCAGCCGCCTCGCCGTCGCCATGCGGGGTGTCATGCCGAGGATGGGCACCTGCGGCCGCTCGCGCGCCATGCGCAGCGCCGAGTAGCCCGAGCTGGTATAGGCGACCGTCGCCGGCACCCTGAGCAAGCCCACGATATGCCGCACCGCGTAACCGATGGCATCAGCCGCGTCCGCGCGCGGCGGGGTGTGGGATGCCTCGATGGCGTCGCGGTACAGCGGGTCGGATTCCGTGCGGGAGATAATGCTGTTCATCATTCGCACCGCCTCCACCGGATACCGGCCGGAAGCCGACTCGGCCGACAGCATGACTGCGTCGGCACCGTCGTAGATCGCCGTCGCCACGTCTGACGCTTCCGCACGGGTAGGCACGGGGGCGGCAATCATCGATTCAAGCATTTGCGTGGCAACGATGACCGGCTTGCCGGCCTTGCGGCACGCGCGGACGATCTGCTTCTGCAGCGACGGCACCTGCTCGGCGGGCATCTCCACGCCCAGGTCGCCGCGCGCCACCATGATGGCATCGGCCTCGGCGACAATCAGGTCCAGGCTCTGGATGGCGGCAGGCTTCTCCAGCTTGGCCACGATGCCGGCGCGGCCGTTGACGATTGCCTTGATCTCCCGGATGTCCTCCGGCCGCTGCACGAAGGACAGCGCGATCCAGTCCGCACCCAGCGCCAGTCCGAAGTCTAGGTCGCGCCGGTCCTTCTCGGTCATGGCCGACAGCGGCAGCACCGCGTCCGGCACGTTCACCCCCTTCCGGTCCGAGAGCGTGCCGCCGTTGACGACCGTGGTCTCGGCGAAGTCGGCGCCGCACTGCCCGACGCGCAACCGGGTCTTGCCGTCGTCCAGCAGCAGCTCCACGCCCTCGCTCAGGGCGGCGAAGATCTCCGGGTGCGGCAGGCAGACCCGGCTGGCCGAGCCGGGCGCCGCACTGTCCAGGTCCAGCCGGAAGCCAGCACCGGCGGCGAGTTGCACCGGGCCGTCGGCGAAGGTGCCGATGCGCAGCTTCGGACCCTGCAGGTCGAGCAGAACGCCGATCGGGCGGCCCAGTTCGCGCTCTACGGCGCGGATGGCTTCGAATCGTTGCCGGTGGTCGTCGTGGGTGCCGTGGCTGAAGTTGAGCCGGAAGACATCGGCGCCGGCCTCGAACAGCGCGTCAATGAGGTCGGGCGTGCTACTCGCGGGACCGAGCGTGGCCACGATCTTGGCGTTGCGAAGGCGTCTCATGCCATTGCTCCATGTCAGCGCGCGACGGGAGCCGCGCGTAAATCGTTCACCCTGGTCAGGTGTTCTGCACGACGATGCTTGGGAACTTGCTGGTCATGTCGCGCGCCTTGTCGGCGACCTTGATCGCCACCTTGCGCGCGATGGCGCGGTACATCTCGGCCACCGGGCTGTCGGGCTCGGCCACCACGGTCGGACGGCCGGAGTCGGCCTGCTCGCGGATCTGCAGGTTCAGCGGCAGGCTGCCGAGCAGGTCCACGCCGTAGTCGGCGCACATCTTCTCGCCGCCGCCGTGTCCGAAGATATGCTCGACGTGGCCGCAGTTCGGGCAGCAGTAGACCGCCATGTTCTCGACGATGCCCAGGATGGGAATGCCCACCTTCTCGAACATCTTCAGGCCCTTCTTGGCGTCCAGCAGCGCGATGTCCTGCGGCGTGGTGACGATCACCGCGCCGGTGACCGGCACCTTCTGCGACAGCGTCAGCTGGACGTCGCCGGTGCCCGGCGGCATGTCGACAATCAGGTAGTCCAGGTCGTGCCAGTTGGTCTGGCGCAGCAACTGCTCCAGCGCCGAGGTCACCATCGGGCCGCGCCATACCATGGGGTTGTCCTGCTCGATCAGGAAGCCGATCGAGTTGGCCTGCAGGCCGTGGCCTTCCAGCGGCTCCATGGTCTGGCCGTCGGCGGATTCCGGGCGGCCGTCGATGCCCAGCATCATCGGCAGGCTCGGGCCGTAGATGTCTGCGTCGAGCATGCCGACGCGCGCGCCTTCTGCCGCCAGCGCCAGCGCCAGGTTCACGGCCGTGGTGGACTTGCCCACACCGCCCTTGCCCGACGCCACCGCGATCACATTCTTCACGCCCGGCAGCAGCTTGACCCCGCGCTGCACCGCGTGTGCGACGATCTTCATGGTGACGGCCACGCTGACATTGCTCACGCCTGGCACTTGCCGCACTGCAGCAACCACCAGCTTGCGGATCGGATCAAACTGGCTCTTCGCGGGGTAGCCGAGTTCGACTTCCAGCGAGACATCGCCGCCGTCGACACGGATATTCCTGGCCGATCGGGTGGACACCAGGTCCTTGCCCGTATTGGGATCGATGACGGTGCGCAGGGCTTCGGTGACCTGCTCAGTGCTGACGCTCAAGACATACTCCGCTGCTGGTGAATGTAGGGAGGCAGTCGTCGCCTGTCAGAGCAACTCCAGCCAACGACTGTCCGTGCGCACCAGATGCCGGCCACGGTCGAAGCGCGTATAGCCAACACGGTCAAAGAATTCCAGGACCTGAACCGCACGTTTTCGTCCGAGTCCGGTGGCATTGCGAAATGCCCCGGCGACGACCGTGCCGGCGTTCTTGCTGGCGTCGACAGCGGCGAGCAAGGCCAGCTCGCGAATCGCCTCCGGATCGTAGAAGAGGTCGTGCACGACCTGAAACGTCTCGCCATGACGTGCGAGCTTGCGCATCAGTTGCCGCACC
This sequence comes from Cupriavidus necator N-1, assembly GCF_000219215.1. NCBI lineage: Bacteria > Pseudomonadati > Pseudomonadota > Betaproteobacteria > Burkholderiales > Burkholderiaceae > Cupriavidus > Cupriavidus necator. Next base: position 977,579 of record NC_015723.1, on the reverse strand, counting down.
CTGTCCTCCGGCACGCCATGCGCGCTCGCCAGCTCGCGCACCCATGGCGGATCGAAGCGCCCCGCTTTCATGTCCTGCTGCAATGTCGCGGCAAGCGAGCGATCCGCATCGTCGAGCGTCACGGTGTGCTCGGGCAGGTGCAGCCAGGGCCCGTTCCTGATGATGTCACCGCGCGCGCAGGCGTCATCGACGACCGCACTCCACAACGCGTCTTGCGCGAGCGGCGCGGCGATCCTGCGCAAACGCGCCACCTCCGGGCCAAGCACATCCGGCGAGCGTTGGTGGAATTGCCGGAGGGCAGTGGTCAATCGGCCCGCCAGCGCCCGCCACGCCGCGCTGGACACCAGCAAGGCATCGTCGCCCGGAAGTTCAATCACGCGCGTGTCCCGCGGCAGTTCGATGGCCGCCGCCGGCATGCCGCTCAGCCGCTCCAGCAGCGCGCGCGACAGCCCGTTTGGCGCCTGCTCAAGCAATGCCCCGACCGAGCCAGTGTCAAGCATGGCCTGCATTGCGTCGAGCCACGCCAGCCGCGCCGGGGAACGGCGCTTGCGCGCGGGCGCGAACGGATCGAGTACATCTCCGCCGCCGATGGTGCGGCTAGCCTGCGCGTTCCGCACGACAAAGGGATCGCCAGGCAGCGCGCACACCGGCCGCTCGAACACAAGCTGCACGCGCGCGCGCTGCCCGGGCGCAAGCGTCGGGCCATCGAGCAGCGCGACACGTGCCACCTGGTGCTGCGTGCCCAGGTGAATATGCATGGGCGCCCAGTGCTCCAGCGCAGGGGCGTCTGGCAACAGGGTCAGCATCACATCGATGCGCTCCGACGCCCGTGCCAGGCGCACATCGACCACCCAGTCACCGCGTTCGATCGCGCCCTTGCCGATGCCGGCCAGGTTCAGCGCGCAGCGCTGCCCCGCCCGCCCGGCAGCAGCAGGACGATTCTGCGCATGGATGCTGCTCACGCGCACAGACTCGTTCTTCGGTGCGAGCAACACCCTGTCGCCGACATGGATGCGCCCGGACACCACGGTTCCGGTCACGATCGTTCCTTGCCCGGCAAGCGTGAAGACCCGGTCAACCGCAAGGCGGAACAGCCCGTCGTCGCGCCTGGTGCGCGACGCAGCCGCGGCCGCGTGCAGGTGCCGCTTCAACGCGTTCACACCCGGATCGTCGGCGCGCGTTGCGCAGGTTTCAAAAACCGGTGCATCCTCCAGCATGCTGCCGCGCCGGAACGACGCAATCTCCGCGCGCACCTGCCGCAGCCGCGCGTCATCCACGCGATCGACCTTGGTCAGCGCAATCGCGCCGCGCCGGATGCCGAGCAGTTGCACAATGGCAAGGTGCTCGCGCGTTTGCGGCATCACGCCGGCATCGGCGGCGACCACGAGCAGCGCGAAGTCAATACCGCATGCGCCCGCGGCCATGGTGTGAATCAGCTTTTGGTGGCCCGGGACATCGACCAGGCCGAGCACGTCGCCGTTCTCGAGCGGCACGTACGCATAGCCAGGCTCGATCGAGACCTCGCGCACCTTCTTCTCCTTCAGGCGGTCGGCATCCATGCCCGACAGCGCCCTAACCAGGCTGGTCTTGCCGTGATGGATATGTCCTGCCGTGCCGACGATCATGGCTGCGTCAGGTAGACCGACAGCCTGACGCGCCGGAGACCATCAGGGACTGCCGCGGGAATATCCTCGTCGTGAACATGCATGGTCTCCTATCCTTATCCGAATGGCCGATGAGGCTTGCTCAAGCGTGCATCGACGCCGCTGCGCTTAGTGTTCCTGCATCGTTGGAGACAAGATAATTGCCTGGCCACTTAAGGTAAATTCAGCGATTCTTTGCGCGCCTATAAGCGATGCCTTAAGTGACAACGGGATGGACAGATTGACCCGAGAGACCTGGCTCAGCATGGACATTTTGTCCATCGCACAGGCCCCGCAGCGCTTGCAGTACGCCGGAACCTCCCGACTACCCAGCGATGCTGTCGCAGGCATGGGCCTTGCTCAGCAGTCTGGATCGGCTGGCCGACCATGTCGCTGCAAAGCAGGAAAGGAATCGAACTCTCATGGCGAAAGTCCTATGTGTCCTTTATCCGGATCCGGTCTCCGGATATCCGCCGCACTATGTCCGCGATGACATTCCGGTGATCACGACCTATGACAACGGCCAGACTGCCCCGACCTCGAAGGCAGCGCTCGGATTCAAGCCCGGCGAACTTGTGGGGTCGGTCTCCGGCGAGCTGGGTCTTCGCGGCTATCTGGAGGGGCTGGGCCACGAACTCATCGTGACCAGCGACAAGGATGGGGCTGACTCTGCGTTTGAGAAGCATCTTCCCGATGCTGAAGTGGTCATTTCGCAGCCATTCTGGCCGGCTTACCTGACCAGGGAGCGAATCGCCAGGGCAAGGAAGCTGAAGCTTGCGCTGACTGCGGGCATCGGCTCCGATCATGTCGATCTTGAGGCGGCCGCCCGTGCCCACATCACCGTCGCCGAAGTGACGGGATCAAACAGCATCAGCGTGGCGGAGCACGTCATACTGACGATGCTGGCGCTGGTCCGCAACTACCTGCCATCCCATGAGATCGCCTTGCGTGGCGGGTGGAATATTGCCGACTGCGTGTCACGCAGCTATGACATGGAAGGCATGCAATTCGGCACGATCGGCGCCGGCCGGATCGGTCTCGCGGTGCTGCGCAGGCTCAAGCCTTTTGGCCTGCAGTTGCATTACACCCAGCGGCACCGACTCAGCCCGGAGATCGAGCAGGAACTGGGCCTGACTTTCCACCCCGATGCCGAATCGCTCGTGAGCGCCATGGACTTTGTCAGCCTGCAGATACCCCTTTATCCCTCAACCATGCATTTTTTTGATGACAGGATGCTCGCCAGGATGAAGCGCGGCGCCTACCTCATCAATACGGCGCGCGCAGAACTGGTTGACCGCGACGCGGTTGTGCGTGCGGTCAAGTCCGGCCACATTGCCGCCTATGGCGGTGACGTGTGGTTCCCCGAACCAGCGCCCCCGGATCATCCCTGGCGAACCATGCCTTTCAACGGCATGACCCCCCATATCTCCGGGACCTCGCTCTCCGCGCAGGCCCGCTATACCGCTGGCACGCTGGAAATCCTGGAAAGCTATTTCGATGGCACCCCCATTCGCGAGGAATATCTCATCGTTGACGGTGGCGGACTTGCGGGAACAGGGGCCAGATCCTACAAGCTGACGTGAGCGCCAGCGCCGGCGTTGCGCAATTTGCAACGGCGATTGATACTGCCTGGTCAGGAGGAAATGAAAGGTCAGAGGCACCACACAATTCGTGTAGGCTTATGCGTTGAATTCTCTTCCGTCAGCCCGAAAACCGTATCGGTTTCACCAACAAGAAGCGCCCGATGCCTACAAATTCCCCCGAACCGCAAGCTGTTTCCGGCACAGTCACCCGCAGCGCCATATTCATCGTTGCGACGCTCACCGACGGCGACGACCACGCCGACACCGTCCGCGCATGGTGTGCCGACGTTGCCGCCATCGTGCGCGCGGTCGGCCATCGCGTGCCGTCAGGCAACCTGTCCTGTGTCTGCGGCTTCGGCTCCGACGCTTGGGACAGGCTGTTCGGCAAGCCCCGTCCCGCGGCGCTGCATCCGTTCCGGGAGTTCGGCACCGGCGATCGCGTCGCCATCGCCACGCCGGGTGACCTGCTGTTGCACATCCGTGCCGATTCGATGGACCTGTGCTTCGAGCTTGCCACGCAACTGCTCGGCAAGCTTGGCGATGCGATCCAGGTCGTCGACGAGGTGCACGGCTTTCGCAACTTCGACATGCGGGCGATGATCGGCTTTGTCGATGGCACGGAGAATCCGGCCGGACGCGAGGCGGTCGATTTCACGGTGATCGGCGACGAGGATGCCGAGTTTGCCGGCGGCAGCTACGTCATCGTGCAGAAATATCTGCACAATATGACGGGGTGGAATGCCCTTCCCGTGGAGACACAGGAACTGATCATCGGACGCAAGAAGCTGTCCGACATCGAACTGGACGAAGAGATCAAACCCTCGTCATCGCACAGTTCGCTGACAACGCTGGTCGAGAACGGGCAAGAGGTGAAGATCTTGCGTGACAACATGCCATTCGGGCGCCCGGGAGCGGGCGAGTTCGGCACCTACTTCATCGGCTACGCCCGTTCGCCCGCGCCGATCGAGAAGATGCTCGAGAACATGTTCGTCGGATTGCCGCCCGGCAATTACGACCGGCTGCTCGACTTCAGCAAGGCAGTCACCGGCAGCCTGTTCTTTGTGCCGTCGGCCGACCTGCTTGAAGGGCTTGCGGACCGCGAAGCCCCTGCTGTCAGTGATAGCCAACCGGCGCCCTCACCGTCGGCCGCACCGCACCGGGAAGGCTCATTGAATATCGGATCGCTCAAAGGGAACCGTGAATATGAATAACCTGCACCGCGAACTCGCCCCAATCACCAGCGCCGCATGGTCTCAAATTGAAGAGGAAGTGGCGCGCACCTTCAAGCGTTCCGTCGCCGGACGGCGCGTGACAGACGTGATCGGCCCCGGCGGCCCCGAACTGGCCGGCGTGGGTACCGGGCACCTGCTGGACCTCGAGGCGCCGCTGCAGGGCGTCGGCGCGAAGCTGCGCGAGGTCAGGGCCCTGGTCCAGCTGACCGTGCCGTTTGAACTCCAGCGCGAAGCGATCGACAGCGTCGAGCGCGGCGCGCGCGACTCCGACTGGCAGCCGGCCAAGGAAGCGGCCAAACAGCTTGCCTTTGCGGAGGATCGGGCCATCTTCGACGGCTATCGGCAGGCGGGCGTCGTTGGCATCCACCAAGGCTCGTCGAATCCGAAGTTCACGCTGCCGGCCGACGTCAACGAATATCCGCAGGTGATCAGCGATGCGCTCGAGGCGTTGAAGCTGGTGGGCGTCGACGGCCCCTACTCCGTGCTCCTTGGCGCCGACGCATACACCGCGCTCGCGGGCGGGCGCGACCAGGGCTACCCGGTCATTGACCACATCAAGCGGATCGTCAGCGGCGAGATCATCTGGGCGCCGGCGATCAGCGGCGGCAGTGTAATGTCGACCCGCGGCGGTGACTACGCCTTGCACCTTGGCGAGGATCTCTCGATCGGCTATAGCAGCCATACGGAGCAGGTGGTACGGCTGTACCTGCGTGAAACGCTGACGTTCCTGATGCTGACGAGCGAGGCATCGGTTCCGCTTGAACTGACAGGGCAAGCACCCGGAAAATAATGCTTGTCGATTGAGCCGGCGCGGTCCGTTTCGGCGCGCCGGACTGACTGCAGCGCCGCCCCCTACGTCAGTTGATACTGACGGTCCGGTAATTTCTCCTCGGGAATCTCCCGATTGGACAGCTCCAGCAGCGAGCGCTCGATGTTGCGTGCGATGGCATCGAGTGCCAGAGCGTTGGGCGCCTCGCTGAACGGCTCGGACACTTCGTCGGCGATTGCTTCCAGCGCGATCAGCGTGTAAGCAACAAAGACGCAGATGATTGGCGTGAACAGCTCGGTCGAATCCACCAGGCCAAATGGCAGCATGATGCAATAGGCGTACACGGTGCGATGCAGCAGGACCCCGTAGGAAAACGGGATCGGGGTGGATGCAATGCGCTCGCACCCGCCGACCGTCGTCGCCAGTTCGTTGATCTGGGCATCAAGCATCCAGAGCTTGTTCTCCGAGATCACGGCACGAAATTGCAGGCGCGAGAGTCTATGGCGTACCTCATTGAGGATTGCCGTCGGCCGATAGTGCTTGGAACGCAAGGCCTCCATCGCGTCGCGCCCGACAAGCCGAACCAGATCCTGGGTCGGGTCCGTCTTGCGAAGCTCATGCTTTAGCGAATAGGCAAACGCAATCAGATGATTGACCAGCTGGATCCGATCCTCACTGCGGTCCTCGGGGAGATAACACAGTATCTGCGAGGTGAGCGAGCGTGAGGCGATGAGCACGTGCCCCCAAAGGTAGCGTGCTTCTTTGAAGCGTTCGTAGCTGGCATTGTTCCGGAACGCAAGAAAGATGGTCAGCGCCACGCCAAATAGCGTGAAAGGGGCGGTATTGAGCGGGATCTTTTCGCCCAGTATCCGCCCTTGGGTCAGGACAGCGAAGCCGCTGACAAGAGCCAGGAAGAGCAGCTGCGGAATGATGGTCTGCAAGACTGACCCGCTCCATACGAACAGCATGCTGAACCAGTTTCTCTTTGGCCGTACGATCATGATTTTTCTTGTGGGGAAGCTTTATCTCAGAACGGACTGCATACGAGTTCAGTGACTTGCTGGGTCAGGTCATGCATGTATCGTGTCGCCGGACAACGCCCTCCTCCCACGCCAAATCTCGTGCCGCGCTTCGCCAGGTCGCCAGAAGCTCGCCCAGGGTTAAGTCACCTCCGCACGCAACACCCGTACGGGAATGGACTTGTACGAAGGCGTTCCGCTTTCCTTGTCAATGTAGTCCAGTGGCACCAGCACATTCGCCTCCGGGTAATACGCCGCCACGGAACCCCGTGCGATGTTTGCATAAGCGATCGCAGTGATCTTCTTCAAGCGCAGTTGCCTGCCGGTTACGATGGTCTCGATGTCGACCAGGTCACCATGCTCCAGTCCGCGTGCCGCCATGTCGTCTTCATGCATGAACAGCACATCGCGCCGCCCGAATACGCCTCGATAGCGATCATCCAGCGCATAGATCGTGGTGTTGTACTGGTCGTGGCTGCGGATCGTCATCAGGCGCAGGACATTTTCTCCGCCGAGGACGTCGGCGTCCTCTTTCACCCCGCCATACACGGAGAACATCGCTTTCCCAGTCGGCGTCGGCCACTTGCGCTCGGTCGGCGGAAGCGGCAGGCGGAAGCCACCCGGCGTCCGGATGCGTGCGTTGAAGTTCTCGAAGCCGGGCACGGTCTTTTCGATCAGGTCGCGGATCTTGTCATAGTCGGCCACCAGGTCCAGCCACGGGACCTTGCTGTTGGGCATGGTCGCGTTGGCCATGCCGGCCACGATCGAAGGCTCGGAACGCAGTTCTTCAGAGGCAGGCGTGAGCTTTCCGGCCGATGCGTGGACCATTGACATCGAATCCTCGACCGTCACCGATTGTGGCCCGGTCGCCTGTACATCAAGTTCCGTGCGGCCCAGGCACGGCAGCACGTACGTTTCCTTCGCCACCAGCAGATGCGAGCGATTGAGCTTGGTACCGATATGGACGCTCAGATCGAGCTTCCCCATCGCGGGAAAGGACTGTCCGGAATCGGGCAGCGCAACCGCGAAATTGCCGCCCAGGCAGATCAGGGCCTTGGCCGTGCCGTCTATCATTGCCTGCATCGCCTTGACGGCATCATGTCCGTGCGTCTGCGGCGGCTTGAATCCCAATGCATCTTCGATCTGCTTGAGGAAACTGTCCGTTGGTCTTTCGGTGATGCCGACCGTTCGATTTCCCTGCACGTTGGAGTGGCCACGCAATGGACAAATGCCAGCGCCGGGCTTGCCGAAGTTTCCACGCAGGAACAACAGATCCGCGATCAGGCGGACATTGGCAGTGCCCTTGTTGTGCTGGGTGACGCCCATGCCATAGGTGACGATCGTCGCATTCGATTTCGCGTAGAGGTCTGCAACCTGCTCAAGATCCGCACGGGTGAGTCCGCTCGCCTTCTCTATGTCTTCCCACGTCGTGGCTGCCAGGTCTGCTGCAAATGCGTCGAAACCCTCGGTATGCACCGCGATGAAATCACGGTCCAGAATATCTCCCAGAGCCGCGTCCATGGCCAGGAGGGCCTTCATGATCCCCTTGAGCGCGGCCGCGTCGCCTCCGGCATCGACCTGATAGTACGTCGAGGCGATCCTGGTCGAGCCGTAAGTCGCCATTTCAAGCCAGTTCTGGGGATCCGCGAACCGTTCGAGCGCGCGCTCGCGCAGCGGATTGAACACGACGATGGGGACGTTGCGCCGTGCGGCTTCATGAAGCGTTCCCATCATTCTGGGGTGATTCGTCCCGGGATTGTGGCCGATGGAGATGATGAGCTCGCAACTATCGAAGTCTTCCAGCGACACCGTGCCTTTGCCGATTCCGATCGATTGTGGCAAGCCGACGCTGGTGGGCTCGTGGCACATGTTCGAGCAATCGGGGAAGTTGTTCGTGCCATATTCCCGTGCGAACAGCTGGAACAGAAAAGCTGCCTCGTTCGATGCCCTGCCCGACGTATAGAACTCGACCTGGTCGGGCGACAGCCCACGCAGGATTTCACCGATTCGGGCGAATGCCGCGCCCCAATCGACCGCCCGAAATGTGTCAGTGGCACGATCGTAGACCAGCGGATGGGTAAGCCGCCCCATATCCTCCAGCTCAAAATCCGATCGTTGCAGCAGCGACGACACCGTGTTGCTTTCAAAGAATTCTGGCCGCACCCGTTTGCTGGTCGCTTCCCAGGTGACGGCCTTGGCGCCGTTCTCGCAGAACTGGAACGTGGACCTGTGCTCCTTGTCGGGCCACGCGCAGCCCGGACAATCGAAGCCATCGGGCTGATTGGTCCGGAGCATCGTGATCGGCGCCTTGACGCTATCCATTTGCAGCCGTATGGCTTGAGTCGTTGCGCGAAGCGCACCCCAACCACCAGCGGGTCCGTCATACGGCCTGATGCCAGGCACTTCCCGTCGAGTAGCCATGTCTGCTCCATGAACGTGAACCGGCCCCCTGGGGGCGACAGCCGCCCGTGCCGCAAGGCGAGCTTTTCATAAAAATAGACTCGGCCTACCGCTCGGCAAGTAGCGGTTACAAATAGCGCTGCCCTCCCCATTGCATGCTTGACAGCTCACAAATGCTCGCAGCAAATGGTCTATTCGATTCATGACGGCGCAAGCTGCTGAACCCGGCTATTCTGGTTAGTCGTAGGCTGCGCTGCAGCGATCGCGACAATGGGCTTGGCCTCGAAGTAGATAGCGCCATCCATGACCACGACTGCACGGAAAACACATTGCGGAGAGGCGATGAGGCGGGATTTGCCAGTGGAAGGCAGTAGCGCCGGCATGGAAGAGGTACCGGCGCAGCGCACCGTCGAGGTCAGACGCTGGCGTCATGGCACCGTGAGGTCCGAGGACGACCGCCTTGCCGAAGAAACGCCAGTCGCGCTCGAATACAACGGCATCTCGCATGCGGTCATGCTGGCTACGCCCGCCGATTTCGATGACTTCGCGATCGGCTTCAGCCTTAGCGAAGGCATTGTCGACAACGCCTGCGAGATCTACGGTATCGACGTGGAAGCCGGCGGGAACGGCGTGACGGTCAAGATAGAGATCGCCTCCGCCGCCTTCGCCAGGCTGAAGACCCGGCGTCGCGCGCTGGCGGGGCGTACCGGCTGCGGCCTGTGCGGCACCGAGTCGCTTGAAGACGTCATGCGCCTGCCGCAGCCGGTGCAGAGCACGGCCATCTTCGACCCGTCTGTCTTCGACGCGGCGTTCGCCGCCTTGCACAACCGCCAGACGCTGCTGCGCGATACCGGAGCGACCCACGCAGCGGGATGGCTGCGCGCGGATGGCACGCTGGTCCTGGTGCGCGAGGACGTGGGGCGCCACAATGCGCTCGACAAGCTGGCGGGCGCACTGGCAAGCGGCACTGAGGATATCAAGAGCGGCGCGGTGATTGTCACCAGCCGGGCCAGCTACGAGATGGTGCTCAAGACGGCATCGATCGGCGCCGGGATTCTTGCTGCGGTGTCCGGCCCAACGGCACTGGCCGTGCGGATGGCGGAATCCACGGTGGTGACGCTGGCCGGTTTTGTGCGCAGTGGCAGCCTGGTCGTCTACTCACATCCCGAACGCCTGCGGATTGCCTAGGTTGCCGATCACGCCCCGGATCCTGTCGCCTCCTGCTCGAATGCGGCCTCCGCCCGAAGGCTCGCCAGGTCGCGCCCGACCGTGGCGACCGCAAGCCGCTTGTCCTTGCTCCAATAGGTCACCGTACAGTCATGCGCGGCGGGATCGCCGTCGACATCCAGGCGATCCCATTGCTCCGCATGGCCTACGTAGTTGATGGCCACATCATAGTGCTGGGTCCAGAAGAATGGCACGGCCGCAAAGCGTTGGCGCTGTCCCAGGATATTCCGCGCTGCCACCACGCCCTGGCGCTCGGCGACCACCCAGTGTTCGACGCGGATACGCTGGCCCGTTCCCGGGTCAGGCCAGCGCGCAATATCGCCCGCGGCATAGATGCCAGGTTCGCTCGTCTGGAGAAATTCATCGACCGCCACGCCCTTGTCCAGCGCGAGGCCGGCGTCCTGCGCCAAGGCCACGTCGGGGCGAACGCCAATCCCGGTCACGACCAGATCGGCGGCCAGCTCCGTGCCGGTCGACAATTTCACCCGATCCGGCTGAATCTCCGCCACCGTGGCCCCGAGATGGAACGTTACCCCGTGCGATTCATGAAGCGCCTTGATCATGCCGCCGAGCGCCGCACCCAGGACCCGCTCCATCGGATGCGCTTCGGGCGCGACAACATGCACTTCCAGGCCTCGCGTTCGCAGCGCTGCCGCGACTTCCATCCCGATAAAGCTTGCGCCCACCACGACGCATCGGCGTGCCGTGCCGAGACGCGCGATCAATGCGTCGCAGTCGGCCAGCGTACGGAGCACGCCCACGTGCGGCAAGGATGCGCCAGGAACGTCGAGCCGTATCGGCACGGCACCGACGGCAAGCAGAAGCGCGCCGTAGCTTACGTTGCTGCCATCCGAGAGCGTGACGGATTTTTGCGCGGGGCTGAGCTTGACGACACGGTTGTCGGCGCGCACATCGATGTCGTGATCCGCGTAGAACGTCGGTGGCCGCATTGGCAGCCAGTCCGCGTTTGCCGTCCCGGCGAGGTAGTCTTTCGATAGATTCGGCCGGTCGTACGGCAATGAACGATCGGCGCTCAACAGCGTGACGGGGCCGCTATAGCCTTCCCGCCGCAGGGTTTCGACCGCGGCAGTCCCGGCTGCGCCGCCGCCGATGATCACCACGGATTCAGGGAGTTGGGCGGCGGCAAGTCGCGGTGGCTGCACCGCCGGCAGCGCTTCGCGGACGAAGGCCTTTCCGTCTTGCTGTTCCACGCGCCAGCATTTCAGATCGTCCTGGGCGGGCGGCCCCAGGACCGCGCCGGTACGAAGACTGAAGCAGGCGTGATGCCATGGACATCGGATCGTGTCGCCGACCAGCAGGCCGTCCGCCAGAGGCGCGCCATAGTGGGTACAGGTCGCACCGATGGCAAACAGTTCATCAGCCCGTCGCACAAGCAAGACCGGTTCGCCGCCAATCTGGCCTGTCACCATGCCGCCATCAGCAAGGTCAGCCAGCGGCACGCCCTGGGCGAGATCGCATTCATCCTTGGAGGAAGAGCTTTTGGTCATGGCGTCTCTCCTTGCCGGTCATGGCACAGGGCCATTATCGACCTCGATACCGTCAAATGAAAGGCGCATGCAGCGTTACAAACTGCGCCACGGCACGGATATTATTCACGGGTGACCAGCCTCCTTTCCTGACGAAGGGTCATCCGGATAACTGCCCCATGAACAGACCCTCCCGCTTCGCTATCGGCAAGCGCATTGCACCCGCACGCTTTCTGCTGTGCGGCGCCATATTGATTGTTGCGACCTTCACCGCGGGTGCGCTCGGCGCAGAGCCACGTATTGCGCTGCTGATCGGCTTCGATCTCGCGGCCCTTGTCTTCCTTGGCGCCGCGCTGCCGCTGTTGCGCGCCGATGCTGCGGCCATGCGGCGTACAGCGGAATACAACGATGCCAACCGCACCGCGCTGCTCGCGATCACCGTGCTGCTCTCGATGGTGATCCTGGTCGCGATCGGCACGCTGATCGCGCGCCCCGAGACACCGCACTGGGCCGACATCGCGCTGATCGTCGCCACGCTCATCCTGTCCTGGCTTTTTGCCAACACCGTTTTCACGCTGCACTATGCGCATCTCTACTATCTCCAGACCGCCACCGGCGACCAGGGCGGGCTGCAGGTGCCGGGCGTTAAGGACCCCAGCTATTGGGACTTCCTCTATTTCAGCTTCACGCTGGGCATGACTTTCCAGACGTCTGACGTGACCATCGCCGGCGCCCACATGCGCAGGGTGGTCCTGGGCCACTGCGTGGCCGCGTTTCTGTTCAACATGGGGATTCTGGCGTTCACCGTGAACGCCCTGGGTGGCTTGTAGGCGACTTGACCACGCGGCCAAAGTGTTCGTGGACAAACTCCTTGCATCCCGCCGGATACTGTATATATTTACAGTACCTGTATGGATGAACAGTAGGAGTCCCGTCCATGGAACACCTGATCCGTGTGCAAAACGATTATGACCGCCAGGTGCTGGCCTGGCTGCGCGGGCGCATCGGCGATGCCGCGCTGCAGACCGCGGCACTGCGCCTGGGCGGCCAGCGCAAGCCTTACCTGTCAACGATCTGCCGCAGCCTGGGCATCCGCCCACCCAGCCGGCGCCAGTTCGCGGCCGAGGCAGCGCGCATGCACCGCGCGGTGGGCGATACCTACCTGGCCCGTATCCGCGAAATCCTTGGCCAGTCACCTGCCGAAGCTGCGCTGCGCCAGTAAGCAGTAGCCGATCACCGGCCACGCCGGCGCCGCCGAGCTCTCGCTGGCCGTATCATGAAGCCCCGTTGCCGTCACACGGCACGGGGCTCTTTTTTTCCCTAGCCAAGGCCGATATGAGCGAACACTGCATCCCTACCGCCGCCCTGCACCAGTGGGTGGCCGATCTCTGGCTTGCCGCGGGCAGCAGCGCACAAGAGGCGCGCCTGACGGCCGACCACCTGGTCGGCGCCAACCTGAGCGGGCATGACTCGCACGGCGTCGGCATGATCCCGCGCTATGTGCTGGCCTGGCAGGCCGACGAGCTGCAGCTGAACCAGCAGGTCAGCGTGCTGCACGATGCCGGCAGCATGCTGAGCCTGGACGGCAACCGCGGCATGGGCCAGGCAGTGACGGCGCAGGCCATGGACATGGCTATCGGCCGCGCGCGCGAGCATGGCGTCTGCGTGATGGGCCTGCGCCAGTCGCACCACCTGGGGCGCGTGGGCCACTGGGCCGAGCAGGCCACTGCCGCCGGCATGATCTCGATCCACTTCGTCAACGTGCTGTCCAAGCCCATCGTGGCGCCGCACGGCGGCTACGATGCGCGCTACGGCACCAACCCGTTCACCATCGGCGTGCCTGTGGCGGGCGAGCCGCCGCTGGTGCTGGACTTCGCCACCAGCGCGATCGCGCTGGGCAAGGTGCGCGTGGCCCACAACAAGGGCGTGCCGGTGGCGCCCGGCTGCCTGCTGGACGCGCACGGCGAGCCCACCGCCGATCCTGCCGTGATGTACCCCGCCGACGGCGCGCCGCAAGGCGCGCTGCGGCCCTTTGGCGAGCACAAGGGCCATGTGCTGGCCGTGATGTGCGAGCTGCTGGGCGCCGCGGTCACCGGCGGCCACACCATCCGCCCCGAAACGCTGCGGCATGAGCATGCGGTCTGGAACAACATGCTGGCGATCGTGTTCGATCCCGCGCGCCTGGGCACCAGCACGTCGTTCGGGCATGAGGTAGCGGCGTTCGCCGAGTGGATGAAGGCGTCGCGACTGCAGCCCGGGCAGGATGGCATCCGCCTGCCGGGCGAGCCCGAACGGGCCTGGCGCGCCGCCCGCGCCACCCATGTCCCGGTTGACGCCGGCACGCTGGCCCAGCTGGACGATGCCGCCGCGCGGGTGGCGGCCGCGCGCGCCAGCGCGCAGCCTGCGCCGGGGCCGCTGTCTGCGCTGGCTTGCGACTGACTATCATCAGAGATGAACCCGGCGTCGTGCGCGACGCACGGCCGGCCTGGCGCCTGACCACTACCGGACACTGACATGAGCAAGATCGGCTTTATCGGACTTGGCGTGATGGGCAAGCCCATGGTGCAGCACCTTGTCGAGGGCGGGCATACCGTGTCCGCCCATACCCGCAGCGGCGTGCCGCAGGACCTGCAGGATGCCGGCGTGAAAGCCTGCGCCAGCGCCGAGGAGGTGGCAAAGCAGTCGGAGACCATCATCCTGATGCTGCCTGACACGCCCGACGTGGAGCGGGTGCTGTTTGGCGAGAAGGGGGTCGCTGACGGCCTTGCCGACACGGCAGGCGGCGTCACCGTGATCGACATGAGCTCGATCTCGCCGATCGCCACGCGCGAGTTCGCGCGCTGCATCGAGGCGCTCGGCGCCGACTATGTTGATGCGCCGGTCTCCGGCGGCGAGGTCGGGGCCAAGGCGGGCACGCTGTCGATCATGGCCGGCGGCAAGCAGGAAGTATTCGACCGCGTGCTGCCGATCCTGCAACTGATGGGCAAGAACATCACGCGCGTGGGCGAGGCCGGCGACGGCCAGGTGGCCAAGGTGGCCAACCAGGTGATCGTGGCGCTGACCATCGAGGCGGTCAGCGAAGCGCTGGTGCTGGCCGCCCGCGCCGGCGCCGATCCCGCGCGCGTGCGCGAGGCGCTGATGGGCGGCTTTGCCAGCTCGCGCATCCTGGAAGTGCATGGCGAACGCATGATCAAGCGCACCTTCGACCCGGGCTTTCGCATCGCGCTGCACCAGAAGGACCTGGACCTGGCGCTGTCCACCGCGCGCCAGCTCGGCGTGGGCCTGCCCAGCACGGCGTCGTGCCAGCAGCTGTTCAATGTCTGCAGCGGGCTGGGCGGCGCTGGCTGGGATCATTCCGGGCTGGTCAGGGCGATCGAGCACCTGTCCTCGTTCGCCATCGGCGACGAGCCGCCCGTAGCCTGAACCACGCCGCCGCCCCGCCGCATGTCGCGCGCGAACACCGTGGTGCTGACCGCACTGGCGATGCTCGCCTTTGCCGGCAATTCACTGCTGTGCCGGCTCGCGCTGAAAGGCACCACCATCGACGCGGCCAGCTTTACGCTGGCCCGCGTCGCCGCGGCGGCGCTGGTGCTGTGGGTCATCGTCGCGGCGCGGCACCAGTTGGTGCGCACGGTCGTGGCGCAGCGGCTGCCGCCGGTGGAAGGCAACTGGATCTCCGCGCTTGCGCTGTTCTGCTATGCCGCGGCCTTTTCCTTCGCCTATGTGCGTCTCACCGCGGGGACCGGCGCACTGCTGCTGTTCGGGGCGGTGCAGGCCACCATGACCGGCTATGGCCTCTATGCCGGCGAGCCCATGCGCGCGCAGCAATGGTTCGGCCTGGCACTGGCGCTGGCCGGGCTGGTGTGGCTGTTGCTGCCAGGGCTGGCCGCGCCGCCGCTGCTGTCCTCGCTGCTGATGATCGCGGCCGGCATCGCGTGGGGCGTTTATTCGCTGCGCGGCAGGCGCGCCGCGGATCCGGCCTCTACCACCGCGGGCAATTTCCTGCGCGCGGTGCCGATGGCGCTGGCGCTGGGTGCGGTGATGCAGGCGCAGCGTTCACTGGACAGCGCGGGACTGGGCTATGCGCTGTTGTCCGGTGCCATCACATCCGGGCTGGGCTATGTCATCTGGTATGCCGTGGTGCCGCGGCTGAAGGCCGCCACCGCCGCCACCGTGCAACTGAGCGTGCCGGTCATTACGGCGGCGGGCGGCATCGCGCTGCTCGGTGAAGCCTTGAGCCTGCGGCTGGCATTGAGCGCGGCCGCGGTGCTGGGCGGCATTGCACTGGTGATTGCAGGCAAGCGCGCCTAGCTGCCGGCAAACCCGCCCGCATGGAACACCAGCGGCGCACCTGGCGTCGAGCCATAGGCCACCACCTCCACGACAAAGATCACGTGGTCGCCGACCACGCGCACCGAGCGGTGCCGGCAGATGAAATGCGCCAGCGTGCCGTCGATCAGCACCGTGCCGCACGGCCCGGGGCGGCAATCGACGCCTGCAAAGCGGTCACCACTGCGCGCGGCAAAGCGCTGGCACAAGGCCAGTTGGCCACTGCCCAGCACATTGATCGCGTGGCACGGCGCCGCGCGCAGCACCGCCAGGCTGCCGGAACTGCGCGCCAGGCACCACAGCAGCAACGGCGGTGCGAGCGACACCGAGGTAAAGGCATTGATCGTGACGCCGACCGGCTGGCCGTCGGCGTCCGCGGCCGTAACGATGGTAACGCCGGTGGCAAACTGCCCCAGCGCATCGCGCAAGGCCCGCCGCGCCGCGCCATCGTGGCTGATGGCGCGGGCCGCGTCGTCCTGGCCGCTGTCGTTGCATGCTTGCGTGGCATACGGTAGCGGCGCCAGGGCGGGCATCATTGCGCGGCAGGCCGCACCTCGCCGGGCGGCGCGTCGATATCCAGCCCCAGTGCCATGCGCCCTGCGTACTCCTGCTGCGCACCGGCCTGCAGCGGATGGAAGCGCGCGCCCTGCGCATCGCGAAAGCGCCGCTCCAGTCCGGCGTCGCGATAGAAGCCCGCGCCGCCGGCCAGGTCCATCGCCGCCTCGACCGTCGCCAGCACCGCGCGCGCGGCCAGCGTGCGGGCGCACATGATGCGGTTGGTGGTGACCGCGCCCGGCGCCTGCCCCGATGCCGCCGCGAACATCGCATCCAGCGCCAGCTGCGCGGCATCGGCCTCGTTGCACAGGCGCCCGGCGGCTTCCACCGCATGCGCGCTCAGGCGCCGCTGGCGCGCCAGCTGCAGCGCGATATCGCGCGCGGCCTCGGCCACGCCGACGTAGACCGCATAGATCAGCGGCAGCGCGATCATCGCCACCGTATGCATCATCGGATGCCACACGCCTTGCGGGCGGCGCGCGGCAATGGCGGTATCCGGCACCAGCACGCCTTCCAGCAGCACATCGTGCGAGCCGGTGCCGCGCATGCCGAGCGTGTGCCAGTTCGACAGCACGCGTACGCCCGGCGACTTCATCGGCAGCGCGAAATGCAGCACCGTGGGCCCGGTCTCCGGATCGTCATGGACGGCGCAGGTCATGAACAGGTCCGCCGCCGGCGCGCCGCTGGCGAAGATCTTGCGCGCATCCACGCGAAAGCCGCCATCCACGCGCGTAGCCTTGCCGCTGCCTTGCAGCCAGTCCGATCCGCCGCTGCCCAGCAGCACCAGCTGCTCGCCCGCCACGCGCTTGAGCAGCCCCTCCACCGGCGCTTGCTGATTGCGCCAGCGCCATGCGGCCGTGGCCACCGGGTGGGTGTGCATGGCAAAGGCCAGCGCGGTCGATCCGCAGGACTTGCCCAGCTCGCGCAGCACCGCGCCCAGCTCCTGGTGCGAGAGCCCGGCGCCGCCCAGTTCCTGCGGCACGGCCGCGGCAAAGAAGCGGTGCGCGCGCAGGTCGTCGTAGTTGGCGCTGACGAACTGCCCGCTGGCATCGATCTCTGGCGCGCGCGCCTCGAAGGTGCGGCCCAGGGTCGCGGCCAGGCCGAGCCAGTCGGCCTGTGCGCCTGCGCTGGCATCCGCTGCGGAAAGGGTTTCCATGGTGTTGTCTCCGGCTGGTCTGATACGTGCGCTGCGGCGTTGTATGGCGCCAGGCACGGTGCTAGTATCGGAGCCCGGTCCCCTCGCCCGTATGATCGGGCGTCCGGCTTTCTTGCGCGAAACACCGGATCTGGAGGAATGTGACCATGGATGCCTTGTCCGACCTCTTGCGCGCCGTGCAGCTAAGCGGCGCCGTGTTCCTGAACGGCGAGTTCAAGTCGCCGTGGTGCCTGATCAGTGAAGCGGATGCTGAATTGCGCGCCGCCTTCCTGCCCCGCGCCGACCGCGTCGTCTCCTACCACCTGATTACCGAAGGCGTCTGCTGGGCGCGCCTGGTCGACGGCACCGGCCCGGGCGTGCGCGTCGATACCGGCGAACTGCTGGTGGTGCCGCAGGGCGAGCCGCACGTACTGGGCAGCGACCTGCGCCTGCAGCCACTGCCATCCGCTCCGCTGGTGTACGACATGCTGCGCAACAGCCCGGGCGAGGTCATGCGCGTGTCCTACGGCGGCGGCGGCGAAACCACGCGCATGGTGTGCGGCTTCCTGGGGTTCGACGACACCATGGGCAATCCCTTGCTGACGTCGCTGCCGCGGCTGTTCAAGGTGGGGCTGGGCAGCGGGCTGGAATCGGCATGGCTGGCATCGGCGCTGGCCTTTGCCACCTCGGAAGCGGCGGAACCGCGTGCGGGCACCGCCACGGTGCTGGCCAAGCTGTCTGAGCTGCTGTTCGTGCAGGCAGTGCGGCGCTGCATCGACACTCTGCCTGACAATGAAAGCGGCTGGCTCGCCGCGCTGCGCGACCGCTATGTGGGGCGGGCGCTGTCGCGCATGCATGCGCGGCCCGCCTATCCGTGGACGGTCGATGAACTGGCTGGCAACGTGGGGCTGTCGCGCTCGGCGCTGGCGCAGCGCTTTACCGACCTGCTGGGGCAGCCACCGATGCAGTACCTGGCGCACTGGCGGCTGCGCTCCGCGGCGGCCGAACTGCGCAGCGGCAACCGTTCCATCAGCGAGGTCGCGGGCGCGGTCGGCTACGACTCGGAGGCCGCGTTCAGCCGCGCGTTCAAGCGCGAGTTCGGCCTGCCGCCCGCCAGCTGGCGCCGCAACTACATCGACGCGGGGCAGGCTCCGGCGGCGGCCGCACATTGAATTCGCCGTGGCAAATGCCCGGGCGGCGGGCAGCGGGACTTACATCTTCTGCTTGGTATTTTCCGCCGCGCCCTGCACCTTCTCGCCGCCACGTTCGATGTCCTTGCCCGCACCGGAAATGGTGTTGCAACCCGTGACCAGCAGCACGCCAGCGAGGGCAAACAATGCGAATAGCTTTCTCATGACGATCTCCTTGCTTCGTGTGGATGCGGCATGCGCCGCCAGGATGGAGTGGATCGGAATGACTTGACCGGGCAGCCGCTTGCCCGACCGGCAATTGGATCGTAGCAACGCACCGCAGCGCGCAAAGTCGGCTTTCGTCCTACCGGGATGTCAGCCGACGGCGCGACCGGCCGTCACCGCGTACGCGCTTGTGCTTGTGCTTGTAGGACAGCGACGGATACCCCGCGGCAGCGCCATCGCTTAAAAGTCAACAGTCAGTCCAAGCCCTCCGGAGAACACCATGACGTCACGCAGCATCCACGTGCTTCCCGCCGCAACCGACAACACCGAATACGCCGGCGACGGCGCATGGGCACTCACCATTGAGGGCCTGGAGAACGGTGGCGACGACACCGCGCTGCATTTCCCGACCCAGGAAGCCGCGATTGCGGCCGGCTGGATGCGCGCGCGCGAGGATGGCCTGCCGTTGTGCATCCACGGCCGCGACGGCCTGGTGCGCGAGCGCAAGATCTATTGCCGGGACGCACGCGGCACCGCCCGCATCGGCTACTGAGCCCCCCGGCCACCGCCAGCGGCCGGCCCCACCCCCTACCTCCCCGGGCCCGCGGCCAATGCGGGCACAACAGTCCATTGCAGGAAACACATTGAGTGAAATCAATGTGTTACGCCTCCGTTCGTGAAAGCTATGGGTCCGTCACCGATACTGGAATCAAGGCACGCCATTATCCAGAACCAACCGAGACCCCCATGCGCCTGTTCCTCAGGTACCGCCCGCTGGACATCTATCCCGACCCGATCGACGCCAGGGTTGCCGAACTGCACGAGCTTGCCGAAGACATCCATGCCAGGCACGCGCGCAAGTGGCGCCGGCATGGCACGATGCTGACCCTGCGCGACGGCGCGGATCGCAGATTTCCGGCCGGCGACCCGGAAACGCGGCATTAGATTAGGGAAGATTCCTCTCTGCGCTCGGAAATGTGAACAAGTGTCATATCCGGTTGGCAAGGATATGACCCCTGCGAAAGAATGGGTACCGTACGCGGCAGGCTCGATTGGCGAGCCCACCGCTGCAACCCTTTTCCTGACGCAGCGAAATGAATCGAACCACCCGGGAATGCGTGATGGCGTTGATTTCCAGCCTGCGTGCCAAGGGGCCCATGCCCCGGCACCAGCTTGCCGCCGCCAGCCGCCTGAACGCCGCGGAACTGACGCGTGCGCTGAAGTCCGCCCGCCAGATGGGCGTGGTCGCCTACGCCGGAGAGCCTGAATCGCCGGCCGAGGCAGATACCCCGCTAGTGCTGACCGGCCGGCCCTTGCCGCCGCCGCGGCGCGTGGCGCCGGCACCGCGCGAAAGCAAGCCGCATTTCGAGCCGCTGCTGGATGTCTGGGGCATTGCCCGCCCTACCACGCTGCGGCGCAGCCATCCGTCGTAGCGTCTTCGCCGCATAGCGGGGTCTTCCGACTCGCCCTCGTCGGCATGCCGTTCTTACAAAGGCAGGTAAAGCGCACACGCGCCTGAACCGGCCAAGGCTTGCCTTTACCCCCTGGGGCGCCGCCTGCACGCTTGGGGGGCAGCCCACGTGCCGCGCCGGTACGGAACTTGCGCGACGCTTCTGGCTAAACCTCCCCGAAGCGTGCGACATGAGGCAACACAACCCGCCCGGCACCACCGCGCCCCCCGCCACTGGCCCTCCGCATGATTGCCAGGCCCCGCTCGGCTTTACGCCGGAGCCGGGGCGCAATTGCTGGCGCGTCGAGTCCTGCCAGCGCTTTGCCATGCTGGTCGACGCCGACGCCTACTTCCGCGCGCTGCGCGAAGCGCTGCCGCGAGCCGAGCACACCATCTTCATCCTGGGCTGGGATATCGACAGCCGCATGGAATTGGTGCCGCAGGGCGCGCAGGACGGCCTGCCGGCGGGCCTGCGAGACTTCCTGTGCGCGCTGGCGGACCAGCGCCCCGAACTGCGCATCTACATCCTGAGCTGGGACTACGCCATGGTGATGGCGATGGAGCGCGAGTGGCTGCCGTCCGCCAGCGCGCACTGGCAGGCGCACCGGCACCTGTCGTTCCGGCTTGACGGCAACCATCCCCCCGGCGCCTCGCACCACCAGAAGGTGGTCGTCATCGACAACAAGCTCGCCTTTGTCGGCGGGCTGGACCTGACGCTACGCCGCTGGGACGACAGCTGCCATGCCCCCGGCGCGCCGCTGCGCGTGGCCGAAGGCAAGCCCTACCCGCCCTTCCATGACGTGCAGTGCGCGCTCGACGGCCCCGCCGCGGCGGCGCTGGGCACCCTGTGCGCGGCGCGCTGGCTGCGCGCCAGCGGCAGCCAGCCGCGCCCGGTTGCGGCCACCTCGTCAGACCCGTGGCCGCCAGGCCTGGCGCCGGAGCTGACCGACGTGCGCGTCGCCATCGCCCGCACCATGCCCATGTGCGAGGACGAGCCCGGTGTCAGCGAGATCCGCATGCTGCTGCGCGATGCTATCGCCTCCGCCCGGCACAGCATCTACATGGAGAACCAGTACTTCAGTTCGCACGAGATCGCCAAGGCGCTGGAGGCACGGCTGGGGCACGAGGACGGCCCTGTTATCGTGCTGGTGTCGAGACGCAACGAGAGCGGCTGGCTCGAAGCGCACAGCATGGGCGTGCTGCGCGCGCGCCTGTACCGCCGCCTGCGCGCAGCCGACACGCAGGAACGCTTCTGCCTGTACTGCCCGTCGATTCCGGGCCTGATGCCCGAATGCGTCAACGTGCATAGCAAGGTCACGGTGATCGACGACGACCTCATCACCATCGGCTCATCCAACCTCAGCAACCGCTCGCTGGGGCTGGATACCGAGTGCAATATCGTGGTGATGTCGGGCGGCGACCCGCGCGTGCAGGCGGCCATTGCCGCCATGCGCGCACGGCTGCTGGGCGAGCACCTGGATGTGGCACCCGAAGCCTTCCAGGCCGAGGTCGCCGCCACCCGCAGCGTGCTTGCGGCCATCCGCAACCTGCAGCGCGCGGACGGGCGCTCGCTGGAAGCCTACGAGCCGCCGTTGCCGGACGATGTCGATGCCGCCTCGCCGGCGGCCAGCCTGCTGGACCCGATCGAGCCGATCGACAGCGACCAGGTCCTGGCCGAGTTCGTCAGCCATGAGGCACGCCCGCGCGTGCTCGGGCGCGTCGGGATGATGGTGGCGCTGGCGCTGCTGCTGGCGGGGCTGGCGTTTGCGTGGCGCCATACGCCGCTGCGCGAATGGGCAGACTTCCGCGCGCTGCTCAGTGTGGTCGAGCAACTGGACGAGATGCCGCTGGCACCGCTGGCGATGATTGGCGTCTACCTGGCCGGCGCGGTGACGATGCTGCCGGTGACGCTGCTGATCCTGGTGACCGTGGTCATATTCGGCCCGCTCTATGGCGCCGCGCTGGCGCTGTGCGGCACCGTTCTGAGCACCGGCGCGGGCTACCTGGCCGGCCGCTTGCTGGGGCGCAATGCCGTGCGCCGCTTTGGCGGCAGGCGGCTGAACCGGGTCAGCCACCAGCTGGGCAAGCACGGGGTGGTGGCGATGGTGGTGCTGCGGCTGGTGCCGATTGCACCGTTCGCGCTGGTCAACCTGGTGATCGGTGCATCGCGCATCAGCCTGCGCGACTGCCTGCTCGGCACCGCGCTGGGCATGCTGCCCAGCATTGTGGTGGCTGCCTGCCTGGTGAACCGCGTCGCCGCCGCGGCGCGCGATCCGGGCCTGTTCACCTTCGCCTTGCTGGCGCTGGTGCTGCTGGTGCCGGCGTCGCTGCTGCTGGTGCTGCGCCGCCGGCGCCGGCGCCGTGCCGAGGGCGGCGCCGCGCGCCCGCAAGACGATCCGCCCGGCCCCCGCGGGCGGCTGGCACGGCTGGCGGCACTGCGCCGCCAGGCCTAACGCTGGCGGCGATAGCTGGCGTTCATGAACTGGGCCCACTCGCCGTTCTCGCCCAGCATGTAGGACGTCAGCGTGCGGTGGTCGTCGTCGGTGAAGGTGATCACGTCGCGGTACTGGGCGATGCGGCCATTGCCGGAACAATCCGGCCCCTCGGCACGCAGCGTCAGTTGCTGGCCGCCGCTGTCGAGCTCGCCTTCATAGATCCACAGGTGGGTCATCATCGAGCCGATGAAGGTCCCCACGAAATGCTTGCGGGCGGGGTCGTAGCCGAGCGTCATGACCGTGGTGGACGGGCCGCAGCCGGGCATGTCGCCCTGCGTCACGCACTGGACCCAGACGTCGCCGACGCTGCTCACGCGCTCGGGGATCTCCCACTTCTGCACCGGCTGGTCCGGTCCCATCGATGCGTCGCCTTCGGCGATCCAGTTGCCCACCAGCCGTCGCAGCCAGCGGTGCTCCTTCTGCGCTTCGGTCTTCATTCGCGGTCCCCTTGGGTTGCAGCCACAGATGCTTGTGGATGCCGTACACATAGCCTAGCAAATGAAATGGACAGTGTCCACTTTTGCCTGCAATTGGCTGTGCTGCGTTGGCCTGACGCGCTGATTGACATGCAGGTATTTGCCTGCATATACTCCCCTCATGCACAAACACAACGGATGGGATGGACGCTGACAAGGTTTTCAAGGCGCTGGGCGACCCGACACGCAGAAAGCTGCTCGACCTGCTGTACGAGCGGAACGGGCAGACGCTGGGCGAACTCTGCGAGCACCTGAACATGGCGCGGCAATCAGCCACCCAGCACCTCGGGATCCTCGAGGCGGCCAACCTGGTGAGCACGGTCCGGCGTGGCCGGGAGAAGCTGCATTTCATCAACCCGGTGCCGCTGCACGAGGTCTACGAGCGCTGGGTGCGGAAATTCGAACGTCAGCGGCTCAGCCTGCTGCACGACCTGAAGAACGAACTCGAAGGAGATCAGCAATGAGCCAGGAGAAGACCAGCTTCGTTTATGTGACCTACATCCGCTCGACGCCGGATAAAGTGTTCGAGGCCATCACGAAACCGGAGATCGCGCGACGCTACTGGGGCCACGAGAACGTCTCCGACTGGAAGCCCGGATCGGCCTGGGAGCACGTGCGCGCCAACGAGCAGCGCACGGTCCAGGTGGTCGGCAAGGTAGTCGAGGCCGCGCCGCCGACGCGCCTGGTCATCACGTGGGCGAGCCCCTCGCAGGCCGCCGATCCGGCCAGCTACAGCCGCGTGAGCTTCGACATCGAGGCGTACGAGGAGATGGTGCGGCTGACCGTCACCCATGACGAACTCGAGGCCGGCAGCGGGATGGACAAGGCCATCAGGCAGGGCTGGCCGATTGTTCTTTCCAGCCTGAAGTCCCTTCTGGAAACAGGGCAGGCCATCGACGTCTTCGCCAAGCCGAAGGCAGCCTGAACCGGGAGTTGCTCATGACCCAGCCCTACACCGGCGGATGCGCGTGCGGCGCGATCCGCTACGCAACCAGGCACGCGCCCGTCTTCCAGAACCACTGCCAGTGCCGCGACTGCCAGCGGCGCAGCGGCACCGGGCACGGCTCCTACCTGACCTTTCCCGCGCGCGCCGAGATGACCATCGCTGGTGAAGCCACGCACTGGGAGGTCGCGGGCGACAGCGGCAACGTGAAGGTCCACGCCTTTTGCCCGGTCTGCGGCACGCCGGTCTTCCTGCGCTTTGCCGCGATGCCGGAGCTGATCGCGGTCCACGCGGGCAGCCTGGACGACCCGGACCGCTTCGTGCCGCAGGTCCTCACCTACAGCGCCCGCGCGCCGGCGTGGGACGCCATCGATCCTTCACTGCAGGCATTCGAGCGGATGCCGGCCAGCTAGCCCTATTACGGCAGCCTGACCTTGGGCACCACGAACTGGTTGCCCGGGGCGCGCAGCACGTCGCACTGGACCTTGGCCTTGCGCACGGCGCCGTCCTGCGCCAGGTATTCGACGTCGGCCACCACGCTGTAGGCGTCTTCGGCCACCTTGCGGGTCTTGCCGCCGATCCACTTGAAGCTGGCGGGATTGGGCAGCGCTGCCTTGACCGCCTTCATGCAGGCAACCGGGGCCTCCGGGGCCTCGTCCTTGCCGCGCGGCTTTGGTGCGCCGTCCTGCCCCGCAGCCAGCGCCGCCGACGCGCACGTGACCGACAACGCCATCACCAGCGCGGTGGACAGGGAACGCGGAAAAAGCGGCGAAAGCATCTTGAACTCCTGGGCTGTGGCAGAACTGGACGCCACATTCTAACGCCGGCGCCGATGCCGTTCAGGCCACGGCATCGGCACAAAAGTTCCCCTGGCGCCACTGCCAGGCAGCGCTAGCGCCGCACGCAAGCCTTGTAGGTGAACTTGTCGCCACGAAACATGAACTCGGAGAAAGCCAGCGGCTTGTCGTCGATGTCGTGCGGCGTGAACCGGATGCGCAGCAGCGGCTCGCCGGGCGCCACCTTGAGGCGGCGCGCGGTTTCGGCATTGGCAGGGATTGCCGCGCTCTCCGTGTGCAGGTACTTGAGGCGATAACCCAGGCGGGCTTCCACGATCATCAGTGCATCGTGACGTTCAAGGTCGTGCTCCAGGATCGCGCGCATCAGGGGTTCGGGCGCCATCGTCATGCCCACCGCCACCGGGGTGCCTGCCACTGACTTGAGCATGGTCACGCACAGCAGCTTTGTTCCCGGTGGCAGGCGCAGCGCATCGGTGGCGATGGCCGGCGCCGCAATCAGCCGCGTCGACAGCAGCTTGCCGTGCGCTTCGTGCCCGCGCGCACGCATGTAATCGAAAAAGCCAGTCAACGGCCCCAGGTCCGCCTGCCCCGCCGGACGGCTGACAAAGCTGCCCTTGCCGTGCACCGTCTCGATCAGCCCTTCGGCAAGCAGCGATGCCAGCGACTGGCGCACGGTGATGCGGCTGACGCCGAATTCAGCCATCAGCTCAGCCTCGGACGGCAGCTTGATGCCCGGAGTCCATTCATTGTTGACGATGCGCTGGCGCAGCGCGCCTTCGATCTGCTTGAAGCGAGGCAGGGAGCTTGTTGTCACGAGATTGGTGGTGTTCACGTCATGTCCGATGCGGGCATCCACTTATCATAACAACATTGACTCATCATAACATGTCATGACAACATGCTCCGACACGTCAATGACAAGATTCGCGGCGCCGCCCAAAAAGTCATGGCGCACGCATACGGAGACAACGCCATGAACCAACCCGCTGCGCCCTTCCTTGCCGGCGCACCCATCGACACGCCCCAGGAAGCCCTCACCGCCGCGGCGGCGCTGCCGCTGGTGCTTGCCACCTATCCGCTGTTTGAAAGCCTGCGCACCTGCCGGCTGCAGACCTACGTAGCCCAGGCCACGGGCTACGGCCGTGCCCCCGTCAACGTGCTGTCGGCCAGCACGCACCAGTGGACGCACAAGGACCGCGACATCGTCACCCCGGCCAACGACCTGCTCTACTTCTGCGCCTGGGTCAACCTGGCCGACGGCCCGGTCACGCTGCACGTGCCCGCACTGGCGGACGCCAGCCGCTATTACGTGGTGGAGCTGCTGGACGCCTGGACCAACAACTTCGAGAACCTGGGCCCGCGCAATGTGCCCGCGGCCGGCGCCGACATCGTTCTGGCCGGCCCCGGGCAGCACGCCGAAGGCGACCACGTGGTGCGCTGCCCCACCTCACTGGTCTGGCTGCTGGGCCGCGTGCTGGTGACCGGTGCCGACGACCTGCCGGCGGCGAGCGCCTTCCAGAACGGCTTCCGCCTGTCCGGCGGCACCAGGATGCAGCCCGCCTGCGTGCGCGACTGGCAGGATGGCGGCGAGCCTGCGCTGGACTTCTTCGCCAACATCTTCAACGCCCTGCGCGAGTATCCTGCCGAGCCTTCTGCCGCGGGCCTGCTGTCGTTGCTGCGCAAATGCGGCATCCGCGCCGGCGACGCCGTCGATGTGGGCGCGCTGCGGCCTGCGGTGCAACAGGGCCTGGTCCGCGCCTGGCACGAAGGCATGGCCCTGATCGAGGCCAACACCCGCAGCCATGCGCGCAAGAGCTGGACCTACAGCCTGCTGCTGGGCCGCTATGGCGACGACTGGATGCAGCGCGCGGTTACCGCGATGAAGGGCCTGGGCGCACTGCGCGCCGACGAGGCCGTCTATGCCGCTGCCGACTACGACGCCGACGGCGAACTGCTGCACGGCCGCCACGCCTACGCCCTGCACTTCCCCGCGGGACACCTGCCGCCGGCGCAGGCGTTCTGGTCGGTCTCGCTCTACGGCGCCGACCGCTTCTTCACCGACAACGCCATCGGGCGCTACGCACTGGGCGACCGCAGCCCCGGGCTGCAATACGATGCCGACGGTGGCCTCACCCTGACCATCTCGCACCAGCGCCCCACGCAGGCGCAGGACAACTGGCTGCCGGCACCGGACGGCCCGTTCTACCTGATCCTGCGGCTCTACCAACCGACCGATGGCTTCATGGCCGGCGACTACGTGATCCCGCCCTTGCGGCGCGTTGCCTGATGGAGCGCGCCATGGAGCCCCACGACAACCAGCTCGGCACACTGGCGTGCGACGCGGTGCGCTACACGCTGCCGCTGTACGAGATGGCGCGCATGCGCGCCGCCACCTGCCCGCGCCGCGATGGCGCCGGGGTCTTTGCCGGCGACGGGCCCGATTCCACACTGCGCTGGATCAACACCGTCACGCATGTGCGCGCGCTGCTCGGCCCGCAGCACCGGCAGGTCGTCACGCCGAACAACGACACGCTCTACACCAATGCGTGGCTCGACCTGTCCGGCGGTCCGCTGCTGCTCGATGTGCCCGACTGCCACGGCCGCTACTACGTGCTCGGCCTGCTAGACGCCTATACCAACCCGTTCGGCTATATCGGCACCCGCACCACCGGCACTCAAGGCGGCACGTGGCTGCTGCATGGGCCAGCCTGGCGCGGCGAGGTGCCGGCCGGCGCAACGCCGCTGCCCTGTCCCACCAACGCAGTCTGGATCATCGGCCGCGTCCTGGCCGATGGCGAAGCCGATTTGCCGGGTGCACATGCCCTGCAGGACGGCATCCGCCTGCGCCGGCCAGACGGCACCAGCGCAGCAACCGTATTCGATGCTGGCATGCAAGCCGGCGAGCGGCCAGCCGATCCCGACCGCTACGCCGCCGTCGTCACCCGCATGCTGCGCGAGAACCCGCCACCCGCCGCCGAAGCCGAACTGGTCCGCGCCTTTGCCCCGGCCGGCATCGGCAGCAATGCGCCGCTGACCGGGGCACAGCGCGCGGCACTGGCCACCGCGCTGACGCAGGTCGACGCGGAACTGGCCGCGCCCAGGGCCTCCGCGCTGGGCGGCGGCTGGTTCCTGCCGGTGGAAATCCGCACCTCGTTCGGCACCCACTACGCTCTGCGCGCCGAAGTGGCGCGCAACTACATTGGTGCGCTAGGCGTTGAGGAAGCCATGTACCTGATGGCCGATTGCGATGGCGACGGCTTGCCGCTGGACGGCACGCACCAGTATGAACTGGTGTTTCCCCCGCAAGGACTACCCCAGGCGGGCGCATTCTGGTCGCTGACCATGTACCGCAAATCGGACTGCATGCTGGTCGAGAACCCCCTGCAGCGCTACTCGCTGGGCGACCGCTCGCCGGCCCTGCGCTCGGCGCCCGATGGCAGCCTGCGCATCGTGCTGGGCGCGCAGCCCCCTTCGGAGAACGCCCTGGCCGGTAACTGGCTGCCGGCACCCGCGGAGCCGTTCTATGTAGCGTTGCGTCTCTACGTGCCCGGTATCACGCACCTGGAACGCACCTTCCGCTATCCACCCATCCGCCGCATGAAGGAAGCATCATGAATCGGACCTCAATCTTCGCCCGGGCCGTGCTGACGGCCGGCCTGGCGATGCTGTGCCTGGCCAGCCCCGCGCAGGCGCAAACGTATCCGTCGCGGCCGGTCAAGCTGGTGTCGCCATATGGCGCTGGCGGCTCCAATGACATCTCTGCCCGCATTCTTGCCGAGGCACTTGGCCACAAGCTTGGCCAACAGGTGGTGGTGGAGAACAAGCCTGGCGCCGGCACGCGCCTGGCCACCGAGCAGGTGGCCCATGCCGCGCCGGACGGCTACACGCTGCTGTGGGCCGCCGCGCCCTTCGCCATCAATACCGCGGCAGGCATCGCTCAGCGCTACGACGTCCACAAGGACTTCGTGCCAGTGGGGCCGCGCGTGCTGGGGCCGGTCTTCCTGATCGTCAATGCCAGCTCGCCGGCTCGCACCGTGTCCGACTTCGTGCGCATGGCCCGGGACAAGCCGGATGGCGTGACGCTGGCCTCCCCGGGCGCAGGCTCGGGCCCGCACCTGACCGCCGAACTGTTCGGGCAGGTCGGCAAGTTCAAGCTGCTGAATGTCCACTACCGCGGCGACGCCACCGCCTATACCGAACTGCTGGCCGGCCGCGCGGACGCCACCCTGACCGCCATCACCTCGGCGCTGCCCTTTATCAAGGCCGGCAAGCTGCGTGTGCTGGCAGTGGCCTCGGAACAGCGTTCGCCGGTCTATCCGGATGCGCCCACCTTTGCCGAGCAGGGTTACCCGGGCATGGTCGGCTACGGCTGGTTCGGCCTGGTCGCGCCGGCCGGCACGCCGCCCGCCGTCTCCGAGCGCTTGAACCGCGAGGCATCGGCCGTGCTGGCCGATGCCGAGATCCGCAAGAAGCTGCTGGGGCTGGGGCTTGAGCCGCAGCCAGAGCCGGGCAGCGCGTTTTCCGCCTTCATCGACCAGGAAATCGGCAAATGGGGCAAGCTGATCAAGGCGCGCGGCATCAAGCTGGAGTGAGACATCCCCTTCGACGTAGGGCAACACGTGACCATCCATCCCAAGGAAACAACGCCATCATGATGACCGCTGCCCCCCTGCTGCGCGGCCCGCTGCTGCAAGCCGCCCTGCCCCTGCTCACCTTGCTGGCCCTGGCCGCCACGCCCACGCCGGCCGGCGCACAGGGCGCCTACCCGGCCAAGCCCATCCACCTGATCGTTGCCTACCCGCCGGGCGGGCTGACCGACACGCTGGCGCGCACCATCGGCGATGGCCTGTCGCGCCAGCTCGGCAAGACGGTGGTGGTGGAGAACAAGGGCGGCGCCGGCGGCATCATTGGCACCGACTATGTCGCCAAGTCGGCGCCTGACGGCTATACGCTGCTGATGACCATTCCCGGCCCGATCACGTCCAACCTGGCGCTGTACAAGAAGCTGCCCTACGATCCGCGCACTGAACTGCGCCCGATCTCCGACATCGCCACCGCGCGCACCGTGCTGGCGGTCAACAGCAGCGTGCCGGCCAAGACCGTTGCCGAACTGCTGGCCTATGCCAAGGCGTCGCCCGGCAAGCTGCGCATGGGGTCGTGGGGCCCGGGCACGCAGCCACATACCATCCAGACTTACCTCGCCAGGCAATACCAGGCGGACATGCTGCACGTGCCCTACCGCGGCGAAGGGCCGATGGTGACCGACCTGCTGGCCGGCCAAGTCAACGTGACGGTGGGCTCCGTGACCGCACTCAAGCAGCACTTCGCCACCGGCAAGCTGCGGCCCCTCGCGGTCACCGGCACGCGCCGCGCACAGGGCCTGCCAGACGTGCCGACCTTCGCCGAGGCCGGCTACGCCGACGACCCGTTCCGGCTGACCGGCCCGATCACGCTGATGGCGCCCGCGAAGACGCCGCAGGACATCATCGACCGCCTGGGCCGCGAGACCGCCAGCCTGGTCGCCAGCGCCGACATGCAGCGGCGCATCGTGGACATGGGCGCGGAACCGCTCGGCAATACGCCGGCGCAGGCGGAGGCCGCATACAAGGCCTACTTGCCAGTGGTTCTGAAACTGACGGCGGATACGGGAGTGACGCTCGACTGAGCTACGCGGCTGGCGCCTAGTCCACGGTGGCGAATTCCAGCGTCTTCGGCGTCTTGATGATGACTTCCGGCTGGTCGCCAACCACCACGGTATCGTCCAGCCGGAAGCCGCCGAGACCATAGACATAGAGACCCGGCTCCGCCGAATACACCTCTCCCGCAAGCAGCGGACGGGTATTGAACGCCATGTCCTCCGGGTATTCGTGCAGCATCAGCCCGACCGCGTGGCCAGTGCGATGGAACACGTAGTCCCCGCAGCCGGCCTGCTCGATCACAGCCTGCGCGGCCGCATCCATGTCGCAGACGCGCTTGCCCACCACCGCCGCCGCAACGGCAGCGTCGGTGGCCTTTGCCGCAACCTGGTAGAGCCGCGCCTGCTCGCCGCCAGGGCGCCCGCAAAACCAGGTGCGCTCGTTCTCGACATAAAGCCCGTTCAGGCGCGGCAGCACCAGGTTGACGATGGTGTCGCCGGCGCAGATCCGTGCGCCGCATCCGGCGCCATCGCCATGCGGCGATGCCGAAGCCGGCCCGGTCAGCGTCCAGCATTTGAGGATATCGAAATCCTCGCCCGGAAAGCGCCGCGCCGCCTCCTCTGACATCAGCGCCGCCATGGCGTGGTCGAGTTCCTGCACCAGCCGCCCTGGCCGGAAGTTCTCGCGGTAGCGATCCTGCACCCAGTCCGTCAGCGCACCGAGCTCGCGCATGACCTGCAGCTCCTCCGCATGCTTGACCCAGCGCAGGCTGCGCATCTCCGCCATGGCGGGCCGCAGCGTGAGTTCAGGCAGGTAGCGCTGCGCACCGGCCAGGATCGGATGCTGGACGTCGACCGCAATCCGCGACATGCCGAGCCCCCTGGCCCCCAGCAGCGCAGCAACCACTTCCGGCAGCTGCGCGGGCAGCGGCAGGCGGTTCGAGACACGGGGATGCTCGGAATAGTAGGTGATATCGGCAAGCCAGACCGTGCCCTTCTCGGTCGCAAAGCGCATATGGTTGGTCGACAGCTCGTTCATGACCGCGAAGGTGTCGCCATTGCGCGGCACCACCACGAACACCGGGCGCTCCCACGGCCAGACATCGAGCTGGAAGTTGGTGGCGTACTGGAAGAAGTCTGGCGTGCCGAACACCAGCGCATCGACGCGCAGCTTGTCCATCAGCCTGTGCATCGCCGCCAGGCGATAGTCGTGTACGGCCTTGGTGAGATGTGCCATGGCAGCGGTCCTCAGAGAGAAATGTCAAGGTTGCGGATGATCGGGCCCCAGGTATCGGCGTCGCGCTTCATATGGCGCTCCACCTCGGACGGCGGCCCCTTGATTGCATCCAGGAACTGGAAGGCAAGCTTCTCCTGGAATTGCGGGTCGTCCAGGATCTGGTTGATGTCGGCATTGACCTTGCGGATAACGCCTGCAGGCGTGCCTGAGCGGGCCACGATCGCGTACCACCCGGGTACCTGCACGTCATAGCCAAGCTCCTTGAAGGTGGGCACCGCGGGCAAGGCCGGCTGCCGCTTGTCGCCGGTGACCGCCAGCGGTACCAGCTTCTTGCCGGCGATGTAAGGCTGCACGCCCGCGAGCACATTCATCATCACCGGGGTCTGCCCGTTCATCAGGCTGGTCGAGCCACCGCCGCCGTTGAACGGCACGTGCTGCAGCCGGACTTCGGTGCGTTGTGCGACCAGTTCCATCGCCAGGTGGGTGGAGTTGCCGATGCCGCCCGACGCGAAGCTGATCTCGCCGGGGCGAGCCTTGGCCATCCGCACGAAATCCTGGAACGTATCGGCCTTGAGCGACGGTGCCGCGACAAAGACAAAGGGCGAGTTGGCGAGCATCGCCACGCCGGTCAGGTCCCGGCCCGGGTTGTAGGGCAGCTTCGGATACAGGAAGGGATTGAAGCTCAGGTTGGAAACGCCGGCGAAGAACAGCGTGTAGCCGTCGGCGGGCTGCCCGATCACATAGCTGATCGCCAGCATCCCGTTTGCCCCGGGCTTGTTCTCCACCACCACCGGCTGGTTCCAGGCACGGCTGAGCTTTTCCGCGAGCGCGCGCGCCAGCACATCATTGCCGGTGCCGCCGGCCTGCGGCACCACCAGCCGCACGGGCTTCGAAGGGAAGGTTTGCGCCTGCCCGATCCCTGGCAGCGCCATCGCCACCGCAGTCCCGGCCACCCAGGCCAGTAGTTGTCGCCGATCCATATTGCACCCTGTTGGTTTGTCACGATTCGCCTCGTTCGCGAAGGCGTGGGATGCAATGTACCACGTGGTACACGAATGGGAAAAATCGGGGTTTACGCGGATTTCCGCGGAAGAAGCCGTTACTTGCCGGTTTGGGGAGGCACCGCCATCCTGGCGGCGAAGTACTTCAGCGCGGCCGTCGTGCCCTTGCGGTCACCCGTGGTGACCAGGTCCAGCAGCAGCCCACGCATGGTGGCAAGTTCCACCCGCGCGCGCAGCCCGGCCTCGGCAGCGCCAAGGCCGAGGTCGCGCTGCAGGCGCGCCGCCAGCGTGGTTGTCCAGCTGCCGACGACGTCTTCCAGAAAGCCGCTGAAGCGCTCGCGGTCGCGGATGGCCTTGCCGTAGATCTCGAACATCAGCTGCATGATCGGCAGGTAGGCTGGAGCGGAATAGCGCTCCCATGCCGCCTCCATCGCGGCTTCGGGAGCCATGCCTTCCACCATCACGCGCTGGCGGGCGGCCTGCTCCGCATGGCGGATGCGATGCAACAGTGCCTGCCAGAAGCCATCCCCGGAGCCGAAGTAGTAGATCAGCATGCGGTGGCTTGTGCCGAGCGCGTCCGCCACACTGCGCAAGGAGAGATCGCCCAGGCCATTGGCAAGAACATGATCGGTGGCGGCATCCAGCAACTGGATGGCCTGCTCGCTGGCGGAGCGGTCAAGGGCGGGGGCTTTGGCTTTCGGCATGGAGGGGTGGCACGTGCGCCGGGCGCGCAGGATGGCTGCCCCGGATTCTACGATAACTGTCGTCGCCGGCCTGCGTGATACAGTCTTTAGCGTACGGCACACCGCCCCCACGCAAGCATGAAAACGCTGCTGATCGTCTATCACACCATGACCGGAGGCACCCGGCAGATGGCCGAGGCCGCCGCTGACGCGGCCCGTCAGCAGCCCGGCGTCACGGTCGTGCTGAAGACGGCTGCCGAGGCCGGCCCGGACGATGTCCTTGCCGCCGACGGCTATCTCTTCGCCACGCCAGAGAACCTGGCCGCCATGGCAGGGATGATGAAGGACTTCTTCGACCGCTGCTATTACGCCGCGCTGGACCGCATCAACGGCCGCCCCTACGCCACCATGATCTGCGCCGGCAGCGATGGCGAGAATGCGCTGCGCCAGATCGACCGCATCGCCACCGGCTGGCGGCTCAACTGCATTGCGCCGGGGCTGATCGTCTGTACGCATGCGCAGACGCCTGAGCGCATCCTTGCGCCCAAGCAAATCGAAGCCGGGGACCTGGCGCGTTGCGCGGAGTTGGGTGAGGGCCTGGCAGCGGGATTGGGGCTTGGGGTGTTCTGATGGCATGCCGGGGCCGTACCGCGCTATGGGGCGGGGCGGGCCCGTTCAGGCAGCCAGTGGTGAGATGCCGCGCGAGGTGTCGTTGCCGCCCTCTTCCTCCTGCACGATCAGCGCGACGCCACGCCGCCTGGCCGCAGCCATGCCGATGTTGACGGCGATTTCGCGATCCTCGCAGTGCACCAGGCCCTTGCGGGCACTTTCGACCGTCAGTTCCCAGCCTTGCGCCGTCTGCCTGATCAGGAAGTTCGCAGCCATGGGTCGCTCCGTCGTTGGTGTTCTTGCAGCGTAGTCCATCGGCCTGCCATTGAAATCGGCGTCAGTCCGATAGCGTGCGGGCACTTCTCCTACACCAGGGTGGGGACGGTCAAATCCAGGCGCCGTACATGACACACAATAATCGCGGAAATATGATTGTTGATGCATGTTATGGTTATAACTCCCCGATCGATCCAAAAATCCTCCTCGACTACGAGAAACCTGAGCCCCGGACCCGCGAGAAACCGTGCCGCGCACGATGACACGCCGGGTCATGATTATCGGTGACAGGCCCGGGCAAGCCGGATCAGCAACCGGCACTTTGCCCGCGCCCATTCCGATATATCTCCTGGAGGAGACTCATGGATGCACACGATATCGCCGGCACGGCTGTGGCCGGCTCACCACCCCCGGTTCCGCGCGCCAAGCCCCCTCGTCCCGGCAAGAGCACGCTGCAGGATGTGGAGCAGATTCGCCTGGCAATCGAGATGATCGGCCTGGGCGCCCGCCTGCAGGTGCTGGAATCCGAAGTGTCGCTGCCACGCGTGCGGCTGATCCGGCTGTACAAGGAGCTGTGCGGGGTGTCGCCGCCCAAGGGCATGCTGCCGTTCTCCACGGACTGGTTTGTCTCCTGGCGCCCGAATGCCCATGCCTCGATGCTGCTTGGCGCCTACCGCTTCATGACCAGCCGCGGCAGCCTGGACGGGATCCGCGCGGTCTTGTCCAGCTACCGCATGTACCGCGAAGAGCTGTGCGCCACCGGCGAGGCCTCGCAGCTGAGCTTTACCCGCGCCTGGACGCTGGTGCGCTTCTATGAGCGCGGCATGCTGCGGCTGGCGCGTTGCAGGGACTGCCGGGGTGAGTATGTCGTGCAGGCCGACGATGCGCGCCACCGGTACGTCTGCGGGCTATGCCTGCCGCCGGCGCGCGCAGGCAAGTGCCGCAAAACCGCGCCGGCTGCGTTGGCCGGCTGACGCCGCGCACGGCGTCCCAGTGTCTGCCGCCGCACAGTCCGGTGCACGGCAGGCTTCCATGATGAGTGCTTCTGCCATCCAGGCCGCCGGCGTTTCAGGCCGGCCCCGCTTGTATCAGGGAGCCTCGCCCATGTTCAGGATCACTATGCTTGGAAAAAAGACCGGCGCGGCCGCGCCCGACAAGAATGACCAACACAACGCCATCGAAGCTCCCGCGCCGGCCGCGCCTGGCGAGCCGGGCAAGACGATGCCGGAACAGTTGGCGCAAAACCTCAAGACACAAGGCGATGCCATGATCCAGTACGGCGCGCGCCTG
The DNA here is from genome assembly GCF_000219215.1 of Cupriavidus necator N-1. Lineage (NCBI taxonomy): Bacteria > Pseudomonadati > Pseudomonadota > Betaproteobacteria > Burkholderiales > Burkholderiaceae > Cupriavidus > Cupriavidus necator. Next base: position 941,953 of record NC_015723.1, on the reverse strand, counting down.
CTGGTGATGCGCGAGCTGCTGTGCTCGCTGACCACGGGCCTGCCGCCGGCGGCGCGCGCCAGCGCCGAGCAGCGCTTCCGCCAGCGCATCAACCAGTTGATGTCGCTGACCGACGACCATGTCCTGCCGGCGGAATTCCACCGCGCCCTGCTTGCCGAGGTCAATTACTATCTGGGCGAGTTGAAAAAGCCCTGAGCAATGCCTGGCTGATAATCCCGCCGGCCATTATTGCAGGCGTGGCGATGCCGCCTGCGCGTATTATTCAGTGTCATTTTCCTTTCTCCGGATCGCACCCGGCACAGTCGGAAATGTTCTGCCCCTGCCAGGGCATTTCCGCGGAATCTCCCAGGCGCTGCAATAATCTCGCTCTGTTTGCTACTGGTAGTAACCGTCATCGCCGGGCAGCGGCCATCGTGCTACAGTGCGCCCTTCGGAGACCGCTTGCGCAGCGACCCACAGCGCACTCACGCCGCCCCTTTCCGGCCGGCACACCGCCCGAATTATTGCCGCGCAGCCGCCTGCCCAGGGCCATTGCCCCACCCGCCGCTGCCGCTCCCTAGGATCTTCATGAAAAACCGGCTCCAGGCCGCGCTCACCATCGCAGTCTTCAAGCTCGTCGCCGCCCTGCCGTACGGTGTCACCGCACGCCTGGGCGATGCGATCGGCAAGCTGCTGTATCGCATCCCCAGCCGCCGCCGGCGCATTGTCCATACCAACCTGTCCCTGTGCTTCCCAGACATGGATGCAGACACGCGGGACAAGCTGGCACGGAACCACTTCGGCCACGTCCTGCGCAGCTACCTGGAGCGCGGCGTGCAGTGGTTCGGCAGCGCCGAACGCCTGGGCAAGCTGGTGGAACTGGACTCGCGCATCGACCTGGCCTCGTGCGCGGAGCATCCGACCATCTTCATGGGCTTCCATTTCGTCGGCATCGAGGCCGGCTGCATGTTCTATTCGATGCGCCACCCGGTGGCCTCGCTGTACACCAGGATGTCCAGCCCGATGCTGGAACAAATCTCGCGCACGCAGCGCGGGCGCTTTGGCGCCGAGATGATCCCGCGCAGCGGCAGCGGCAAGCAGGTGGTGCGCACGCTGCGCGCCGGCTGCCCGGTGATGCTGGCGTCGGACATGGATTTCGGCATCAACGATTCGGTGTTCGTGCCGTTCTTTGGCGTGCCGGCCTGCACGCTGACCTCGGCCTCGCGCCTGGCCAGCATGACCGGCGCGCGCGTGGTGCCCTTCACCACCGAAGTGCTGCCCGACTACCGCGGCTACCGGCTGCGCATATTCGACCCGCTGGAAGGGTTCCCCTCGGGCAGCGTCGAGGAAGATTCGCGCCGCATGAACGCCTTCCTCGAAACCCAGATCGCCACCATGCCGGAGCAGTATTACTGGATCCACCGGCGCTTCAAGAACCGGCCCGCAGGCATGCCGTCGGTGTACTGAGCCCGATTATCCTGCCGCGCGGCGCCAGGCCTCCTGGATGTCCGCCACCAGCCGCGCCAGTTGGGCCGCATAGCGGGCATTGTCGCGGCTGCGCTCGCTCTCGTTGAACGGGAAGCTGATATTGAGCCCGTACAGCTGCTGGTCCGGCCCGGAGAATGCGGCCCCCACGGCCAGCAGGTGCCCGGGCTGGTAGGCCGCCGTGCAATAGCCGTGCCGCTGCGCCTGCGCAATGCCGCGCAGCACCTGCGCCCGCATGCCGGTCCAGGCCTCGCCCTGGCGCGCGGCGATGCCGGCCAGCAGATCCTCCCTCACCCCCTCAGGCTGCGCCGCCAGCCATGACAGCCCGATCGCCGTCATCTCCATCGGCACGCGCGTTCCCGGCACCACGCGCCGCGTGCGCGACACGCTGTCGCGGCTGTGCCGGATCGACGCCAGGTACACCATCTCCAGCTGGTCGCCCACGGCCAGCCCCACGTTGACCTTGCCGGCCTCGGCCACCTTGCGCATCAGCGGCAATGCAATGTCCGGCGCGCGGCTGGACTGGTGGAAGGCATCGGCCAGGCTCAGCACCACCGGCGCCAGCCGGTAGGCGCGTTCGTTCACGTCATAGCGCAGGAAGCCGGCATCCACCAGCGAGCGCGTCAGCCGGCTGACGGTGGGGCGCGGCAGTCCGGTGCGTACCGCCAGCTCAGCATTGGTCAGGCTGGTGGTGCCAACACGGAAGGCCCGCAGCAGCACCAGCCCGCGCTCCAGCGACTGGCTGCCCGCGGTGTCGCGGGTAAAGCGGCCGGTCTGGTGCGTGACGCGGCGGGTGGAGGGCTCTGGCAGCACGACGTCCGGCATTGTCAGTAATTTCAGTTAGTGAAATTCGAGTATAGCGGTACGGCCGCGCGGCGCGAATACTGTGTGCATCCCGGCCCCGAGCCGATCCACCACAGAGGAGCGCCCCGCATGTCAACCGACGCCGATATCCAGGTCACCCATGAAGGCCACGTAGCCTGCATCGTCCTGTCCCGCCCGCCGCACAATTTTGTCGATGCCGACATCATGCGGCGCCTGGCCGACACCCTGCAGGCGCTGGACGACGACGAGAACTGCCGCGCCATCGTGCTGGCGTCCGGCGTCAGCGCGTTCTGCGCCGGCGCCGACTTCAGCGGCGCCGACCAGGGCGCGGTCGCCAACGACCCGGGCGGCTTCTACGCGCATGCGATGAGGCTCTACCGCAACCGCAAGCCGATCGTGGCCGCGGTGGAAGGCGCCGCCATCGGCGCCGGCATGGGGCTGGCGCTGGTGGCGGACTTCCGCGTGACCTGCGCCGAGGCGCGCTTCAGCGCCAACTTCAACCGGCTGGGCTTCCACCCCGGTTTCGGCATGAGCCTGACGCTGCCGCGCCTGGTGGGCGAGCAGCAGGCCGCGCTGCTCTTCTACACCGGCCGGCGCATCACCGGCACCGACGCCGTCAAGATCGGCCTGGCCGACGAACTGGTGGAAAAGGCGCAGGTCAATGCCCGCGCCATGGCCCTGGCGCAAGAGATCGCCGCCTCCGCCCCGCTGGCCGTGGAAACCACGCGCGCCACGCTGCGCGAAGGGCTTGCCGACCGCATCGCCGAGATCAACCAGCGCGAACTGGCAATCCAGCACGGACAGTTCCGCAGCGAGGACTTCCGCGAGGGTGTCGCCGCCATGGCCGCGCGCCGCGCCCCTGCTTTCAAGCGCCGTTGAAGGAGTGGGCCCGATGAACGAACAAGACACCCGCACCACGCCGGCCGGCCCGCTGGACGGCATCCGCGTGCTGGACCTCACTGCGGTCGTGCTCGGGCCGCTGGCCACGCAGGTGCTGGCCGACTTTGGCGCCGACGTGATCAAGATCGAAGGGCCTGAAGGCGACCTGATGCGCGCCAACGGCGTCTCGCAGCATGCCGGCATGAGCTCGATCTACCTGGCGCTGAACCGCAACAAGCGCTCGGTCGTGCTCGACCTGAAGACCCCCGAGGGCGCCGAGGCGCTGCGCGGGCTGATCGCCAGCGCCGACGTGCTGGTGCACAACATGCGCGTAGCCGCGATCGAGCGGCTGGGCTTCGGCTATGCCGAGGTGGCGCGCATCAACCCGCGCATCGTCTACTGCGTGGCCACCGGCTTCGGCCAGGACGGCCCGCACTGCGACAAGCCGGCCTTCGACGACATCATCCAGGCCGGCTGCGGGCTGGTCGCGCTGGGTTCCACCACCGGCGATCGCCCCGAGTACGTGCCCAGCCTGATCGCCGACAAGACCACCGGGCTGGCCCTGGCCAACGCCGTGCTGGCAGCCCTGCTGTACCGCGAGCGCCATGGCGTCGGCCAGTCGGTGGAGGTGCCGATGCTGGAGACCATGACCGCGTTCGTGATGGCCGAGCACCTGGGCGGCCTGACCTTCGAGCCCGCGCCGGCCGGTGCCGGCTACGCCCGCCTGCTGCAAGGCGGGCGCCGCCCCGCGCCGACCCGAGACGGCTGGATCTGCGCCCTGCCCTACACCGAGCGCCACTGGCAAGCCTTCTTCCGCGCGGTGGGCCGCGACGACCTGGCCGAGCGCTACGAAGTGGCCGACCGCGCGCAGCGCAACGCCAATATCCGCGCGCTGTACGGTCACCTGGCCGAGCTGACGCCGGCGCGCACTACCGACGAATGGATGGCGTTGTTCGAGTCGCTCGACATCCCCGCCACGCCGATCTATGGCCTGGACGCACTGGTCGAGCATCCGCACCTGCGCGCCGTCGGCCTGTTCCAGGAAACGCAGCACCCCACCGAAGGCCCGCTGCGCGAAGTGCGCCCCGCCGCGCGCTTCTCGGCCACGCCGCTGTCGCTGCGCCGTCATGCGCCGGGGCTGGGCGAACACACCGCCGAAGTCCTGCAGGAGCTGGGCCTCGCGCACGGCGTCAGCCAACGATAACGAATCAGCAGGAGACAGGCATGAACTTTGAACTGGACGAAGAACACGGGATGCTCAAGGACCTGGTCGCGCGCTTTGTGCGCGACCAGCTGATCCCGCTGGAACCCGCGGTGCTGGCGCGCGAAGCCGCCGGCGGGCAGATGACGCTGCTGCCGGAAGAGCACGCGCGGCTTGATGCGATGTCGCGCGAACTGGGCCTGTGGGGCCTGGATGCGCCCACGGAGATGGGCGGCGCCGACCTGCCCACGGTGGCGATGGTGGGCGTCAACGAAGAACTTGGCAAGACCATCACGCCCTACGAACTGCCGCCGGACTCGCCCAACCTGCGCATGCTGATGCTGAGCGCCAGCGAGGCCCAGCGTGAGCGCTACCTGGCCCCTTACGCGCGCGGCGAGACCGTGTCGGCCATCGCCATTTCCGAACCCGGCGCCGGCGGCGACCCCGCCATGATGACCACGCGCGCCGAACGCGACGGCGACCAATGGGTGCTGAACGGCCGCAAGATCTGGATCAGCCGCGCAGCACGCGCCGACTGGACCATCGTCATGGCCGTAACCGACAAGGCCAGGGGTGCGCGCGGCGGCATCTCGGCCTTTATCGTCGAGCGCGGCACGCCGGGCTTCAAGGTGGAGCGCCGCATCCCGATGATCGGCGGCGCATCGACTTACGAGGTGGTGTTGGAAGACTGCCGCATCCCCGCCGCGCAGCTGCTGGGCACCGAGGGCCAGGGCTTTGCGCCGATGCAGGCGCGGCTGTCCACGCGCCGCGTGCAGATGGCCGCGTGGTGCATCGGCCGGGCGCAGCGGGCACTGGACATGATCTGCGAGTACGCGCCGCAGCGCCAGACCTTCGGCGCGCCGCTGGCGCAGCGCCAGGCGATCCAGTGGTGGGTGGCCGACGCCGCCACGCGCATCCACGCCTGCCGCCTGATGACCTACGAAGCCGCCAGCCGCATCGACGCCGGCGACGAGGCGCGCACGCAGGTATCGATGATCAAGGTATTCGCCACCGAGATGGCCTGGGACGTGATCGACCACGCCATGCAGACCTTCGGTGCGATGGGCATGACCAAGGAGCTGCCGCTGCAGCAGATGGCCAACGAGACCCGTTTGATGCGCATCTACGAAGGGCCCAGCGAGGTGCACCGCTGGGTCATCGCCCGCGACCTGCTCGGGCTGCGCCGCTAAAGCCCCCCCGTTTATCCCCTTGCACCGGCGGGAACACGCCGGGCTTTCCACGCTCAGGAGACACCATGCAACAGGCTTTCCGTTCCCGCCGCCGCTTCCTCGGACTGGCTGCCGCCGCGCTGGCGGCCATCGGCACCGCTACGCCGCTGGCGGCGCCCGCCGCAGAGTCCGCCGACGCCTTTCCTGCCCGCCCGATCCGCTTTATCGTGCCCTTCCCTTCCGGCAGCGGCACCGACACCACCGCGCGCATGTTCGCCAAGAAGATCGGCGAGCTGACCGGCCAGGGCGTGGTGGTGGAGAACAAGCCCGGCGGCAACGGCTTTATCGGCGTGCAGACCGCGCTGAACGCGCCGGCCGACGGCTACACCGTCTTTATCGGCAGCAATTCCACGCTGTCGACCAATGCCGCCACCTTCCGCAAGCTGCCGTATGACCCGTTGACGGATTTCGTGCCGATCACGCTGCTGTCGCGCGGGCCATGCGTGATCATCGTGCCGGCAAGCTCGCCCTACCGCACGCTGACGGAGCTGCTGGAAGATGCCCGCAAGCGCCCCGGCGCGCTCAACTACGGCACGGGCTCGATCTCCTACACGCTCTACTCCGAGTGGCTCAACGAACTGGCCCGCATCAAGACCACTGCCGTGCCGTACAAGGGCGCGGGCGATGCCATCAACGGCGTGATGGCGGCCAATGTCGACTTCGCCGTGGTGGATGCCACCGGCGCCATCGAACTGGTCCGTGGCGGTAAGGTCCGCGCGCTGGCCTACACCGCGCCGCAGCGCTCGCCGCTGCTGCCGGACGTGCCCTCCATCGTCGAAGCCGGCCTGCCGGACTTCCTGGCCTACAACTGGGTGGCCGCGGCGGTCTCGGCAAAGACCCCGCCGGCGGTGGTGAAGCGGTTGCTGGACCTGTTTGCGCAGGCCGGCAACGCGCCCGACGTGCGCGAGTACTACACGCGCCAGTCGACCAAGCTGATCCTGTCGTCGCCGGCCGAGATGCTGCAGTACCAGAAGGACGAGATCCAGCGCTGGAAGCGGCTGGCGGCGGTGGCGAAGATCCCGCTGCAGTAGTCGCTTCCCCCCCGGGGCCTGACGGCTCAGCGGCTGTGCTCGCGCAGCAGCACCGTCAGGCGCTGCGCCAGCGGCGACAGGTAGGCGCCCTCGCGCGAGATCACGCCGATGTTACGGCGCAGGTCCAGCTCCTCCACGCCCAGCGGCAGTACGCGCAGGCCGTGCTGCATGGCATCGCCGCCTTCATTGGCGATGCTCAGCATCTGCGTACCCTGCATCAGCGCAAACAGCGAACTGCTGCCAAAGTCGATCTCGATGCGCGGCTGCGGCTCCGGCAGGCCGCGCTGGCGGAACGCCGCGTCGACCTGTTGGCGCAGTGTGATATGCCCTTCGGGCAGCAGCCATTCCTGGTCCGCCAGGTCCGCCAGCCGCAGCTTGCGCCGCTGCAGCAAGACATGGCCTTCGTCAGCTACCACCACCAGCCGGTCGTCAAAGAGTGGCTGCACCGCCAGGCCGGTCGATGAGGCTGCCGAAGGCGCCGGCGCCACCGCCACATCCAGTTCCCCCGCCGCCAGCAGGTCCAGCAGGTCGCGCGCCAGCCTGCGGCGCAGCCGCAGCCGTGCCACGGGACGCTCGCGCACCAGTTGCCGGCAAGCGCCAAGGATCATGCTGCCCGGGATCGACGGCGAATAGCCCACGCGCAGGATGCCCTGCTCGCCGGTGCGGATGCCCAGCATCTCCTTGATGCCGTCCTCGTATTCCAGTTGGATGCGCCGCGCCCGCTCCAGGAAGCGCGTGCCTGCGTAGGTGGCGGTCATGCCGTTGGCGGTGCGCTCGAACAGCGGCAGCCCCGCCTGCGTCTCCACCCGCTGCACCGCCTTGGTCAGCGCCGGCTGGCTGATCCCCAGCGCGTCGGCGGCACGGCCGATGCCGCCGTGCGCCGCCACGGCGAGGATGTAGTCGATGTCTCGCGTCTCCATTGCATCACATTCCTGATGGTTATGACTTTATAGCCAACGCGTCATTGTGGTGATGCCTGCCATCTTACAGACTACGGCGCACGAGCACACGTAAAAGCGCTCGCCAGGATCATCAAGCATCAACGGAGACAGCATGGGTTTCGCGTATTTCCTGCGCCGCGCCGCGCGCTACTGGGGCGACCAGCCCGCCATCCTCTACCAGGACCGGGAGGTGACCTATCGCCAGCTGGACGAACGTTCCACGCGCCTGGCCAATGCGCTGCTGGCACTGGGCCTGCAGCCCGGCGACCGCGTGGCGGTGCAGTCGCGCAACCGGCCCGAGCTGGTCGAACTGGAATGCGCGCTGTACAAGGCCGGACTGGTCAAGGCGGCGCTCAACCCGCGCTTCACCGCGGCCGAGGCCAGCGACGTGGTAGAGAACTGCACCCCGCGCGTGCTGATCGCCGGCCCCGGCTACACCGGCTATGCGCGCACCACGGCGGGCTTTGGCAGCATCGAGACCTTTATCGCCATCGGCGATGCGCCGGCGGGCTATGTCGAATATGAAGCGCTGCTGGCCAACGCCGGCACCACGTCGCCGGACATCACCCCTGCCCCCGACGACCTGGCCGTGCTGCATTTCTCGTCCGGCTCCACCGGCAAGATCAAGGCTGCCATGCAGAGCTACGGCAACCGCATGGCGGCGCTGCGCAAGATGGTGTCCGGCATGGACCGCCCGGCCCGCCCCGGCGACCGGCTGGCGCTGATCGGGCCGGTCACGCACGCCTCCGGCATGCTGATGCAGCCCTACCTGTACCAGGGCGCCACGCTGGTGCTGTTCGAGAAATTCGAGCCTGCGCACTTCCTGGCCGAGGTGGCGCGGCTGCGCATCACCCACGTGTTCATGGTCCCGGCCATGATCAACATGCTGCTGGCCGAGCCCACGCTGGCGCAAGCCGACCTGTCCAGCCTGAAGACCCTGGCCTACGGCGCCGCCCCGATGGCGCCGGCACGCATCCGCGAGGCCTGGGAGCGCATCGGCCCGTTCCTGTCGCAGGGCTATGGCGCCAGCGAATCGACCTCCGGCGTGACGCGCCTGTCCACCACCGACCATGCTGACGCCATCGCCAACCACCCTGAGCGCCTGGCCTCCTGCGGCCGCGCCCTCGGCGAGACCGAAGTGCGCGTGGTCGACGAGCAAGGCAAGGAGGTTGCCGTGGGCGAGATCGGCGAACTGGTGATCCGCGGCGAAGACGTGTTCCACGGCTACTTCAACGAGCCCGCGCTGACGCGCGAGACCGTCATCGACGGCTGGCTGCACACCGGCGACATGGCGCGCGTGGACGAGGCCGGTTACCTGTACCTGGTCGACCGCAAGAAAGACATGATCATCTCCGGCGGCTTCAACGTCTATCCGACCGAGGTGGAAGCCACGCTGTACCAGCACCCCGACGTGCTGGAAGCGTGCGTCATCAGCGTGCCGGACGACACCTGGGGTGAAAGCGTCAAGGCCGTGGTCACGCTGCGCCCCGGGCGCGAGGCCACCGCCCAGCAGCTGATCGCGCACTGCCGCGAGCGCATAGCCGACTACAAGTCGCCGCGCTCGGTGGACTTTGTCGCCGAGCTGCCCAAGAACGCCAGCGGCAAGCTGGCCCGCAAGATCGTGCGCGAACGCTACTGGCAAGGCGTCGGGCGCCGCGTGAATTGAGAACTGAGCTGAAGGAGCCCGCCATGTTCGATCACCTGACCAATCCCGTACTGCTGGAAACCCGCGCCGGCATCCGCCGCTTTATCGACGAAGAGCTGCGCCCGCTGGAACAGGAACTCGGCCTGGGTTCTGAAGACCCATGGCCGCGCGAGACCCTGCGCAAGGTCTGGCGCCGCTCCAGCGAGCTGGGCTTCTACGCCGCCTGCCTGCCGACATCGCTCGGCGGCAAGGGCCTGAACATCCAGGAGCAATGCGCGCTCAAGGCCGACCTGGCCGCCAGCGGCTCCACCCTGGCGGCGCACGTGCTGGGCGACCTGGGCGGCCCGCCGCGCGTGGGCAACATGCTCAAGTACGCCACGCCCGACCAGCTCAAGCGCTACTTCGAGCCCGTGATCCGCGGCGAGAAGTCGACCTGCTTCGCACTGACGGAAACGCATTCCGGCTCCGACGCGCAAAGCATCAGGACCTCGGCCGTGGCCGATGGTGACGAGCTGGTCATCAACGGCGGCAAGCACTACATCAGCGGTGCGCCATTCGCCGACTTTGCCATCGTCATGTGCGTGACCGACGCCACCACCACGCCGCCGGCCATCACCGCGGTGCTGGTCGACCTGGACCTGCCGGGCGTGACGGTGAGCAACGAGTACGTGCCGATGTCGGGCCAGCATATCGACGGCGACATCCGCTTCGAGAACGTGCGCGTGCCGCGCGCCAATATCTTTGGCGGCGAAGGCAACGGCTTCAAGCTGGGCATGTCGCGCATCAACGTGAACCGCCTGCTGCACTGCCCCAGCATGCTGGGTCTGGCCACCAAGGCATATGAGTCGTCGGTGGCATACGCCGGCCAGCGCCGCCAGTTCGGCGGGCCGATCGCGCGCTTCCAGGCGATCCAGCACATGCTGGCCGACATGGCCGCCGCGCTGTGGGCCTGCGAAAGCATGATCACGCATACCGCCGCGCTGGCCGATGCCGGCGCCGACCTGCGCATGAAGGCCGCGGCGTGCAAGCTCTTTGTCTCGGAGCGCTGCTTCGAGGTGGCGGACAAGGCCGTGCAGATCCACGGCAATGTCGGCGTCACGCGCGGCCACCCGGTGGAGCAGACCTTCCGCAAACTGCGCATGTTCCGCATCTTCACCGGCACCAGCGAGATCCAGCGCAACACCATTGCGCGCGCTATCCTGGAACCGCTGCAGCAGCAGAAGGCCTGAGCGTGCCGGCGGCACGGTCGCCGCCGGCGAGAAGACCATACGACAAGACCACGGAGACCAAGCATGAACCGCCGAAACTGGCTTGCCACCGCCGGCGCCGCCGCGCTGGGCAGCCTGCTGCTGCCGGCCCGCGCCGCCAATGCATCATCCAGCTACCCCAACCGCCCGATCCGGCTGATCGTTCCGTTTATCGCCGGCAGTACGCCCGACAACGTCGCCCGCACGCTGTCGGCGGAGATGGGCAAGAAGCTCGGCCAGCCGCTGGTGGTCGAGAACATGCCCGGCGCCGGCGGCATCATCGGCGCCAGTGCGCTGCGCCGTGCCGCGCCCGATGGCTATACGCTGGGCATCCTGGCCAATACGCACGTGATCAACGTGCACATGTACCGCAAGATGCCGTATGACCCGGCGCAGGATTTCACGCCGATCACGGCCCTGTCGGGCGGACCGTCCGCGCTGGTGGTGCCCGTTTCGTCGCCCTACAAGACCGCTGCCGAACTGATCGCCGCCATGAAGAAGGCGCCGGGCAAGTTCAACTACGGCTCCGGCGGCAAGGGCAGCATCGCCCATCTTGCGGTGGAAACCATGCTGCACCAGACCGGCTGCGACGCCGTGCACATCCCTTACAAGGGTGCGCCGGAGATCATCACCGCCATGCTGACCGGACAAACCCAGTTCGGCATGCCCGTGCTCGGCACCGCGACACAGTACGTACGCAATAACCAGGTCAGGGTGCTTGCCGTCACTGCGGCCGCACGCTCGCCGTTTTTCCCGGACGTGCCGACCATGGCCGAAGCCCTGCCCCCGGGCTTTGTCATCGACAACTGGAGCGGCCTGTTCGCACCGGCCAACTTCCCGGCCGAACTGGCGCAGAAGCTGCACGCCGCGATCGGTGCCCTGCAAAGCGCCGGCGTGTTCGATGCCCAGCTCAAGGCCAATGCCGGCGAGCTGCGCCGCAGCGCCTCGCCAGCACAGTTCGCCACCTTGGTCGCCAGCGACAACGCGCGTTACGGCGACCTGATGAAGTCGATCGGCATGGTTGGCGACCTGGGCTGAGCGTCCTGCCCGCTCCGCGCCGCACGCTACCTTCCGCGCGTGCGGCACCCCTTCTTCCCTTCTCCCCCCAAGGCCCTGTATGAAGCCAGAATGGTCCTGCCTCAAGGACGTCACCATCATCGACGTCAGCCAGTTGCTGCCCGGTCCGCATGCATGCAGCCTGCTGCGACAACTAGGCGCGGATGTGATCAAGGTGGAGCAGCCCGGCACTGGCGACACCGCGCGGCAGCTTGGTCCAACGGTGTTTGCGCAGTTCAACCGCGGCAAGCGCTCGATTGCGCTGGACTTGAAGACCGATGCAGGCCGTGAGGCCTTCCTTGACCTGGTGCGCAATGCCGATGCCGTAGTGGAAGGCTTCCGCCCCGGCGTGATGGCGCGGCTTGGGCTGGGCTATGAAGCGCTGGCGGCGGTCAATCCGGCTATCGTGCTGTGTTCGGTCTCTGGCTTTGGCCAGACTGGCCCGTATGCCAGCCACGCCGGGCATGACCTGAACTACCTGGCGCTGGCTGGATATTGGGCGACGCCGGTGCAGGTGCACGATACGGTCTCGCGCCCGCGCGTGCGGGTGTCGGATTACGCCGCATCCGGTTACGCGGCGCTGTCGCTTGCGGTGGCGATCATGAGTGCGCGCCAGAATGGACAGGGTCAACATCTGGACGTCTCGATCCATGACGCGATCCTGTCGTGGACCGCCCATGGCGCCTGGGCCGCGCGCGGGCATGAGGCATCGCCCCAAGCATCCCCTACCGTGATGCCGGAGAACGATCTCTTCGAAACACGTGATGGCCGGCATCTGGCGATGGGCATCCTGGAGAACAAATTCTGGGTCAACCTGTGCGAGGCGCTGGGCGATGAGTTCCCTGCCCTGCGCGATCCGCGCTTTGACACGCGTGGTGTGCGGTACGGGCACAAGGTTGAGGTCAATGACCTGATGGCAGCGGTGTTCCGCACGCGCAACCTGGCCGAGTGGGAGGCGTTCTTCGGGCCGCTGGATATTCCGTTCTCGCCGGTGCTGGGGGCGACGGCGCTGTTTGAGGATCCGCATGTACAGGCGCGGGACGTGGTTCGGCCGGTGCCCGGGGAAGGCGGGATTGCTGTGAATTTTCCGGTGAGGTTCTCGCTGGGGTTGCCGGAGGGGGAGGATTTTGTGGCTCAGGTGGGGGAGCACAATGCGGATCCCCAATCCTCTAACCCCACAAATACCTAGCATGACCGTTCAGTCGCGCGCCGACGTCCCTTTCAGCCGCTTGAGGAACCACCGGGCGGCGGGGCCCGGCGGCGCGTCCTTGCGATACACGGCAAACATGGCAATCGGTGGGGTCCGGGGCTGAAAGCTCTCCAGTCTCAGTGGCACCAGCGTGCCCTGGTCGAGATCCGGCTGCACCATTGCCACGGGCATATGTCCCCAGCCAAAGCCGGCGCGCAGGAATGCATGCTTCGCGCCAAGGTCGGCCAGGCGCCAGGTCAAAGGGGAGAACACGCCGTAGGCCCTTCCCTCGCTTAGCGTGGTCCGGTCCGTGAGCACCAACTGGACGTGATCCTCCAGTTCGGCTGCCCGGATCAGCCTCTTCCTTGCCGCCAGCGGATGCTGCGGCGCCACGACCGTGACCATTGGCACATCGAGCAGCTTTTCGGCTTCCAGCGCCTGCGGAACCACCGGCATGGAGCCGCTGATGCCAAGCCGGCAAACGTTCTCGAGCACCGGCCGCAGGACTGCCCCCAGCGCCTCGACGTACAGGCGCAGCGGCGTATGGGGAAAGGCTTCGCGAAACTCCCCCACGGCCCCGGTCAGCGAAGCCATCGGATACATCACGTCCACGACCACTGACAACTCGGGCTCCAGCCCCTCCGCCATGGCGCGTGCCTTGGACTTGAACCCATCCATGCCGCTCACCACCAGGCGCGCTTGCGCCAACAGGGCGGTGCCCTGCTCCGTGAGGCGCGGATAGCGGCCACCCCGGTCGAACAGGCGCACGTCGATCTGCGCCTCCAGGTTGGCCAGCGTATGGCTCACCACCGACTGCGCGCGCCGCAGCTTGCGGCCCGCCGCGGAGAAGCTTCCTTCGTCGGCGGCGGCAATAAAGGTGCGCAACTGGTCCAACGAGACGCCATCGAGCATGTATCTACTCCATAGATGGATAACATCTACAAATATAGGCTACCAAGATGGATGTCAAGCGCCTACTCTCCCCTCATGCCATCTGCAAGGCCGCTTCTCCACTCTCTCCATCGAGGACCCATCATGAACTCCAAGCAAAACCTGTCGCATTCATCCCTTCCACTGATCGGCCGCATCCTTGTCGCCGCCATCTTCCTTGTCAGTGGGGTTGGCAAGCTGATAGCGCCGGGTGCCACCCTGGCCTACATCACATCGCTCGGCCTGCCTGCGCCGACGCTGGGCTTCGCCGGCGCGCTGGTGCTCGAACTGGCAGGCGGCGCACTCCTGATTGCCGGCTATCGCACGCGCGCCGTCGCGGCAATGCTTGCCGTCTACTCCGTGGCAACCGCGCTGATCTTCCACCACGCGCTCGGCGACCAGAACCAGATGTTCCACTTCCTGAAGAACCTGGCCATGGCCGGCGGGCTCCTGCAACTGGTGGCCAACGGCGCTGGCGCGTTCAGCCTGGACGAACGCCACACGACGTCCACACGGCTGGCCCACGCCAACTGATCTCGGTCGATACGGCCTTCGCTGCCGAAGGGCTGGCAGGCTCCACAGGGGAACATCATGAACAACGCAGCAGCACTACTGACCCAGCATTTCGAATCGCTTGTGGACAATCACGAGCGGTGGAAGGAACTGATTGCCGACGACATCGTGTGGAATCTTCCCTACGCGCCGAGCCTGGGCCACCCGCGTCAACTGGCTGGCAGGGAAGCCGTCATCAGGCATGCCCAGTGGTTCATCAGCGAGGTATCCGGCTTCCGCTTCTACGATGCGCAGGTCTCGGCACTGGCCGATCCAGGAATGTCCGTCGGCGTGGTGCGTGCCAAAGGCCTGATCCGATCGACCGGCCGGCCCTATGAACAGGAATATGTCGTCTTCCTGACCGTCAGGAACGGCAAGATCGCGCACCTTCGCGAGTACTTCAACCCGGTTCAGGCCGCAGTGGCGCTAGACGCGCCCATCGCGGTGGACTATGCAAGGAGCATCTGATGAAAGCCATACAAGTCGACGCATTCGGCGGCCCGCAGAATCTGGCACTCCGCGAAGTCGCGGATCCTCGCCCGGGCGACAATGAGGTGCTTGTCGACATCATGTCGACGTCGGTGAATCCCATCGACTGGAAGATCGTTTCCGGAGCAATGCGCAGCGTGATCCCGGTACCGCTACCGTTCACGCCCGGCGCCGATGCTGCCGGCACGGTGATCGCGGTGGGACGCAATGTCACGACCTTCGCACCCGGTGACGAAGTGATGGGGTTCATCGGGATTGCCGGGGGCTACGCGACCCGCGCCGCCGTCAGCGCGGAGCGGCTTGCGCGCAAGCCAGGGAATGTGCCGCTGATTGAAGCCGGGGCAATCCCGACCGTCGCACTGACCGCATGGCAGGCGCTGTTCGAACATGGCGGCCTTCGTACAGGACAGAAGATCCTCATCCATGCCGCGGCCGGCGGTGTCGGCAGCGTAGCGGTTCAGCTGGCCGCCCTGGCCGGCGCCGAGGTGATCGGCACCGCCTCCGCTGCCAACCTCGACTACGTGCGTAGCCTGGGCGCAACCGCCGTGATCGACTATGGCGCGGAGGATTTTGCCCGCCGGGTCGCGCAGGCGGATATGGTTCTCGACCTGGTCGGTGGCTACACGCAGGAGCAATCGTGGTTGGTCCTCAAGCCCGGCGGCGTCCTCGTCTCCAGCGTCAGTCAGCCAGACATACTGCGCTGCCGTGCGTCAGGCGCGGAGGGCAAACGCTTCTCCACCCGTCCTGACGGCCAGCAGCTCGCAGAGATCGCTGCCCTGTATGCGTCGGGCAAGCTGCGCACGCAGGTCGATTCGGTCTTTCCGCTTGACGAAGCATCGCACGCGATGAGCAGAAGCGTGACCAGGCATGCAAAAGGCAAGATCATCATCCAGATGGCGGATCAGCGATAACCGATAGCCGGGGGGGGTCGCGCTCATGGCAGCGCGACACTCATGCCCCCATCGACCATCACCACGGCGCCGATGATGTAGCTGGCCTTGTCCGATGTCAGGAACGCGATCACTTGCGCGATCTCCACGGGCGGCGCGGCGCGGCGCGGCGAATCTACGCATTCATTCCATGCTCGGCCAGGAACGCAGGCCCGTCGGCGTGGATATGGTTGGTGATGTTCGCCACCACATCGCCAGAGCCCACTGCATTGACGCGAATCCCATGCTCGATGGCTTCCAGGGACAGCGCACGCGTCAGCTTGGCCAATGCTCCCTTCGAGGCGGCATAGGCGGCGATCGTCGGGAGGGCCTGGCGTTCGCATCGCTTCGATGTTCACTCAGTGATTTCCCACTCGCCTGAGTTGCCGCAAGCTTCGCTCGCCTCTTCCGAATGCGACGTCTCTTATCGCCTGCATGACGTCGGCAGGAAATACTGGTCGCGTTATCGACGAGTGATGCGGCCTATTCGCTCCGGCCAGTTCCGGTCGAATAGATGCAGACGCACGCGGGGCGTGGGCGCCCTGCTACAGCCCGAAGAACTTACAGCGAGCACCCCACCCAATGTCCTTTGCGTTACCAGTGCGGCCATAGGCGTGGTCAGGGATCATGGTTTATTGGGAATTATGGGATCGCAATAATTATTGAAATTCAATAATTCCAAATAAGTGCACTATGCCAAACATCTATCGCCGCCCCGCTCTGGCCGACCGGATGACCCGGCAATTGCTGCGCCCTGGGGTCTTGGACGAAGGGTTGCGCTCCGGCCTATTCCTGTCCGGACTGCGGCGCACCGGCAAGACGACATTCTTGATCAATGACCTCGTCCCGGCTCTTGAAGCAGACGGGGCGATCCTGATCTATGTGGACCTGTGCCACGCTGGCACAGGCGCTGGCGGAAGTGGTCGACAAGGCGAAGACCAACGTTGTCCTGATCGTAGATGAGGTGCAGCATGCCATTACATCCGAGGAGGGCAACCGGATGCTGCTGGCGCTCAAGGCTGTGGGTGGGCGTACGTCAGCTAGATCGTCAGATAGGCAGCCAGTTCGATCAGCTGACAGCCCTTTCACGCTTCACAGCTAGTACGGTCTCACCGCTGCGGCTCCTGTTGCTTGTCGCCGCACGCGTTGCGCAAGTGCACATCCCCGTCGTGACGATGTATGTGCAATTCGGCGTTCTCTCGCATGGCCACCTCCCACCCCGCAGCGATTGCCGCTTCCATGGTCGGAAATCTCTGGGTTTTTATATTGAGGCCGCCGAATTCCAATGCCCAACCATCTTCTGCGGGTAGAACGCGAATGATCCGCGATTGCATAATGACCCCTCTCTAAGTTTCCCGCGACATACAGCGGGCGTCGCGTACTGTCGAGCAAGAACATGCTCCCGCGGACATGCGTGGCTGGGTAAGAGCCGGGATCATCCGGGAGGAACCGCATCGAGGGTACGTCATGCATCGCTGTACCTGCGTCAACGAACACACGAGCAAGACTGCTGCTGCATGGGCGGGCACCTTTCGGTGCCATACGAGCAGAAGACGCAGCAATCACCGGCCTTGGGCCTTAGCACCGCGTGGCAGCGCTCGCACTCATAGCACCACTGGCAGGCATCAATGGGCATGGTTTCTTCTTTTGCATGCGCGCACTTGGGGCAGGTGATGATTGACTGCAGCTTGACGGCGCTCATCATTTCTCTTTGCCTCACGGCCGATGGGCAGTAGACGGTCACCGTGCCTGGCGACCCGATCTCCGGCGTTGCCCATCGCAACGCAATCCGTCCTTCCCGTATGTGCGGTTTAGGCGTAGCCTAGGTCCGTACCAAGGTACGGAGTCAAGCGATGGACCACACACTAACAATCGGGAAGCTGGCCAAGGCGGCTGGTGTTGGCGTGGAGACGGTACGTTACTACCATCGGTGCGGCCTGCTGCCGGTGCCGGAGCGTGCCTATGGCGCCATTCGACAGTATTCGCAACAGAGCTTGCAGCGGCTTCATTTCATTCGCCAGGCCCAGTCGCTCGGGTTCACCCTGGATGAAGTCCGGGTACTGCTGCGACAGAACGATGGCGGGACGTGCAGCACAGCCCGCGCACTGGCCGAGCAAAAGCTCAGTCTTGTGGAGGAAAGATTGAAGGATTTGCGACGATTGCGAGCGGAACTGAAGAATCTCATTGGGCAATGCCACGCCAATGGCAATGAGGCTTCTTGTCCCTTGATTGACTCTTTGTCCGCCAACATCGGTAGAGAGGCTTAGGATCGGACCTGATACGACATGCAACGGAAAGGTGGGCCGGCCAACGGCAAACAGCGTGACAAGTGGTCCGGCGCGGACAAGCCGCGTTGAGGCTGGCGCACCTGTGGGCGGCGAGCCGGACGAAGCCTCGTCAGGCCGGGCGCCCACAGGCTGTCTTCAGTTCACCGTAACACCCCCAATCCCCTGTACCGCCTGCTGCCAGCGCGTGCGCTCTTCTTCCAGCACGCGGCCCGCTTCCGCCAGCCCCGTGCCGGCAGGCTCCCCTCCCTGCTCCCGCAACAGCGCAGCCATCTGCGGGGTCTTCACGATCTTGACGATTTCCGCGTTCAGGCGCTGCAGGATATCCGGGGGCGTGCCCGCCGGGGCATAGACTGCATGCCAACCCACCATCGACTCCAGCGCCGGCATGCCCTGCTCGGTGAAGGTAGGGACTTTAGGCAGCAGGCTGGAACGGTCCTTTCCGGCAATGGCCAGGCCGCGGATCTTGCCGGCATCGATCAGGGGCTTGGCGGAGCCGGGTTCACCGAAGCCGGCCACCACCTGCCCGCTGGCGAGATCGTTCATGAAGCTGCCCTTGTAGGGAACGTGGACCAGGTCGATACCGGCCTTCTTGTTCAGATACTCGCCTGCGATATGCGCCGAGGAACCGGTACCGAAGGACGCAAACGCGAGCGACCCGGGGTTCTGCTTTGCATAGGCCACGAACTCCTGCAGCGTCTTCGCGGGCACCTTCGCGTTGACCAGCAGGATCAGGGATCGCTTGACCACCTGAGAGACCACCACCACGTCTTTCTTGGCATCGTACGGCAGGCTCTTGTAGGTCAGCGGATTGAGCACGATCGGGCCGGAGATGGAGTAGAGCAGCGTGTAGCCGTCTGGCGCGGCCTTGGCCACCGCGTCCGTGCCGATGATGCCCGAGGCCCCCGGCCGGTTCTCGACCACGATGGACTGTCCAAGCGCGGCGCCCAGCTTCTGGGCGAGCGGGCGCGCGATCGCATCGGGGCCGCCGCCCGGCGGATAAGGCACGATCAGCTTGATGGGCCTGGCCGGGTAGCCCGATGTGGATTCGGCTGCGATGGCAGGCACCACGGTGCAGGCGAACGTGATCAGACCCGCAACGAGGCGGCCGGCATGGCTTGACTTGAACATTTTGTCTCCTGGTTGGCGCTCTGGCGGCGCTCGCTATGCGGTTGACCGGGGCTATGCCGGCGGCTGATCCGATAACAGGGCTTGCGTGCGCAAGCGTGCGGCTTCGTATTCCCTGCATGTGGTGGCGATCAAGGCAGCCACGCTGCCAACGTCGGATACCCCTGAAACGGTATGTCCGGCGCTCCAGATATCGCTCCAGCGTTTGGGCTTGTCGTGCGCCTTTCCCCCGCCGAAGCGGGCCTTGGCTTCTTCAAACGTGACCGACTCGTCCAGCCCGTCAGCGTCGAGGCCCGCGGCCTCGATGGAAGGTCGCAGCATGTTGGTATCGAGCCCTGTGAACGCGCGCGTGCGCAGCACGTCGTCGAGGCGACTTGCCACCACCATCTCCTTGTGGCGTGCATCTGCCATGCTTTCCGCGGTGGCGATGAACTTGGTGCCCATATAGCCAAGGTCGCAGCCCAGCACCCGGGCAGCCCACAACGCGTGGCCGTCCGAGATGCCACCGGCCAGCACCAGCGGCCCGTCGTAGAAAGCCCGGACCGCACGCGCGAAGGCCATCCCGTTGGCCCATCCGGTCTGGCCGCCCGCGCCGGCACTGAGCAGCACCAGTCCGTCGGCGCCGGCCTGCAGCGCCTTCTCGGCGTGCGCGACCGAGGCTACGTCTGCCAGCACCATGCACCCGACGTCGTGCAACGGCCCGACCACCGCGGCTGGAGACCCCACGCTGGTGATGACCATTTCCACCCGATGGCGCACCAGGCAGGCCAGATCGTCCTGCAGCCGCGGCTGGCGGATGATCAGGTTGGGGCAGAACGGCGCCGGCTCGGCTTTGCCCGCTTCTCGCTCATCGAGGTCGGCGCGGATGGTCGTCAGCCACTGATCGAGTTCCTCCACCGTGCGCGCGTTGGCGGTCGGGAAGGCACCGACCACGCCGTTGCGGCAGGCAGCGGTCACCAGCGCCGGTCCGCTGATGCGCAGCATGGGCGCGGCGATCAGCGGCAGGCGCAAGCGCGGCCACGGCAGCTCCAGCCCGCCGGTTGCAATGGCGGACCTCATCGGCCCCGCCATTGCGGCTTGCGCTTTTCCGCGAAAGCGGCCAGGCCTTCCCGCCGGTCTTCGGAATCCAGGGCGCGCGCGGCGATCGGGGCCTGCTTCTGCCAGGCCTCCTCGTCGGTCCAGTTGGCGCTGAGGCGCATGATTTCCTTGCTCGCGGCCATGGCGAGCGGCGCGTTGACCAGCAAGCCCTCGGCGAGCGTGATGGCTTCCTGCAGCGCGGTGCCCGGCTCCACCAGACGGTTGGCGAGTCCGTGCTGATGGAAGAAGGCGGCGTCGCGGATCTGGCCGGACAGCGCCAACTCCATCGCGATATGGTAGGGAATGCGGCGCGGCAGCCGGAACAGGCCGCCGCCTACCGCCACCACGCTGTGGCGCACTTCCGGCAGGCCCATGAGGGCATTGCGCGCGGCCACGATCAGGTCGCAGGACAGGCAAAGCTCCAGCCCGCCGCCCACCGCATAGCCTTCCACCGCCGCGATCAGCGGCTTGCGCGGCGGGCGGCGGAACAGCCCGAAGCCGCCGCGGTCGTCGGTGGTGGCGCGCTCGCCGCGTGCCACGGCCTTCAGGTCCGCGCCGGTGGAAAAATTGCCATCGCTGCCAGTGAGGATGCCGATGAACAGGCTCTCTTCGTCATCGAGCAGGTCCATCGCGGCATTCATCTGCACCGCGGTTTCGGCATCGCACGCATTCTTGACCTGCGGGCGGTTGATGGTGACGATGAGCAGCGGACCGCGCCGCTCTGTCAGCACCTTGGGAGTATCGTCGTTCATGCGCACCTCACTGGGCAAAGGAGAAGCCGCCGTTGACCGGATAGGTCTGACCGGTGATCCAGGCACTGGCATCCGAAGCCAGGAAGAGCACCATGTTCGCCACGTCCTCGGGGCGCCCCGGCCGGCGGATGACGTACTTCTCCATCATCTTCTTCAGCCTGTCAGGATCGTCGGCCAGGCGCTTTTCGATCGCAGGAGTCGCCGTGGCCGCGATCGCCACGGTGTTGGCCGTGACCTGATAGCGCCCGAGCGTGCGGGCAATCGCGCGCATGAAGCCGGCAGCCCCTGCCTTGGCGCCGGAATAGATCTCAAGGCCCGGTTCGCCCACGCGTCCGGCATCGGAGATGATGGTGATGATGCGGCCGCGCTTGCGCTCGATCATGTCGGGGATGCAGGCGCTGGCGCAGTGGATCACCCCGTAGAAATTGACCTCGATCGCGCTGTTCCAGGCCTCTCGCCCATGCTCCCAGAACGGCTTGCGCACGTCTGGCGACGGCGTCGCGCCATGGTTGCCGGCATTGTTGACCAGCACGTCGATGGGGCCGGCAAGTTCGCGTGCCTGCGCAACCATGCGCCTGACACTGTCGGCATCGGACACATCCGCCTGCACCGCAAACGCGTTGCCGCCGGCGTCCCGGATCGATTGCGCGACGGCTTGCGCGCGTTCGGCAAAGTAATCGTTGACGATCACCGCGGCAGCGCCGTGCCCGGCGAAGTGCCGGGCGATCTGCTCGCCCACGCCCTGTCCGGCGCCTGTCACCAGCGCCACCTTGCCTTCGAGACTGAGTAGGTCGTTCATACGTGCCGCTCCTGTCCTTTCCAATAGGGATCCCGCAGTTCGCGCTTCAGGAGCTTGCCCATGGTGTTGCGCGGCAATTCCTGCATGAATTCGATACGGCGCGGCCGCTTGTACGAAGCGAGATGCTCCGCGCAGTGGGCCAGCACCTCATGCTCGCCGACGCGATGGCCGGGCTTGAGTTCGCAGAAGGCAAGCACCTGCTCGCCGAACTCGTCGTCGGGGATCCCGATCACCGCGGCGTCCAGGATGGAGGGATGCCTCAGCAGCGCCGCCTCGATCTCGGCCGGATAGATGTTCACGCCGCCGGAAATGATCATGTCCTTGGCGCGGTCGGTGATGAAGATGTACCCGTCCTCATCGAGATAGCCGACATCGCCGACGCGGAAGAAGCCCTCGGCGTCAACCGTGTCGGGGCCGAGCGGCGGCGCATTCAGGTAGTTGCGGATGGTCACCGGCGTGCGGATCCACAGTTCGCCGCGCTGGCCTGCCGGCAGGCAATGTCCTTGCGCGTCCCGGACCTGCACGATGACATGCCGGTGCGGCTTGCCGCTGGAACCCGGCTTGATGCGCTGCATCTCTGGCGGCAGCCGGGAAATCATGCCGACCTCGCTGGCGCCGTAGCCTTCCTGCAGGGTATCGGCGCCGAAGTAGCCGAGAATCCATTCCTTCAGCCCGTAGGGCACGGGAGCGGCCCCGATGCTGAGGCCACGGATCGACGAGACATCGTAGCGGGCCAGCACTTCGGCAGGCAGCGCCGCCAGGCGCTTGTACATGGTGGGCACGCCGGTCCAGGTAGTGACCTTGTGGCGGGCAATCAGTTGCAGCGTCTCTTCCGGCAGGAAGCGCCGCTGCAGTACGGTCTTGCCGCCACGACGCACGCACGCCCAGAACTGGGACGGGCCGGAACCGTGGTGGGCCGGCATGTTGATCAGGCTGACGCTCTCGCCGGCGCCGCCGCGGTAGGCCTCCACGGACTCGCGGTACTCGCGCATCGTCTGGGGATCGGTGCCGCGATGCATCGTCACCCCCTTGGGCAGCCCGGTGGTGCCTGAGGTGTAGATGATCAGCGGGGGCTCGGCCTGCGCATGGAGTGGTACATCGCTACTTTCGAGCAAGACGCTGTATGGCAGGAATCCGTCGGCGGGCGCGTCGATCGAGATGGCAAGCTTGATGGGCAACGCATCCAGCAAGGGCTTCAACGCGGACGGATCGACATCGTCGCAAAGGAACACCGTTGCCCTGCTGTCAGCCAGCACGTGGCGGCTTTCTTCCGGTGTCAGCCGCCAGTTCAGCCCGAGCATCGTGCTGCCCAGCTTGGCTAGCGCACCGGCAACGATGGCCCATTCGAGCCGCACCTGGGTGCGCAGCACGACGATGTCGCCGGCACCGACCCCGCGTTCCCGCAATCCATGCGCGACGCGGTTGGCTACCTCGTTAAACGCCGCCCAGGTCAGGCTGCGCTCTCCTTCGACCAGGGCGACATCGTCGGGTTTTTCCGCCGCCCATCGTTCGATTCCAATCAGCATTGCTTGGTCCATGTCTCCTTACCTCGGCGATGTCGGGCGGGGTTGTTGCTGCTGCCCGAACCACAACTTGCTTGTTGTCGGACAAGAATATGTATTTGCTTGTTCATCAGCAAGTAAGTGTATTCCCGGATTCCGCCGCGAAGGGCGCTCACTAAACTGGGCAGGGTTATCCAACTACTCGCGCCACCCCGAGTGGCGCATTCGCCATGACCCTGCCCTTACTGAAACCTGCGCTCTACCGCGCGCAGGGCACGCCGGCGCTGCCGGAACACCCCGCCCTGCTCGGCGGAACATGCCGCTGCGGCCATGTCTTTTACCCGTGGCAAAGCTATGGCTGCGAGCGCTGCGGCGCCACCGGCGACGCGCTGACGCCCGTGGCCCTGAGCGGACGCGGTCGGGTGGAATCCAGCGCGGTGGTGCATCTCCACGCCTCACCAGCGCGGCAGGCGCCTTTCACGGTCACCGCGGTGAGGCTGGAAGACGGCCCCCTGGTGCGCACGCTTGCGCTCGGGAGCGAAGCTGGCCAGGGGACTGGGGGAACGAGGCTGGTGCCGGGCGATGCCGTCGTCGCAGTGCTCGCCGAGGTGTTGGACGGGCAGCAGGAAGGCAGCACGCAAGCGCGCGCGCTGGATCTTCGCTTTGTTCGCGTCGCCTGAACCGGAGGAACGGATCCCATGAGCGTTGCACTCACCACCCTTCGCCCGGTCTATGTCATCGGCATCGGCTTTCATCGCTACCAGCCGCTGAGCGAAACACCTTACGTTCAACTCGGGCTCACCGCCGCCCGCGCCGCGCTGGCCGATGCCGGCGTACCGTGGGAAGGCGTCCAGTCCGCCTATGTCGCCACGGCCTTGCTGCCGATGGCCGCCGGCCGGCCCATGCTGCGGCACCTCGGCGCCACCGGCATCCCCATCGTCCATATCGAGAACGCCTCTGCCTCCGGTTCGGCGGCATTTCGCCAGGCCTGCCTGGAAGTGGCGACGGGTCTCACTGACATGTCCCTCGCGCTTGGCGTCGACAAGCCGCGCACGCAGGGGCGCCCCGAACGCGCGGAACACCAGACTGGCATTGCCAGCCTGGCCGACGACGCCATCGTGCCATTCACGCATTTTGCGCTGCTGGCCGATGCCTACGCGCACCGCAACCGCGTGGCGGTCGAGGACATTGCCCTGGTGGCGGTGAAGAATCACCGCAACGGCGCCAGCAATCCGTTCGCACAGCGGCAGAAAGCACGCACGCTGGATGAGATCCTGGCGGGCAAGCCCATTGCCGGCAGCTTTACCGCGCTGCAGTGCACGCCGGTCGGAGAAGGTTCGGCCGCCGTCATCGTGGCTTCGGAAGCGGCACTCAGACGCTACGGCGTGGATCCGGGCCGGGCCATCCGGGCGCTGGCCTCGGCCGCGGGAAGCCAGCGCGTGTACGACGATCCTGCGCGCTATGACACGCTGCTGACGCAGGAAACGGTGCACCGGGCCCTGGCCGATGCCGGCGTTTCGCCACGGCAGCTCGATGTGGTCGAACTGCACGACGCTTTTACGGTAGAGGAACTGGAGTACCTGGAAGCGATTGGCGTGTGCGATGAAGGCCATGCCATGCCGCTACTCAAGGAAGGTGCGTTCGACATTGGCGGCCGTTGCGCCGTGAGCCCGTCCGGCGGGCTGATCGCCATGGGCCACCCGATCGGGCCCACCGGGATCGGGCAAGTAGGCGAGATCGTGCGGCAACTGCGGCACGAGGCCGGCGACCGGCAGCAAGCTTCTGCCCGTTACGGGCTGGCCCACATGGTCGGCCTGGGCGCCGTCTGCTACGCGCACGTGCTGGCGCGCCCCTGAAGCACGCTGCAGCGCTGCGTCATGCCGTCGGGTCAGGACGCAGCGCGCGCGCCATCGTGCCCACCAGGGCATCCCGCACCTGGGCGGGATTGGCATGCGGCGATCCCAGCAGGAACTGCGCCGAGATGCCGCGCAGCGCGCCAAGTATGACGATGGACTCCGCCACGGGGTCGACATCGGCCCGGATCTCCTGCTTGCGGATGCCGATGCGCAGATGCCCCTCGAAGTACGCCAGCGACGCGCAGTTGAACTGATCCAGCGCGACAGCGAGCGCCCCGCCCGAGACAAAGGCTTCGGTGAACATGATGTACAGCGCGCGGGTGGCGCAGTCGTGGCTCGCGGCCCGGTCGATGTAGAGCCCGACCACGCCGAGAATGGCATCGAGGCCCGGCCGCCACGGACCTGCGGCGTTTCGCGCCGCACGGAAATTCCTTCCGATC
Source organism: Cupriavidus necator N-1 (assembly GCF_000219215.1). Lineage (NCBI taxonomy): Bacteria > Pseudomonadati > Pseudomonadota > Betaproteobacteria > Burkholderiales > Burkholderiaceae > Cupriavidus > Cupriavidus necator. The sequence goes on along the minus strand of NC_015723.1, from coordinate 916,507 downwards.
CGTCCCACCAGCGCCGTCAACAGGCCTTCCTTGTTGCCATAGTGGTGGGCCGGCAGGCCCCGGCTGTAACCCGCCCGTTCGCCGACCTCGCCCAGGGTCGTCCCCGTCACGCCTTTCTCGCTCACCAGTTCCATGGCGCTCTGGAGAATGCGGCGTTCCGCTTCTTCCCTGCGGTCGCTTTGCTTGCGGCGTTGCCTGGCGGGAGGCGCTTCGATTCCGGAGGGGCTGTTCATGTGACTGATAGGCGATCGTTTGAAACTTGCTTGTCAGCCAGGATGATACTTCAGGCGTGCCCCTGGTTCCTCCCCCACCTGTAGCGATCTCTACGCTATTGAAGCGCGGCGTACGGGCATCTAACATGCCGCCATGCCTGCCCTTGCCGTGTGCCTTGCCAAAGCCGGTGCCTTCGAGTCCGGCGCATGCTGTTTTTTTTACGGCGTGGTCGTCACGGACTTCCCCTGGCTCAATGAGAAGACCGGGATACGGACGCCATTGCGATGCGCACACGTGAAGACCCGGCCATGACTGTCAGCAGAGGCTGGCTTGCGCGCCTGGTCCTGCCCGCACGCGTTCATCCCGGCGCTTTGCCGCTTCTCGTCGGGCGCGCGCTGCGCGGGTTCTGTGACGGCTTTATCGCCGTGCTGTTGCCGGCGTACCTGCTGGCCCTCGGTTTCGCGCAACTGGCAGTGGGACTGGTCAGCAGCGCCACCCTGATCGGCTCGGCACTGGCGACGGTCCTGGTGGGCGTCATCGGCCATCGCTATCCGCAGCGCAGGCTGCTGGTGTCGGCGGCCGCGCTGATGGCCGCGACGGGCATAGGCTTCGCCGGGCTGTCCTCTCTCTGGCCGCTGTTGCTGGTCGCATTCGTAGGCACGCTCAACCCCAGTTCCGGCGACGTCAGCGTCTTCCTGCCGCTTGAGCATGCCGGTCTTGCCGATTCGGCCTCCCCCGATGCCCGCACTGCGCTGTTCGCCCGCTACAGCCTGACCGGGGCCCTCTGCGCCGCCATTGGCGCGCTGGCGGCGGCGCTGCCGGACTGGCTCGCGGCGCAGCTTGGGGTTCCTGTCCTCAGCGCGCTGCGCGCCATGTTCATTGTCTATGCCCTGACCGGTGCCGCACTCTGGATCCTCTATGCCCGCATGCCGGAGCCGCCAGCGCACCTGGCAACGACGAGAGTCCCGCTGGGACCGTCTCGCCGGATCGTTACCCGCCTTGCCCTGCTCTTCAGCGTCGACGCATTTGCCGGCGGCCTGGTGGTGAACTCTCTGCTAGCGCTCTGGTTGATGCAGCGCTTCAGCCTTTCCATTGGTGCCGCCGGGCAATTCTTCTTCTGGGCCGGGCTGCTAAGCGCCGGCTCCCAACTCGTGGCTGCGCCGCTGGCTCGCAGGTTCGGTTTGCTGAATACGATGGTGTTCACCCATATCCCATCCAGCCTCTGCCTGATCGCGGCCGCGTTCGCCCCCTCCCTGCCGGCGACGCTGGCGCTGTTGCTCGTACGCAGCGCGCTGTCGCAGATGGATGTACCGACCCGGACCGCCTATGTCATGGCCGTGGTGACGCCGCCCGAGCGGCCGGCGGCGGCAAGCCTGACCGCCGTGCCCAGGAGCCTGGCTGCCGCATTCGGCCCGACCCTGGCGGGCGCGCTGCTGGCCATGGGCTGGGTCGGGACGCCGCTGGTTGCCTGCGGCGTGCTCAAGATTGCCTACGACCTCGCACTCCTTGGTGCGTTCAGGCGGGTCAAGCCTCTCGATTAACGTGCTGAGCCGCGATACGGCGCCATCGCGTAAAGATTCGATAGAGAAGCGTCGCGCCGGCGCAGCACCTCAGCCACCAGCAGCACCCATCACGATCGCCAGCGGCCAGAAAAAGTGCTCCTTGGTTCGCGTGCGCATGCTGATCGCCGGAATCTTTATGCGTTCTTTATACGCACCGGCCACCTTTCTACCCTGTTTTTACGACCCCGTCGCTAATCTGCAAGCCGAAACCATTCAAGGGTGCTTTGTTATGGACGGGATCTTTTTGATCGTATTGATTGGCTTCGCCGTGCTGAGCGCGGCCCTGCTGGGGCTTTGCGCCGTGCTTGCGCCGAAATCTCCGGCAGGCAGCGAGCCCGGCAGCCCGCATGACCAGATGCTGGCAAAGAACAGCGCGTCGGACAGGAGGCTGTGATGGGCTGGACGGATCTGTTGAGCGGCGTGCTGGCCATTGCCATTTTTGTTTACCTCCTCATTGCGTTGTTCCGGCCGGAGAAATTCTGATGTCCTCCCAATTCTTGGGCCTGCTGGTCCTCTATCTCGCCATCCTCCTGGCGTGCGCCCCTTTTCTCGGACGCTATATCCGGCGCGCTGTGGAAGACGGCGACTATTCGCTGACCGTCTGGGGCCGACCGCTGGAACGGCTGCTGTATCGCCTGGGCGGCGTGCGTGCCGATACCGGGATGGGATGGAAGCAGTACGCCGTCGCGGTGCTGGCGTTCAACCTGCTTGGCGTGGTGGCAGTCTATGCGCTGCAGCGCCTGCAGGGCATGCTTCCGCTCAATCCGCAGGGCTTTGGTGCGGTTGCGCCGGACTCGGCCTTTAACACGGCGATCAGCTTTGTCGCCAACACCAACTGGCAAGGCTATGCCGGCGAGTCGACCATGGGCTATCTGACGCAGATGCTCGCGCTCACCGTGCAGAACTTCCTGTCCGCGGCGACCGGCATCGCGGTGGTGTTCGCGCTGATGCGCGGATTTGCGCGCCAGAGCGCCGCCACCATCGGCAATTTCTGGGTCGACATGACGCGGGTCACGTTGTACGTGCTGGCGCCGATCGCGACCGTGATCGCGCTGGCGCTGGTCAGCCAGGGTGTGATCCAGAACTTCGATGCCTACAAGGAAGTCAGCCTCGTCACGCCGGTTGAGTACAGCCAGCCGAAGGTCGATGCGGCCGGGCAACCGGTGCTCGATGCACAAGGCAAGCCGGCGACGGAAGACCTGAAGACCGACAAGCAGACGCTGGCGATGGGACCGGTTGCCTCGCAGGAAGCCATCAAAATGCTGGGCACCAACGGCGGCGGCTTCTTCAATGCCAACTCGGCGCATCCGTTCGAGAACCCGAATGCCCTGGCCAACCTCCTAGAGATGCTGGCGATCTTCCTGATACCGGCGGCGCTGTGCTTCACCTTTGGCGAAATGGTCGGGGACAGGCGACAGGGTGTCGCGGTGCTGGCCTCCATGACGGTCATCTTTGTCGCGTTGGCCTGCGTGGCGGCGATGTCCGAGCAGATGGCCAGCCCGGCCCTGGCCGGATTGCCCGTGGATCACGCCGCGTCGCTGTTGCAGGCCGGCGGCAATATGGAAGGCAAGGAAACGCGCTTCGGCATCGCCGCTTCGGCACTGTTCGCCACCATCACGACCGCGGCGTCGTGCGGCGCGGTCAATGCCATGCATGACTCCTTCACCGCCATCGGTGGCCTGGTGCCGATGCTGCTGATGCAGCTGGGCGAGGTGGTGTTCGGCGGCGTCGGCTCGGGGCTGTACGGCATGCTGGTCTACGCCGTGCTCGCGGTGTTCATCGCCGGACTGATGATTGGGCGCACGCCGGAGTACCTCGGCAAGAAGATCGAAGTCTACGAAATGAAGATGACGGCCGTGGCGATCCTGGTCACGCCACTGCTGGTGCTGCTCGGCACGTCCGTGGCGGTGATGACCGAGGTGGGACGCGCCGGGGTGTTCAATCCCGGCACGCACGGCTTCTCGGAGATCCTGTACGCGCTCTCGTCGGCGGCCAACAACAATGGCAGCGCCTTTGCGGGCTTGTCTGCCAACACGCCGTTCTACAACACGCTGCTGGCGGCGGCCATGTGGTTTGGCCGGTTCTGGATCATCATCCCGGTCCTTGCGCTGGCGGGCTCGCTGGCAGCCAAGAAACGCGTGCCGGTGACCGGCGGCACGATGCCGACGCATGGCCCGCTGTTTGTCGTCCTGTTAGTGGGCACGGTGCTGCTGGTCGGGGCGCTGACCTATGTCCCGGCGCTGGCGCTGGGGCCGGTCGCCGAGCAGCTCCAGGGCGCGGTGACGGCAACCGCGGCGAAGTAAAGCGACGACTGACGACGAAATATCGGGCATTCCTACACGTCCGGCCCCTGCACTGCCTCACAGATGCAGGTGCCGGATGGCTCTAGCGGATTGCGGAGAAACCATGCAACAAGATTCGATGGCCCAAGTGGCCAAGCGCGGCGCCAACACAGCTGAAGCGTCATCCTCCAACACGCTTCAGGCGAAGAGCGCGCCGGTGTCCGACCGGCAACACGGTTCCCACCATCATCGCCCGCCGGCGCGCAGCATGTTCGCGCCGGAGCTGGTGAAGCCCGCGCTGGTCGCGGCCTTCAGGAAGTTGTCGCCGCGCGACCAGCTGCGCAACCCGGTGATGTTCGTGGTCTACGTGGGCAGCATCCTGACCACTATCCTTTTCCTGAAGGCAATGGCCGCGCCGGCAGCAACCCCGGGTGGAGAATCCGCGGGCTTCATTCTGGCGGTGTCGGTGTGGCTGTGGTTCACGGTGCTGTTCGCGAACTTCGCCGAGGCACTTGCCGAAGGCCGGAGCAAGCAACAGGCGGAGGCGCTGCGCGGTCTGAAGACCACGGTCACCGCACGTGTGCTGAAGGACGGCAAGCGTGGAGGTGCCACCGAAGCGCGCCCCGCGACGGCGCTGCGCCGCGGTGACGTGGTGCTGGTGCAGGCCGGCGAGATGATCCCCGGCGACGGCGAAGTGATCGACGGCGTGGCCTCGGTCGACGAAAGCGCCATCACCGGCGAATCAGCGCCGGTGATCCGCGAGTCGGGCGGCGACTTCTCGTCGGTGACCGGCGGTACGCGCGTGCTGTCCGACTGGATCGTGGCCCGCATCACGACCAACCCGGGCGAGAGTTTCATCGACCGCATGATCACGATGGTTGAAGGCGCCAAGCGGCAAAAGACACCGAACGAACTTGCCCTGACGATCCTGCTGGTCGGGCTGACCATCGTGCTGTTGCTGGCCACGGCCACGCTGCAGCCGTTCTCGCTCTACAGCGTCCTGGTGACGAAGGCTGGCGTGCCGGTCACGATCACGGTACTGGTAGCCCTGCTGGTTTGCCTGATTCCCACCACGATCGGCGGGCTGCTGTCAGCCATTGGCGTGGCGGGCATGAGCCGCATGATGGAAGCCAACGTGATTGCCACCTCGGGCCGTGCTGTCGAAGCCGCCGGTGACGTGGACGTGCTGCTGCTCGACAAGACCGGCACCATTACCCACGGCAACCGCCAGGCATCGCGCTTCATCCCGGCCCCGGGCGTGTCGCAGCTGCAACTCGCGGAAGCGGCATGGCTGTCGTCGCTGGCCGACGAGACGCCGGAAGGCCGCAGCATTATCACGCTGGCACGCCAGCTGCCGGGGCTGACGGCGCCGGTGATGGCAAGCCAGAAGCCGGAATTCGTGCCGTTCAGCGCCCAGACCCGCATGAGCGGTGTTGACCTGAGCGATGGCGGCGGCGAGCGTCACGTGCGCAAGGGAGCGGCCGATGCCGTGCGCCGCTACGTCACGGAACGCGCCGGCAAGTTCCCCGATGCGGTCTTGCAAGCCGTGGATGAGGTCGCCCGCGTCGGCAGCACGCCGCTGGTGGTAGCCGACGCCAACGGCGATTCGGTGCGCGTTCTTGGCGTGATCGAACTGAAAGACATTGTCAAGACCGGCATTCGCGATCGCTTCGGCGAACTGCGCAAGATGGGCATCAAGACCGTGATGATCACCGGCGACAACCGGCTGACTGCGGCTTCGATTGCGGCGGAAGCCGGCGTTGACGACTTCCTGGCCGAAGCCACGCCGGAAGCCAAGCTCAAGCTGATCCGCCAGTACCAGGCCGATGGCCGGCTGGTCGCGATGACCGGCGACGGCACCAACGACGCCCCGGCACTCGCCCAGGCCGACGTGGCCGTGGCGATGAACAGCGGCACGCAGGCGGCCAAGGAAGCCGGCAACATGGTGGACCTGGACAGCAACCCGACCAAGCTGATCGAGATCGTCGAGATCGGCAAGCAGATGCTGATGACGCGCGGCTCGCTGACGACCTTCAGCGTGGCCAACGACATCGCCAAGTACTTCGCGATCATCCCGGCGGCGTTTGCCACCACCTATCCGCAGCTCAACCTGCTCAATGTGATGGGGCTCGCCACGCCGGCGTCGGCCATCATGTCGGCAGTGATCTTCAACGCTCTCATCATCGTCGTGCTGATCCCGCTTGCACTCAAGGGCGTGGTCTACCGGCCGCTGGGCGCGGCGGTGCTGCTGCGCCGCAACCTGCTGGTCTACGGTCTGGGCGGCATCCTGGTCCCGTTTGTTGGCATCAAACTGATCGACATGATCCTGGCCCTCTTTGGCTGGGTCTGATTTTCTCCTACGAATCGGAGCATTCATGAATACGCAAGTGCAGTCCCGCCAGCCGTCGCCGCCCCCCGTGCAAGGTGGCTTGTTGCGGCCAATGATGGTGGTGTTCGTTGGTCTTTCGCTGGTGACCGGGCTGCTGTATCCCGGCGTGATCACGGCAATCTCAAAAGCTGTGTTCCCGCATCAGGCCGGCGGCTCGCTCATTGAGAAGGATGGCAAGACTGTTGGCTCGGAACTGATCGGCCAGCCGTTCTCCGACCCGAAGTACTTCTGGGGCCGCCTGTCGGCCACGGCGCCAATGTCGTATAACGCCGCGGCTTCGGTGGGATCCAACCTGGGCCCCACCAATCCGGCGCTGACCGACGCCGCACGCGCGCGCATCGACGCGCTGCACGCCGCCGATCCGGACAACCAGGCCCCCGTGCCGGTGGACCTGGTCACGGCATCCGGCAGCGGGCTCGACCCGCACATCAGCCCTGCGGCCGCAGCGTACCAGGCGGCGCGCGTCGCGCGCGTCAGGGGGATTCCGATCGAGCAGGTGAAGCAATTGATTGCGGCGAATACGGAAACGCCGCAAATGTCGGTCCTGGGCGACCCGGGAATCAACGTCCTGAAGTTGAACCTTGGATTGGATGCCATTGCACGGAAGTAACCCAGTGCCGGGACGCGGATGCGAAGCAGAACTGGTTTGCCAATGCCAGGATAGAGGGTGAGCCGACCGATGCCTGATGTCGAACTACGCGAAGCCGGCGCGCGCCCCGACCCCGATGCCCTGCTCCAGATGGTGCAGGAGGAAGGCGCTCGCGCCTCGCGCGGCAAGCTCAGGGTCTACTTTGGCGCTTCCGCCGGGGTCGGCAAGACCTTCGCCATGCTCACCGCAGCGCGGGCGGCGTCCGCGCAGGGCACCGATGTCGTCATCGGCATCGTGGAGACCCACGGCCGCGCGGAGACCGAAGCGCTGATCGCCGGTATCGAGCGCTTGCCAATGAAGGACGTGCCGTACCGCGAGCGGGTTCTGCAGGAGTTCGACCTGGACGCGGCGCTGGTCCGGCGACCGGCCCTGATCCTGGTTGACGAACTGGCCCATTCCAACGCACCGGGCAGCCGCCATCCCAAGCGGTGGCAGGATATCCAGGAACTGCAGGCCGCCGGGATCGACGTCTGGACCACGGTCAATGTGCAGCATCTGGACAGCCTGAACGAGGCGGTGGGCGGCATCACCGGCATCCGCGTCTGGGAAACCGTGCCGGACGTTGTCTTCGACAGCGCCGACGAAGTCGTGCTGGTGGACCTGCCGGCCGACGAGCTGCTGCGCCGGTTGAAGGAAGGCAAGGTCTATCTGCCGGAGCAGGCGCGACATGCGGCTCGCAATTTTTTTCGGAAAGGCAACCTGATCGCCCTGCGCGAGCTGGCGCTGCGCCGGACCGCCGACCGCGTGGACTCCGATGTCCGGGCATGGCGTCAGTCCGAAGCCGTGCAAGGCGTGTGGCGGACCCGGGAGGCCGTGCTGGCTTGCATTGGCAGTGGTGACGATGCCGAGCAGGTCGTCAGAAGTGCGCGCCGGCTTGCCGGCCAGCTCGACTGCGACTGGCATGTGGTGACCATCGCCACACCCAGGCTGGCACCCCCATCCGATTTCGCAAAGACGCGCCTGCAGACGGCCATGCGTCTCGCAGAGGAGTTGGGCGCACGCACTGAGACCCTGGCGGGCAACGACATGGTCCAGGCAATCGTGGGGTACGTGCGCCGCCACAACCTGACCAAGGTAGTCATCGGCCGGGCGCCGGCAGACTGGCGCCGCGGGGGCGCCTCCCTTGCTGAACGGGCCCGCGCCCTTCTCGGCCTGGCCTTGACGCCATTTGTGAACTCGCCAGCGTGGCTGTTCGGCCGCCGCAGTTTTGCCGATGCGCTGGCGATCGGGTGTCCGGAAATCGACATCATCCGCGTGGCGGCAGACACGACGCGGGTCGATCTTCGCCCGCGCCATGGCACTGAGGAGCCAGACGCCCCCGCGCCAGGCGACGGGGCCACGCGCAGAGACCATTTGTGGGCAGTGGTATGGTGTGCCGGTGCCACGGCGCTGTCGGCCCTGGCGTTTCCATGGTTCGACGTCGTCAACATTGCCATGCTGTTTCTGGCGGCGGTGGTCGGCGTCGCGCTTCGTCATGGCCGCGGACCGGCGGCGCTGGCTTCGGTGTTGGCCGTTGCCGCTTTCGACTTCTTCTTCGTACCGCCGCGGCTGTCGTTCGCCGTCAGCGACGTGCAGTATTTGCTCACGTTCCTGGTGCTGCTATCCGTGGGGCTGGTCATCGGGCAACTGACGGCCGGTTTGCGCGAACAGGCGCAGGTGGCGGTGCAGCGCGAGAACGATGCTCGCACGCTGTACGAACTGGCCCGGGAACTCTCCGCGGCGCTGATGCCGGACCAGATTATTTCGATCGCCAGCCGTTTCCTGCGTGCTGCCTTCGATGCCAATTCAGCCTTCTTCCTGGTTTCCCCGGAGGGCCGCTTGCTGCCGCCCGTGTCTGATGTCGAGCAGCATGACACCGGGGCGCGAACCGACTCGATCGACCGTGTACTGGCAGAGTGGGTATTCGATCACGGCCAGCCGGCCGGCACCGGCACGCATACCTTGCCAGGCAGCACCGTGCTGTATCTGCCATTGAAGGCGCCGATGCAGACCCGTGGCGTGCTGGCGGTCGAGCCTGCGGTGTCGCGCGCCTTTGCGCAACCTGCGCTACGGCGCCAGGTCGATGTGTTCTGCACGCTGATCGCGATCGCCATCGAGCGCTTGCATTACGTCGAAGTGGCGCAGCAGGCCTTGCTGTCGATGGAGTCAGAGCGCCTGCGCAGCTCATTGCTGGCCGCTGTCTCCCATGACCTGCGAACCCCGCTGACAAGCCTGATCGGCATGGCGGAAACCATGCAGCGTAGCGATCTCGGGCTGGCGCCGTCACTGGCCGAGACCGTGGCCGCCATGCTGGAACAGGCCAAACGCATGCGGACCATGGTGGTGAATCTGCTGGACATGGCCAAGCTTCAGGGCCGGGAAGTCCGGATGAGCAAGGAATGGCAATCGGTGGAGGAACTCGTTGGCGCCAGCCTGGCTGCCATGCGCGAGGCGCTCGAGCACCACCGCGTGGTTGTCGCCGACTTGTCCAGGGTACCCCTGGTCGAATGCGACGCCGTGCTGATCGAGCGCGTGCTGTGCAACCTGCTGGAAAATGCCGCCAAATACACGCCTGCCGGCACAGAGATCCGGCTTTCGGCCGCGGCTGTCGACGGCGAGATCAGAATTGCGGTAGAGGATGATGGCCCGGGCGTGCCCAAGGGCAAGGAACGGCAGATCTTCGAGAAATTCACGCGCGGTGAGCGCGAATCCGCGACCGCGGGCGTCGGCCTGGGCCTCGCCGTATGCGAGGCAATCGTGCAAGCCCATGGGGGGCGCATCTGGGTGGAACCCGCGCAACGGCCAGACCGGCCCGGCGGCCAGGCAGGCGCGCGCTTCCTGGTAGCGTTGCCGCGTGGAAATCCGCCAGCGGTGGAGCCGGAGCAGACTGATGCCATTTGATTTTTCCCCGACAGTCTTGCTGGTTGAGGATGAGCCGCATATCCGGCGCTTTGTCCGCTCGACGCTGGAGTCCGAAGGCTGCATGGTGCACGAGGCAGAATCGCTCAAGCGCGGACTGATCGAGGCGGGCACCCGGCAACCGGACCTCGTCATTCTCGACCTGGGCTTGCCGGACGGAGACGGGGTGCAATTGATCAGCGAGATCCGTACGTGGACTGACGTACCGGTGCTGGTCCTGTCGGCACGCAGTGGAGAGGCCGACAAGATCGGTGCGCTGGATGCCGGCGCGGATGACTACCTGACCAAGCCCTTTGGCGTCGGCGAACTGGTCGCGCGCCTGCGCGTGCTGCTGCGCCGGCATGCCAGGGCCAACGCCCAGGGCTCCCACCAGATCCTGTTCGGCGACGTGCAGATTGACCTGGCCAGCCGCGTCGTCACCCGCTCGGGACAGGCCGTGCATCTGACGCCGATCGAGTATCGTCTCCTGGCGGTCCTGATCGCGCACCGCGGCAAGGTGATGACGCACCGGGAATTGCTGCGGGAGGTGTGGGGCCCCTCTCAGGCCGAAAGCAGCCAGTACCTGCGCGTCTATATGGGACATCTGCGGCACAAGCTCGAAGCAGACCCGGCGCGGCCCGCTTACCTGCTGACGGAAATCGGGCTGGGCTACCGCTTTGCCGGATAACGCTGAAAACCAAGCGCATTGATTGGATTTGTACGCGGGCGCTGCGGCTTTTGATACCGTTTTTACGCGTCAGGCCATATCGTGGCGAGGCTCCCTGCAACGGGGATTCCTTCAACTTTCGTCACAACAACAATGACTGACCTGCGCCATACCGCGGCCGCGCTGCTCGCCTGTTCCGCATCTTCCATCCTCATCTTCGCTGCCATGCCGGCCATGGCGCAATCCCAGCCCGACGCCGAGGCGCCTGCAGCGGCTCCGGCCACTGCCGCAGCCGGGCCGGCATCGCCGCATACGTTCACTGCCAACGTGTCGCTGGTCTCGGACTACCGTTACCGCGGCATCAGCCAGACCAACCTGCGGCCCGCGATCCAGGGGGGCTTTGACTATGCGCACGAAAGCGGCTTCTACGTGGGCAACTGGAACTCCAGCATCAGCTGGCTCGAGGATGCCAACCCGGCGGTGTCGGCGCCGGTCGAAATGGATTTCTACGGCGGCTTCAAGAACACCTTCAAGGTTGCCGGCACCGAATTCAACTATGACGTGGGCGCGCTCCAGTACTACTACCCGGGCGGCTACAACAACCCGCGTCCCTACACCACGGAACTGTATGCCGGTATCGGCTGGGGCCCGGTATTCCTGAAGTACTCGCATGCCGTGACCAACCTGTTCGGCTTCAACGACAGCAAGAACAGCTACTACGTCGACCTGACGGCCAACGTGCCGCTGAACTTCTGGGACCTGACCCTGAACGCGCACGTGGGCTACCAGGGCGTGACGCACTTCAGCGACGCCTCGTACACCGACTGGAAGATCGGCCTGACCAAGGACCTGGGCAAGGGCTTTGCGCTGGCGGTGGCCTACGTGGACACCAACGCCAAGGAATCGGCCTACACCAGTGCCAACCGGGGCCGCTATCTGGGCAAGGCTGCGGCCTGGGCTTCGCTGACGAAGACGTTCTGAGCGCGAGCGCTTTGCCAGCGTCGCTGGTTTTGATGCGGATTTAACGCCAAAGCCCAACATCCTTGCATCAAATTTAGACGGCGCTGGCTAGCATAAAGCCATGTCCAACACGCGACCCGCTACCGCGCGGGTCCATCCAATCATGCGACAGTCAAGCCTGGCCGTTGATACCGTTCCCCGACGTACCGCCCTGCGCAGCAGCAAGGCCACCATGCCCGCGCTGCGCGCGGTCCCCCAGCCGGCACCGGTCTGGATCCGCATGCGTCTCGCGGTGGCATCCACCGAGGTGTTCGGCCTGCGCCAGACCATGTGCAGGGCGCTCGGTGAACTGGCCCGCGTCTATGTGGTGAATGTGGACTACCGGCACGGCGAAACCACGCTGCACGTGGAGATCGCGCGCACGGACCGCGACGCGGCCATGCATGCCATCATGACGGCATTTCCGGCGGCGGAGTTCGGCGTCACTACAGCCCTGGGAGACGGCTATGTGGCGCACTGAGGAAGAGAGCTTCTCCGGTGCCGCCGTTCACGCCTGCACCAGTATCGCAGCGATTTCCCGCCAGTCGCCATGGGGCATCTGGGTGCCCATGGTCACGCCGATGCGTGCCGGCTCGCTGGACCTGCCGGGGGCCGCCAGGCTGGCTGAGCGCTACCTCGAGGCTGGCGTGAACGGCCTGATCATATTGGGCACGACCGGCGAGGGAAGCCTGCTCTCCACGCACGAGCGGCAAGTCTTCACGGCGGCAGTGCTCGAGGCCGTCCATGGCGAGCTGCCGGTGATGGCTGGCGTCGGAGCGGTCGATACCCGCGCGGTGTGCGCGCAAGTTGCCGAACTGGACGCCTTTGATCTTGTCGGCTACCTGGTGCCGCCGCCCTGCTACCTGCGGCCCTCCGATGAGGGCATCGTGTGGCATTTCAATGAGGTGGCGCGCGCAACCGAACGCCCCCTGATGCTGTACAACGTGCCGAAGCGAACTGGCTGTGCGATGTCGCCGGCGCTCATCCGATCGCTGCTTGCGCACCCGCAGATCTCGGCGGTCAAGGAGTGTGACGCCGGCAATCTCCGGGCACTTGTCAACGATCCGCATGTCACCGTGCTGTGCGGTGAGGACGCGGCCCTGTTGGATCACCTGCTTGCAGGTGGCGCCGGCGTGATCGCCGCGTCCTCGCATATTCGTCCGGACCTGTTCGTGCGCCTGCTGCATCTGGCGCAGACAGGCCGCTTGCGCGCGGCCCGCGCCTTGTTCGCCAAGCTCGCGCCGTTGATCTCGCTCATGTTCGCCGAGCCGAATCCGGCACCGGTGAAAGCTGCGCTGGCGCTATCCGGCGTGATTTCCCCGGAAACCCGACTGCCGTTGCAGCCGGCAAGTCCCGCGTTGGTCCAGAGGCTGGAAGAGGCCATGGCTCTTCTTCCTCCGCTTTCCGCGGCGCGGGATGAGCATCTGGCGGCATAAAGGGCTAGCCATCCTTGCCTTTCGGCCTCTCCGGCGGCATCGCGTCGCGGCCAGCGCCTGATATGTGTTTGTCTGGCCAACAGCGTCATGAAATGAGTTGGCCCGCGCCCAACACAAAGTCTGCCTGACGGGGATCGGAAAGTGCCGGCATTCCATGAAAAACCTTTGTTTTTCAAGAGGTTATGGATCTTATTGCAGCACCCTCCCGGGTCTGGCACGCCCCATGCTCTATACCCTTCGAGCGCAACAACGTGCTCCCCCAACCGAACCCAAGGAGACTTACCATGCAATCGACCCTCATGATCAAGGACCTGCCGCTCGACCAGGAACTGGACGGCAAGACCATGTCCGCCGTGCGCGGCGGCCACGCCGTCTCTGTTGTCGGCGGCAACGCCCAGAACGTCGTCGGCGGCGGCGGCTTTGCCAGCCCGACCATCGGCTTGCAGGTCGGCGCGACCGTGAACACGATCGACGCCAGCTCGCACCTCAGCCTGAAGATCCCCACCCTGCAGAACTTCGGCAACGGCACCCAGGTGGCCACGCTGTAACAACGCTGCATGCGGGAGGCCCGCCGAGGCGGGACTCCCCTTCAACCGAATCCCCAAGGAGACTTACCATGCAATCGACCCTCATGATCAAGGACCTGCCGTTCGACCAGGAACTGGACGGCAAGACCATGTCCGCTGTGCGCGGTGGCAGCGCCTACTCACTTGTCGGCGGCAACTATCAGAACGTCGTCGGCGGCGGCGGCTTTGCCAGCCCGACCATCGGCTTGCAGGTCGGGCCGACCGTGAACACGATCGACGCCAGCTCGCACCTCAGCCTGAAGATGCCCACCATGCAGAACTTCGGCAACGGCACCCAGGTGGCTGCGCTGTAACGGGACCGAGGTGCGTCGCCCCCGCTTCAACGGGTGGCGACGCAACTTGGAGTCCGCAGCGGAAGATACCGCCTGCGCTATCTTCCACTGCATTCTCCGGCCAAGTCTGAACGGCTCATCGTGCCCCCTGGGGGGATGATGATCCCGGAGCTACACCCTCACCTCACATCCGTCCCTTCCAGGGCACCAGGACCTTCGCCAGCTTGCGCATCAGCAGGTCGAACACGTAGGCGATCAGCCCGATCAGCACGATGCCCATGATCACCACGTCTGTACGCAGGAAGTTGGAGGCATTGAGCACCATCTGGCCAAGGCCGGCGGTCGCGGCCACCATTTCAGCGGCGACCAGGGTGGTCCACCCGAAGCCGATGGCAATGCGCATCCCGGTCAGGATATCGGGCAGTGCGGCGGGTATCACCACGTGGCGCACCACCTGCCACGGCGTGGCACCCATCGAGTAAGCCGCGTTGATCTGCTCGATGGTGACCGAGCGCACGCCGGCCTGGGCCGACATTGCCAGCGGCGCGAAGCAGGCCAGGAAGATCAGCAGCACCTTCGAGGTCTCGTCGATGCCGAACCAGATCACGATCAGCGGCAGGTACGCCAGCGGCGGCAGGGGACGGTAGAACTCGATCGGCGGATCGAAGACGCCGCGTGCGATGCGCGACACCCCCATCATCACGCCGATCGGCACCGCCGTGACCACCGCCAGCCCGAAGGCGCCGAACACGCGCAGCATGCTGGCCGCGAAATGCTCGGTCAGCGGTTGGCCGCCCTGCAGGTTGCCCTGCCAGGCATCGATAAAGGCGGTGACGATCGACTCAGGCGTGGGCAGGAACAGCGGCGGCAGCCAGCGCAGATGGCTGGCAAGCCACCACAACGCGAGCAGCAGGACCACGGTGATGGTGGAGATGCGTGAACTTGACCCCTCGCCGGGCAGGCGGTAGCCCGAAACGGTCTTCATTTGCTGGCTGGCCCCGGCCGCTGCGGCTTTGGTGACGCGCGGCGTGGGTTCGATGCGTTGGACGGAAGCGGGCATCTCGTGTTCCTCAGGCGGTGGCATGGATCAGATCAATGATCTCTTCGCGATAGCGGATGAATTCCGGGTCGGCCTTGACTGCACGGGCGTCCCCGCATTCGATGAAGCGCCGCGCGAACGGCAGTTCATAGGTGTGCGCGATGCGGCCAGGCGACGGCGTCATGACAATCAGCCGCGTGGCCAGGAACAGCGCCTCTTCCACGCTGTGCGTGATAAAGAAAACAATCTTCTGTTCCTTGGCCCAGAGCTTGAGAATCAGCGCCTGGATCGATTCGCGCGTCAGCGCGTCGAGCGCGCCCAGCGGCTCGTCCATCAGCATCACGGCCGGATCACAGGCGAGCGCGCGGGCAATCCCGACGCGCTGCTGCATGCCGCCCGAAAGCTGATAGACCGGCTTGCTGGCGACATCTTCCAGCCCGACCGCGGCCAGCTTCTCATGCGCGACCCGCAGCCGCTCGGCACGCGATACGCCGCGCAGGCGCAATCCGAGCGCGACGTTGTCCGCCACGCTGAGCCACGGCATCAGGGCGTGCTTCTGGAACACCACGCCGCGTTCGGCACCCGGCCCGCGCACCACCTTGCCGGACAGCCGGATCTCGCCTTCCGAGGGTTCCATGAAGCCTGCGATGCACGACAGCAAGGTGGTCTTGCCGCAGCCCGAGGCACCGAGCGCCACGACGAAATCGCCGCGCTCCATGGTGAGGTTGACTTGCGACAGGGCCAGCGTTTTGGCGCCGCCTGCGACGCCATAGTTGACACTGAGATTATCGATTTCAAGCTTGTACATGATGGGCTTCCGCAACAGGACTTTCGGGGCGGCCGCGCCGGACTGGCTTGCGCGCGGCGGCCATCTTCAGCGCGATGGGCGCGGCGTCAGCGCAACGCCCGCTTCGCCCATTCCGCGTTGACGCCCGGGCCATAGTCCGGCAAGACGGTCTGGATGGTGCCCTGCTCCTTGAGGAACTGCGCCGCGGACTGCAGCGCGCGCGCCGCGCCGCCGCCCAGCCAGCGCTCCGACACCTGCTCCTGCAGCGTGGGGAAGGCGTACAGCGCCATGCTCGCGGGTACGGTCTCGGCCTTGGCGCCAGACACCTTGGCCACCGCCTTCACCATGGGCGAATCGGGGGTCCACGACGCCTTGTTCTTGCGGTAGTTGTCATCCGCGGCGGCCAGCACGCGCACCAGCTTGACCATGAACTCCGGGTTTTCACGGGCAAACTTCTTGTTGGCGATCATACCGTCGAAGGTGGCCTTGCCGGTGTCGGCGGCAATCTGGCCGGAAGTCATCAGCACGGTGCCTGACTGCTTGAGCTTGGCCAGCACCGGGTCCCAGATAAAGGTGGCGTCGATATCGCCGCGCTCCCAGGCGGCGGCTACCTCGGGCGGCCGCATGTTGACAATGCGGACGTCCTTCGGATTGATCTTGGCGCGCTCCAGTGCGACCAGCGTGTGGTAGTGCGTGGTTGACACGAAGGGCACGCCGACGCGCTTGCCCTTCAGGTCGGCGACGCTGGCGATCTTGCTGCCATTGCGCGCCACCATCGCCTCGGCTGCGTTGATGTCGTCCAGGATCCAAAAAAGTTCGACATCCAGCCCTTGCGACAGCGCCGACGCAATCGGCGAAGTGCCGGCCTCGCCAATGGCGATCTGGCCCGAAGCCATGGCGCGGATCACATCCCCGCCACCGCCGAACTGCCGGAACGAAACCGTGTAGCCGGTCTGCTTTTCCAGTTCCTTCATGTCCTGCGCGTAGCGCCAGGGCACCACCATGTCCTGGTAAGCAATCACTACATTCTTGCTCTGGGCGTGTGCGGCTGGCGCCAGCGCGGCCACCAGGGCGAAATACGTCGCTATCTGCTTGATCCACCGCATGGTTGTGCTCCTCGGAAGGGAAATATGTTTGGGGGTCACGGCTTTATAGGTGAGGGCCATTCCGGGCCTATAGGACCAGTTGCCCGCATTCGCTGGAACCAGAACGGGCCGCGCCGGCGCAGGCCGCGCCAGGCCGTGAAATGCGCTGGCGCGAGGCGGCGTCAATCATGGAAATCCTTAGCGGCTACCGACGAGGCTTTGGTCGTGCCGGAGGCGCTTCCCGAGGCCGTCGAAGATCCCGGTGCACGGCCTGATGCCGCCCGCGGCGGTCAGGCGGTAAGGGAGAACCCGGAGTCGAAGGTCTGCCGCACATCGAGCCGTTGCTTGAGCAACCCAACTTTCTGGTAGAAATCCGCCGTGCGCTGCTGCTCGGCGAGCAGTTCGGCATCGATGCTCCGCCATTGCGTGTGCCGCCGCTCGAACTGCAGCCGTGCCGCCTGCGGCGGGATCCCGATGATGCGGGCGAGGGCCGCCGAGAACTCCGGTACGTGCTGGTAGGACCATTGCTGCGCACGCACCACCCGGCGCAGGAAGTCCTGCAGCACCACGCGCTTGGCCGCCAGCGCGGCATCGGTGGCCGCCAGGTAGCTGAGGCCGGACCACAGCCCGCGTCCGCTGACCAGCACGCGCGCGTGGCCGCTCGTTTCCACCATCGCGGTATAGGGTTCCCACGTCGCCCACGCATCCACCGAGCCGCTGCTCAACGCGAGCTTGGCATCCGCCGGCGGCAGGAAGCGGAGGTTGGCGTCCTCCGGCTTCAGCCCCGCGGATTCCAGCGCCTTGAGCGTCACCAAGTGCCCGATCGAGCCACGGTTCGTGCCGATGCTCTTGCCTTTCAGGTCGGCGGCCTGCCGCAGCGGCGAGTCGGGCCGCACCAGGATTGCCGTGCCGTAGGGGTCAGAGCGGTTGGCGCCGATCAGCTTGATCCGCGTGCCGGCCGCCAGCGCGAAGATCGCCGGGGCATCGCCGATCGGGCCGCTGTCGACCGCGCCCGCGTTCAGCGCCTCGGCAAGCGGTGCCGCGGCAGGGAACTCGGTCCATTGAATGTCGTAGCCCAGGCCCTCGAGCGCGTTGGCGGACTCGAGCAGCGCGCGCAGGCCGCCCTTCTGGTCGCCGGCTTTCAGGACCGGGCGCCCCTGCGCTTGCGCACTGCTGGTGGCGAAGGTGGTAAAGGAAAGGATGGGGCCGGAGGCGAGCGCGGCCGTGGCGGCGGCGCCCTGGCGCAGGAACTGTCGTCGGGAAGCGGTCATAGCATTCGCGGGGAGATGGAAACCCACGAACGTACGCGCGCAGCGCGCGAAAACCAACGAAGAAATCCGGCATTCCATATGCGTGGAGCATGCCGGCCGGGACCTTCGTTGCGAAGCTCAGGCGCGCGCCCGCACGCCAGGACGCTTCGCTTCCCTTTACTCTTTACGCTCTTGTGCTTTCGCCCGGGTAGCCGCGGGCGCTGCCTTCTTCTTCGACTTGCCCTGATTGAACGCAATCGCGGCAAGGATGAGATTCTTCATGGCACTCGCGTCAATCTTGTCGCCCTCGAAGAGATCGATCGCGCGCCACTTGTTGCCGCCGAGGCCGGCGTTGAAGAGCTTGTCAGGATCCGGCAGGCTGGCCCCATTGGTGAAGGTGATCTTCACCTTCTCCTTGTGCGCGTTGGCGACTGCGATCATGCCGTCGCGCGACCACACCGGGCTTCCCATCCATTTCCATTCCTCGATGATCTCGCCATCGGCCTCAAGGATGGTCTTGCGCAGGCTGGCCAGCGTCTTGCCACGCCAGTCGGTGAGTCCTGCGATCAGCTCGTCGATACGTTCCGATGGATTCATTGGATCCCTATTCCTCGAATTGGTCCCGTGGATGAGGCAGCTCACGTTCGGCAATGGCAGAGAGCGTTTCGGTCGATCCCTCGTTCATTGCTCCATCCGTTTCAGCAGGTTAGCATAGCCCGATTGTTGTGCTTCATGCACTGTCGTCAGCAGCCATGCCTGCCCTGGGCGACTTGGCCTGTCTGTCAGGCAGTCAGCGTGTATTCGATGGAGTGAAGGCAATGGCGAACCAACCATCCAGGAAGCCGGCGCACGCCGCAACGAAGACCCCGGCCAGGCGGGCCGCTGCCAGCCCGCCCCTGCTCGCCGGCGGCAACCCCCAGATCGCGAAGGCCGACGGAGATGCCCCCGTGCAGGCCTACATCGCCGCCATGCCGGGCTGGAAACACGACGCCGGGCGCCGCCTCGACGCGCTCATCCAGCGCACCGTGCCTGACGTCCGCAAGGCAGTGAGGTGGAACTCGCCCTTCTATGGCATCGAGGGTCAGGGCTGGTTCCTCAGCTTCCATTGCATGACGAGGTACATCAAGGTGGCATTCTTCCGTGGCATGTCGCTGCGCCCTGTTCCCCCTGTCGAGTCCAAGGACGAGAACACGCGTTACTTCCACATCCACGAAGACGACGAGCTTGACGAGGCGCTGGTGGCAAGCTGGATCCGGCAGGCATCGGAACTGCCTGGCTGGGCTCCGTAAGCCCCTGTCCTCAGAACCAGGCCCCGTTGGTCAATCCGGCAGCACCGCACCGCCAAACTGCTTGCGGTAGGCAGACGGAGAAACGGCGAAGGCCTGGGTGAAGTGCTGCCGAAACGAAACGGCGGATCCAAACCCTACCAGCTCGGCGATGAGGTCGACCCCCTTGTCCGTCGTCTCCAGCAGGCGCTGCGCCGCCGCCAGCCTGTGGTTCAGCACCCACTGCGTCACCGTTGTGCCAGTCTTCGCCTTGAAGCGCCTGGTGAAGTTGCGCCGGCTCATCCCGGCCCTCTCCGCCAGCGTGTCCAGTGCCAGCGCCTGGTCCAGGTTCTCGATGGCCCAGTCCAGGGTCGTGCTGAGCTTGTCCGCGCCATCCATCCGGGGCAGCGGCTGTTCGATGTACTGGGCCTGGCCGCCATGCCGGTGCGGGGCAACGACCATGCGGCGGGCCACCCGGTTGGCGACCTCCGCGCCATGGTCGCGGCGCAGCAGGTGCAGGCAGCAATCCAGGGCGGCCGCCGTCCCGGCCGAGGTCAGGATGTCGCCATCGTCGATATACAGGGAGTTGCGATCGAGCCTGACCTTCGGATACCGGTTCGCAAAGTCATCGGCCCAGGCCCAATGCGTGGCCGCCGTGCGCCCGTCCAGCAAACCCGCCTCGGCGACCACGAACGTACCCAGGCAAAGGCCGGCAATCCGCGCGCCCCGCACGCTGGCGGTTTGCAGCGCTTCCACCAGGGCCTGGGGCGGGCGCTCCGCAGGGTCGCGCCAGGCCGGCATGATGACCGTATCCGCCTCGGCCAGCACCGAAAGGTCGTGCCCGACCTCGATCCCGAAACCGGACATGGTTGGAATCAGCCCGGTCTTCTCGCCGCAGATGATCAGCCGGTAGCGCGGCACGCCCAGCCGGGCAAGATCGTCGCCAAACACGATACAGGGCACGGACAGGTGGAAGGGGCTGATGCCTTCGAAGGCGATCACCGCGACGGTATGCATTGCATTCTCGCAGTCAGGGACAGGGATTGAAGTTGGCCCAATTCTATCGGATGCTGTCCATCGGGCCACTTTCGGGGTTCCAGCGGGCGTTGGAAACTACATCCCATGCCGCGGTTGCGGTGATTGGGGCGGCCTCCTCGGCAACGGCGCCGCCCTCTTCTTCCCCATGACGAGGACCACAATGAACCACCCGACGATTCGCACCATGGCCGGCGCACCGGCCCCCACCGCTATCGAAGCCGCCAGCAGCGCCTTGCTGGTGATCGATTTCCAGAATGAGTACTTCAGCGGCAAGATGCCGATTCCGGACGGCGCGCGCGCCCTGGGCAATGCGCAACGCCTGATCGCTCACGCGGATGCGGCAGGGATTCCTGTTGTCCACATCCAGCATGTGACGCCCGCGGGCAGCCCCATCTTTGCGGAACAGAGCGCCAGCGTGAAGTTCCACAGCGACCTGCAACCGGCCGCGCATCACACGGTATTGCAGAAGACCTCGGTCAGCGTGTTCCCGACGACCGACCTGGACCAGCGCCTCAAGGCCGCCGGCATCAAGACCCTGATCATCACGGGCCTGATGACCCATGCCTGCGTGTCGGGCGCGGCGCGCGATGCGGTGCCGCTCGGATACGGCGTGATCGTGGCGGAGGATGCCTGCGCAACGCGCGACCTGGATACCGCCGGCGGCGTGGTGCCGCACCGGGACCTGCACCGGGCCGCGCTTGCCACCATCGACGACACCTTCGGCGATATCCTGACGACCGAGCAGGTGTTGAAACTGCCGATCGCCTGATCGATCGCCGACAGCCGTGGTGCCGAGGGGGAGAACGTCAGGCCATGCACCTCCCCCTCAGTCAATGGCTCCCGCCGCCCGCTTTCAGACTGCCAGGCGCTCCACCGCGCCCTGACGCCTGACCATCCCCAACGAGAACATCGACAACCCCGCGACCAGCGCCGGCACGCCAATCAACGCAAACAACGCCGGCATGCCCAGGCCCATCGACAACATGGTCGCCCCGCCGACCGACCCCACCACCGAGCCCATCCGGCCCACGCCGTTGGCCCAGCTCACGCCTGTGGCACGGCAGTCCGTCGGATAGAAGCTGGCGGACAGCGCATTCGCACCCACCTGCGACCCTGAGATGCAGAAGCCCGCCAGGAACACCGCCATGCCCGCGGCCACCGGCTCGGAAGCAACGCTGCCCACCGCCGCAATGCCAAGCGCCGCCAGCGCATAGCTGGATGCCAGCACATAGTGCGGATTGATCCGGTCCATCAGCCAGCCCAGCGCAATCGCCCCTATCGTCCCGCCGATCTGGAACATGGTTGTCACCAGCGCGGCCGTGCGCAACGAATGGCCGGCAGTGCGCAGCAGCGTCGGCAGCCAGCTGGACAGCAGGTAGATCACCAGCAGGCTCATGAAGAACGTCAGCCAGAACAGCAGCGTGCCCCGCAGCAGTTCGGGCCGGAACAGGTGCCGCACGGGCGAGCTGGTGCTGCGCTGTTCGCCGACCACGAAGGTGGCGTCGCGCAGGTCGGCTTGCGGCGCGATCTTCTGCAGCGTGGCGACGATGCGTTCGCGCTGCTTGCCGGCCAGCACGAGGTAGCGCACCGATTCCGGCAGCAGCCACTGCAGCAGCGCCGCCAGCATCAGCGGCATGACCCCGCCGGCCACCAACACCGAGCGCCAGCCAAAGGCGTCGATCAGCCCGGCCGAAGCCAGTCCGCCGAAAGCCGAGCCCAGCGTGAAGCCGCAAAACATGGTCGTGACCAGGAACGAGCGCCGCTTTTCCGGACAGAACTCCGAGGTCAGCGTGATGGCGTTGGGCATGGCCCCACCCAGGCCCAGGCCAGTCAGGAAGCGCAGCAGCACCAGCGTCCACAGGTCATGCGACCAGGCCGAGGCCAGGCTGGCGGCACCGAAGAACAGCACCGACAGCACCAGCACGCCCTTGCGGCCGAAGCGGTCGGCCAGTGGGCCGAAGAGGAAGGCGCCGACCATCAGGCCGCCGAGCCCGGCGCCGAACAGCGGCGCCAGCTGGGCCGGCGTCAGCTGCCATTCCGCGCGGATGGCTGGTGCGATGAAGCCGATCGCCGCGGTATCGAAACCATCGACCGCAACGATCAGGAAGCAAAGCACGACGATGCTCACCTGGAACGCCGACAGCGGCTGGCGGTCGATGAACGCGGTGGCGTTCAGGGGTTGGCTGGCAGGCATGGTGGTCTCCTCCTTGATGCCAGGATTAGGGGCGAGTCACGCCCGGCGGCCTTATAGGCGGCCGCCAGGTCGTTTCGGATTGACTGCGAAGAAAGGTTGCGTCAGCGGCTTACAGCCACGGCGTGGGGCTCAGGCACTTGTCGGCACGCCAGCCATGCAGCCACTGCAGCGCGTCGTAGAACTGCGCCTGCGTGCGGCCGGTCCACAGGCTGTTGCGCACCAGCCGGTCCACGCCCTTGGCGTGATAGACGCGGCCCATGTCGCGCGCGGCGTAGAGCACGCGGGCGGTGCGCGGGATGCGGGCCTGCTCGTAAAGCTTGAATGCCGCTTCGAAATCACCGCCGGCCACCTTCACCGCTTCACCCAGCGTGACCGCATCTTCCAGTGCCTGGCAGGCGCCCTGCGCCACGTACTGCGTCATCGGGTGCGCGGCGTCGCCGAGGATGGTGGCGCGGCCGAAGCTCCAGCGCTCGACCGGATCGCGGTCGGCGGTGGCCCAGCGCTTCCACGAGGTCGGGCGGTCCAGCATCTGGTGCGGCAGCGGGTGGATGCCGTCGAAGTACGACAGCACCTCTGCCTTGCTGCCGTCGCGCACGCCCCAGGTCTCCTCCTCGCGGCTGTGGAAGGTCACCACCAGGTTGTACTGCTGGCCGCCGCGCAGCGGGTAGTGGACCAGGTGGCAATGCGGGCCGGCCCACACCACTGGTGCGTTGACCTGCAGGTCCTGCGGCATGTCGGCGACATCGACCACGGCGCGGTAGACCACATGGCCGGTGACGCGGGGCTCATCGCCGATCAATGCCTGGCGGATGGCGGACTTGACGCCGTCGCAGCCGATCACCGCGTCGCCATGGTGATGCTCGCCGTGCTGGTCGATCACGGTCACGCCCTTGTCGTCCTGCAGCAACTGCTCTACGCGCGTGCTGGTGCGGAACGTGATCAGCGGATGGTCCTGCACCGCCTCCAGGATCGACAGGTGGATATCGGCGCGATGGATCACCGCATACGGGTTGCCGAAGCGCTCGCGGTAGGCCTGGCCCACATCGACCCGGGCGATCTCGCTGGTGTCGATCGCATCGCGCAGGCTGAGGTAGTCGGTAAAGACCGCGCGGCTGCGTGCGGCCTCGCCGACGCCGAGCGCGTCGAGCGCAGCAAAGGCGTTGGCGGCCAGCTGGATGCCCGCGCCGATCTCGCCGATCTGCTCGGCCTGCTCCAGCAGTTCGATGCGGATGCCCTGGCGTGCCAGCGCCAGCGCCGCGGCCAGGCCGCCGATGCCGCCGCCGATGATGAGGACCTTGCCGGTCGCGTTGTTGGTACTGCTCATGTCTTGTCTCCTGGCCTGCGCGCTGCGTCAGGCGGTATGGTCGGGCTGGCGCCCGGGCGCCGCCTGGGCAAAGGCGGGATGGGCGCTGGCGTGGGCGTAGACCGCCATCGCGCGCTCGTACCGGCCCAGGTCGCAGCCCATGCGCAGGGCGTTGGCAACCTGCGGCACCAGCGCGACGTCAGCGAGCGTCGGCGCATCGCCGAAGCACCACCTGCCATGTCCGTGCAGCGCCAGCAGGCGCTCCACGCCGGCCATGCCTTCATCGACCCAGTGGCGGTACCAGGCATCCTTCTGCTCGGGCGTGACCTTCAGCACATCCTGCAGGTAGCGCAGCATGCGCAGGTTGTTGACTGGGTGAATGTCGCAGCCGATCAGCGTGGCCAGTTCCAGCACCCGCGCTCGCTGCACCGGGTCTTGCGGGAGCAGGCGCGGTTCGGGATGGAGCGCATCCAGGTAGTCGATGATCGCGAACGACTGCCCGAGCGCAAGACTGCCATCCACCAGCGCGGGCACGGTCGCGGACGGGTTGATGCTTTCGACATACTCCGGCGCGCGGTGCTGGCCGGTGCGGATATTGACCGGCAGGTAGTCGTACGGCAGGCCTTTGAGGGCCAGCGCGATGCGCACCCGGTAGGACGTCGAGCTGTTGAAGAAACTATAGAGCTGCATGATCGGTAATGCCTGTGTGCTGCGATTCACGGGGGGTCAGACCACGCGCACGGTCAGCTCGCCGAGGCCGTCCACGCCCGTGACCATGGTCTCGCCGGCCTTGACCGCGCCAACGCCTTCCGGCGTGCCGGTGAAGATCACATCGCCCGGCTCCAGGCGGAAGAACTGCGACAGGTAGGCCACCGTCTCGGCCACCGACCAGATCAGGTGCGACACGTCGCTGCGCTGCTTCGTTTCACCGTTGACGGTCAGCCAGATGCCGGCCTGCTGCGGGTGCCCGATCTCGCTGGCACGGTGGATCGGCGCCACCGGCGCCGAGGCATCGAAGGCCTTGCCGATTTCCCAGGGGCGGCCCATCTCGCGCATCTTCATCTGCAGGTCGCGGCGGGTCATGTCGAGGCCGACGGCATAGCCCCACACGTGTTCGAGTGCCTGTTCGACCGGGATATCCGAACCGGCCTTGCCGATCACGGTCACCAGTTCGGCCTCGTAGTGGTAGTTCTGCGTCTGCGCCGGATAAGGCAGGTCCAGCGTGGTGCCGGCCTGCACCGGGACGATCGCGTCGGCCGGCTTGCAGAAGAAGAACGGCGGCTCGCGGTCGGGATCGAAGCCCATCTCGCGCGCATGGGCGGCGTAGTTGCGGCCCACGCAGTAGACGCGGCGCACGGCGAACTGGTCGTCGCTGCCGGCAACGGGGATGGAAACGGTGGCGGGGGGCGTGAAGACGTAGGACATGGTTCGGAATTTCCGGAGGTCGTCAGGTAAGCGGGAGCCTCCGGCGGTGCGCGCAGGCACCGCCCGGGGCAGGTCGGATCAGGGTTGCGGGAGGCTCAGGTGCGCGCTTCGCGTAGCAGGTTCATCGCGGACAGCACGGGCCGGTCGGAATAGCTGAACAGCACCGCGTCTTCCAGCGCGCCCAGTTGCACCGGCGCCCACGACGGGGCCACGAAAATATCGCGCGGCTCGAACTGGAACTGGTCGTCGCCGATGCGCACCGTGCCGCGCCCTTCCACCACGCTGTAGATGGTGGCGTCGGTGCTGCGGTAGGTCTTGCCCTGGAAGCCCGCCGGCAGGTACTGCATGAAGGTGGCGATGGTCGGCATCGGCCAGCCGCCGGTGGCCGGGTTGATATAGCGCAGCTTGACGCCGTCCCAGGCATCGAGCTCGCCGTTGCGGTAGAGCTGGTCCAGCGCCTCGCGCGAACGCTCGTACGGGTAGCTGAAAATCGGTGAAGTGGGATCGGTCACGCGGTGCCGCACCGGCACCATGTTGTGGCCGAAGCGGGCAAAGCTGTCGCCCTCGACGCGGGTCACGGGCTGCTGGGCTTCCGGGTAGTTCTCGGCAAAGCCGGCATCGAACTGCTGCACCAGCGGGATATCCAGCCCGTCCAGCCACACCACCGGCTCGCCGCCGTCCTCGACGGCAGGGTTGCCATGGTCATGCCAGGTCCACGACGGCGTGATGATGAAGTCGCCGGGGTGCATGGTGGTGCGCTCGCCGTTGACCGCGGTCCAGGCGCCCTTGCCTTCGACGATAAAGCGCAGCGCGGACTGGGTATGGCGGTGGCTGGGCGCGATTTCGCCCGGCAGGATCAGCTGCAGGCCGGCGTACAGCGTGGAGGTGATGCTCGACTTGCCCGGGATCCCCGGGTTCTCCAGCACCAGCACGCGGCGCACCGCTTCCTCGGCGCTGATGACGCCGCCGGCCTGCATGACCAGCGGGCGGATCTGGGCGTACTTCCAGATGGCGGGAACGATCTGCGGCCGCGGTTGCGGCGGCACCAGCGCGTGCAGCGACTCCCACAGCGGGGTCATGTGGCTGCGGCCGATTTCTTCGTAATAGGCCACGCGGGCCGGGTCTGGGGTGTGTTCGGACATGCTGTCTCCGTAACTTTATGCAGGGCTTTGGGAGCGCTTTTGTGGGTGCGTGTCATCGCTCGCACCGTCTTGTTGTCGTTATACGCGGCGCCCTATAAGATTTGAAATGAACTTTTCATCTTATCGATACGATTTTTTATATAGGTAGCCCCATGGACTGGACCCAGAGATTGCGGCTGCGCAACCTGCAGATGCTGCTGAGCCTGGCCGAGACCGGCAATATGAGCCAGTCGGCGGCCATGCTGAACACGACCCAGCCGGGCCTTTCCAAATGGCTGAAGGACCTGGAGGACGATATCGGGCTGCCACTGTTCGAGCGCCAGGCGCGCGGGCTACGGCCCACGCCCTATGGCGAGTCGCTGATCGAGCACGCACGCCGGATCGAGGCCCAACTGGATACTGCGCGCGACGACCTGCAGGCCATGCGCGACGGCGGCAGCGGGATTGTGGTGGTGGGTACGTCGGGCGCGTCGTCGGCGGATACCGTGCCGCTGGCAGCGCTGCATTTGCTGCAGCAGATGCCCCGCGCCAGCGTGCGGCTGGTGGAAACGACCATGGACCGGCTGATGAGCCAGCTGGCACACAGCGAGCTGGATATCGTGGTGGGACGCTCCGCCCCCGAACTGCAGGACGCGCACATGCGCACCGAATCGCTCTACATGGAGCCGATCCACTTCGTCGCCCGGCCCCGCCATCCGCTGCTGCAGGGCGCTGGCATCGGCTGGGACGACCTGTATCGCCACCGCTGGGTGGTGTGGCCGCGCGGCACGCCCATCCGCAACGCGCTGGAAGGCGCGCTGGCCAGCGCCGAGCGTGCCCTGCCGGCCGATTGCGTGGAGAGCAATTCCACCGTGCTGAATCTCACGCTACTCAACAACAGCGACATGATCGGCCTGGCCTCGCACCGCACCGCGCGCCGGCTGGAAGAGCTGGGCGCGCTGCGCATCGTGCCGCTGCGGCTGGCGGGGTTCGGCTCGGTGTCGATGTACTGGCGTGACGACGCGCAGTCGCGCGCGGCGGTCATGGCCATGCTGGATTGCCTGCGGCGGGCGGCGGGGGCACCGCAGGACTAGGTGCGGCTCAGAATCGATGCCGCATCCCCACCGCCACGGCCGTCATGCTGCGATGCCCGCTGCCGAGGAAATACCCGTTGGCAAAGCTCACCGCCGAGGTATCGAAGTTGATGCCGGCATGCTGGACATAGGCCGTCGTCAGATAGACGTCGGTACGCTTTGACAGGCTGTCGCGTGGGTCAGCGGCTGACCGCGCGATGGATCGCGAGCGCCGCGGCCACCATGGCCTCGGCGGATTCCAGCGCCCGGCCCGGATCGTCGCGCTTGCGCACCCCGGCCGCGCTGGTCGCACGCGCGGCGCCGTCCGGGTTGGCGGAGAACTTCACCACCGTCAGCCCCCTGGCCGGGTTGATATAGATCTTCTGTCCGAAGCGCCCGCTGGCCTCGATGCTGCCGTCGCCGTCGTTGCGCTGGAACCAGTAGTTGCGGTAGCCATAGCCATCGCGGCCCGGCATGGTGTTGCCGCGCGCAAAGCGGGCCTGGTTGCCGGCCGGCTGCAGCGCAATGCGCACCGCCGCCGGCGAGATCCCGCCCGAGGCGTCGCCCGCGGCCGCCCGGCGCACCGCCTCGGCAAAGCGGGCGGCGTCGCGCAGCGTGGAATTCATGCCGCCGCTGGCCATTTCCGTGCCCTGGCGGTCCACCTGGGTGTAGGCATCATCGTCGGCAAAGCGGGACCACAGCCGCTCGGTCACCAGCTGCGCCCAGCTCTTGCCGGTGATACGCCGCAGCGCCCATGCCACCGCTTCCGGCGAGCCGTTCTGGTAGTACCAGACGCCGACTTCGTCGCGCCCGCCGGTGGCGTGGACGACCTTGAGGAAGTCATAGATGGTGTCCGGCGCATCCGCCTTGCGCGGCACGATCCCCACCGCCCCGAACAGCCCCAGGTCCGGCGGCAGCCCCTCCGGGTAGCCCACCGGCACCTCCATATCCAGGTTCTGCTGTACCGTGGCCTCGCCGAACGGATTGCCGGCCAGTTCCGGCACATACTGCGCCAGCCGGGCCTGCGGATCGAGCTTGCCCTCTTCGACCAGCATGGCGGCCAGCAGACCGGTGACGGACTTGGTCATCGAGGCCCAGATATGCGGCTGGTAAGGACCAAAGCCAGCGAGGTAGCGCTCATAGACGACCTTGCCCTGGTGCAGCACGATAAAGCCGTCGGTATGGGTGTCGCGCAGGTAATCGGCCAGTCGGGCAGTCTTGCCCGCCACGGCAAACGTGGTGCCATCCAGTTCCGTACCGGGCTGGCCGGCCAGGGCCAGCGGCTGGCTGGCATGCCGGATGCCCGCCGTTGGCGACATCTCGCGCGCATGCCGGAACGCCCAGCGCATATACGGCGGACGCAGCCCGCTGCCGCGGCTGACTTGCTTGTCGGGCGGCGGCGGAAAGCCCTGCATGACCTCGTCCTCGGCAACGACCAAAGGCTGGCCGGTGCCCTGCGCCAGCGCAACGCTCATCGGCGCTACCAGCAGCGCCACGGCCAACCACGCCCGACTGCGTCCGAATCCCGTCCTGCGCGTCACTGTTTGCGCTTGCATGCTGTCTCCATTCCTGTCCAGGCGCTTGCACGGACGGTGCGCCGCCTTGTATGCATGAGGTGCAAGCCTGCATGGTGCAGGCCGCGGGCGCCATCTTGGCGGACGCGGATCCTGACCTCAATGATGCGTTCGGAATAGAGCCATAACCCGGTGGAATGTCAGGCCCCGAAGCCGCATAATGGCGAAACCCTTCCTCTCCGATGTCTGCCATGCAGCTTCCCGACGCCCGCGTCCGCGACCTGCTCCGCCATCCGGGGCGCTTTGCCTGGCACACGCTCAGGCAGTTCCGCGCCAACCAGGGCCTGCTGCTGGCCGGCGCGGTGGCCTACTACGCGCTGCTGTCGATCGTGCCGCTGCTAATCCTGATGATCATTGCCCTGTCGCACGTGATCGGACCAGACCTGCTGTTGTCCACGCTCGCGCGCTACCTGGAGTGGGTGGTGCCGGGGCAGTCCAGGGCCCTGATCTCCGAGCTTGCCGCCTTCCTGCGCAACCGCGGCACGATCGGCTGGGTACTGCTGGGCACCATGCTGTTCTTCAGTTCGCTCGCCTTCACCGTGCTGGAGAATGCCATGTCGGTGATCTTCGAGCACCGCGTGTCGATCCGGCGCCGGCATTTCCTGGTCTCGGCGCTACTGCCCTATTGCTACATCGCGGTACTGAGCGTGGGCCTGCTGCTGGTCACGGTGGTGTCAGGCGGCCTGCTGGCCATCGGCGAACGGCATGTGGAAGTGCTGGGCCGCGACTGGTCGCTGGACCGGCTCTCGACCGGCCTGCTCTACCTGCTCGGCTTCATTGGCGAGGTGCTGATGCTGACCTCGATCTACATGGTGATGCCGGTTGGCAGGCTGTCGCTGCGGCATGCGCTGAGCGGCGCGTTGATTGCGGCCGTGCTGTGGGAAGTCTCCCGTCATGTGCTGGCATGGTACTTCACCACGTTGTCGCAAGTGAGCCGGGTCTATGGTTCGCTGACCACGGCGATCGTGGTGCTGCTGAGCTTGGAGATTGCGGCGACCTTGCTGCTGCTGGGGGCGCAGGTGATCGCGGAGTTCGAGCGTGGCGGCTGGGAAGGAAAGCCAGCGCACGCGGAACCGGAAGAATTCCACACCTGAGCGGCACCATTCACGCGCCCGCTCAGGCGAGCGCCAGATCGAGGCAGGCGCGGATACGCCTCTCCTCCTCCGCACCGAAGGCGCCGATAAATACCAGTGCAGACCCTGCCGCATCGCCTTGCGCCATCGGATTCAGCCGCATGCGGCCCGCGACCACATGCAGTTCATGCAGGCGCTGATCGGCTGCCAGCCTGACCATACCCTTCGCGCGCAGCAGGCGCACCGGCAGCGTCTTCAGCGCCTGCCGCAGCCGCATCTTGTCGAAATCGCGGCCGGTCTGGTATGAAATGCTGCGGATGCCGGCGTGCACGGTGCCGACGGGTCGCCGCCAGTGCCCGCCTGCCTGCAGCACGGCATCGCCATGTGGTTCCGGCAAGGCGGCGTCGACAAAGACCGACAAGGGCACCTCGCCCTCGCATGCGCTCAGCACCGCAGCACGCGGCGCGATGGCGCCGACCGTGGCGGCAGCCATTGCCAGTGCATCCGCATCGGCAAGGTCTGCCTTGGTCAGCACCACCACCGAGGCCCCCGCGATCTGCAGCCGCACCATGTCGCCCACCAGCGGATCGTGCAGGCTGTGGGCGACCTCGGTCACGTCCACGGCCACCACCACGGCATTGAGCACAAAGGCCCGATCCAGCAAGCCGACCTGCGCAATACGCTGCGGGTCCGAGACACCGCTGGCCTCGATCACCAGCAGGTCGGGCCGCTGCTCCCTTGCTGCGATAGCCACGAGCGCCTCGGCCAGCCGGCCGCCGATCGAGCAGCAGATACAGCCGTTCTCCAGCTGGATCACGTCGTCGCTGCGCGTGCGGATCAGCGCGGCATCGATATTGATCTCGCCGAAGTCGTTGACCAGCAATGCGATGCGGCGCCCGTGCGCGTTGGCCAGCAGGCGGTTGAGCAAGGTGGTCTTGCCGGCGCCAAGGTAGCCGCCGACCACCACCAGCGGGACCGGAGCCCGCGCGTTCATCGGGCCGGCGCCGGGAACACGCGCCCGCCCAGCACCGTGCCCCAGACGCGCACGTCCTTCAGGCATGCGGGAGCCACTGTGGTCGGGTCATCTTCCAGCACGGCAAAGTCGGCCAGCTTGCCAGGCGCGATGCTGCCGATGCGGTGATCGAGCTTCAGCGTATAGGCCGCACCCATGGTGATGGCATACAGCGCGTCGGCGACGGTCAAGCGCTCCGCTTCGCCCAGCACGCTGCCGGAGGCCGTCTGGCGCTGCACCGCGCACCACGCCGTGAAGAGCGGGTTCAGCGGCGTGATCGGCGCATCGGAGTGGATCGCAAACGGAATGGCCAGCTTGCGCGCAGTGCCCGCCGGGTTCATGCGCGCGGCGCGCGCCGGTCCCACGGTCTGGCCGGCATGCGCATCGCCCCAATAGTACAGGTGGTTGGAGAAGAAGTTGATGCACAGGCCCAGCCGCGCCGCGCGCGCGAGCTGTGCCTCGTCGGCCAGCTGGCAGTGCTGCAGCGTATGGCGATGGTCCGCGCGCGGATGGCGCGACAGCATGGCTTCGAGCACGTCCAGCACCACTTGCGTCGCCTCATCGCCATTGGTGTGGATATGCAATGGCAGGCCGGCCAGGTGGAACGGCGTGAAGGCGTCGAGCAGTTGCTCGGGCGGGATCAGCCACAAGCCATTGGCCTGTCCGCCGGCATAGCCGGGCGCACGCAGGCGCGCGGTAAAGCCCTGGATCGAGCCGTCGACGATGAACTTGACCGGACCGAAGCGCAGCTTGTCGGTACCGGCCGCCGCCGCGGCCTGCACGCGGGCGGGGCCGCCCTGTGCATTGCGCTGCGGCGAGAACGCCGGGACGATGCGCAGCGGGAAGCCGGGGTCGGCAGTGACCGCCTGCAGCGTCTCCAGCCCCTTGGGCGACAGGTCGTTGACCAGGTCAGTCGCCGTGGTCACGCCCGCCAGTTGCGCCACGCGGCCGAAGCAGCGCACCGCGTCGGCATTCTCGGCCGCCGCCAGCGACAGGCCGCTGCCAAGCACGCGCTGCACCGGGAACATCGCGGCGAATTCCTGCAGCTCGCCGGTGGGCAAGCCCCGCGCGTCCTTGTGCACGCCGTCGATATCTGTGTCCTCGTCGATGCCGGCCCGCGCGAGCATCGCGGAATTGACGTTCATCAGATGCACGCTGGCATGCATCACCACGATGGGCCGCGTGGCCGAGACGCGATCCAGCTCGCGCACCGACAGCCGGCTGGCGCCGAAATAGATCGGGTCGAAGCCCCAGGCTAGCAGCGGCGTGTCCGGGTCATGCATCTGGCTTGCCGCGCCCGCCAGGCGATCGATCACCTGCTCCAGCGTGCGCAGACCGCGCCACAGCTTGCCGTCCGGATCGCGGCGGTCGAAGTAGCCGACGTAGACCGCATCCCACATCGCGCCTTCCATCAGGTGGCAATGGCCTTCCACCAGCCCGGGCATCAGCACCTTGTCGCGGAAGGTGTCGACCTGCACCGCATCCGGCCAGCCGGCCATCTCGGCCGCGCCGCCCACGGCAAGGATCTTGCCGTCGCGCACCGCGACTTGGGTCGCCTCGGGCTGGCCGGTTTCCATCGTGAGGATCTTGCGCGCCACGAATACCTGCGTGCGCGCCGTGTCGTCTTGTGTCATGAATTGCATGAGTCCGTTCATTCACGACGCCTGCACGCGGGCCAGGCGGGGTGCGTAGTTCACCAGCGCGATCACCAGCAGGTTGACGCACAGGCTGACCAGCCCGAGGTTGATGCCGCCGAAATCGACCTGCTGCACATACAGCGCGATCGCCAGTGCCTGGCCGGTGACGATGCCGAGCGCAATCGCCAGCGGCCGCACCTTCAGCGAGAACAGGATCACCAGCACGCCAGGGAAGAACTGCGTCACGCCGTAGTAGGTGGTGTTGATCAGCGTCAGCATCAGGTTGGGCGTGGCCAGCGTCATGGCGATGGACAACACCAGGTAGATCACGATCACCACCTTGGCGCCCTGCTTCTGGCGCGCCTCGGGCATGCCGGGCAGCAGGTTGCGCGTGACAATGGGGCCGATCGCCAGGCAGATGCCGGCCAGCACCAGCAGCCCCGACAGCGCGGCGCCGGCGGTCACCAGTCCGAGCAGCCAGTCCGGCAACAGCCGCACCGCCGCCGCGAAGAAGGCCTCGTTGGGGGAGGCGAGCTGCAGGTTCTGGCTGATCGCGTAGTACGACGCCAGCACCAGGAACGGATACATCAGCATGTACAGCGGCATCGCCACCTGCGTGCGCCGGATGGTGTTGGCGCTCTTGGCCGTGAAGAAGTTCTGCACCGCGAACGGCATCACGTAGAAGCCCAGTGCCTGGAACAGCATGGTGCTCATCGAGAAGCGCAGCTGGGTGTCATTCATCTGATTGCTGACCTGCATGCTGGCGGCATGGAACACGTCGCCCACGCCCGCCTTCCAGCCCACTGCAACGCCGGTGGCGACGATCGCCACCACCATCAGGATGTCCTTGAGGATGGCGATATAGGCCGATGCGCGCACGCCGGAGATGGCAATGTAGGTAAAGGCCAGCGCCGCCGAGATCATCACCAGGTACACCGGCTCGAACTCCCAGCCCAGCCCCTTGAGCGCCGCCACCAGCCCGGTGAACTGCAGCTGGCCCCAGGGCAGCAGGAACAGGATCGCCGAGCCCGCCACGATCAGCTCCAGCGCACGGCTGCCGTAGTGGCCCTTGAACAGGTCCGGCAGCGTGATCGCGTTATAGCGCGCGCCGGCCTGCCAGATCTTGGGCCCGAGGAAATAGCCGAGCGGATACGCCAGCAGGATGTAGCCGAGGAACCAGACCCCGTAGGTCGGCCCCTTGGCGTAGATGCCACCGGGAAAGCCCACCATCGTGCCGATGCTGTAGATCTCGCCCGCGGCCAGAAAGAACACCAAGTAGGCGCCGAACTGCCGCGACGCCACGAAGAAATCATGCACGCTCTGCGCGCCGTGGCCCTTCTTCGAGCGGATGGCGAGATAGAGCGAGAAGACGATAAAGCCGAGGAATACCGCTGTGGTCATGATGGTCTCCCCTTCAGGCTTCATGCGCCGCGTCGGCGGCGTGGCGGTCGAACAGCAGCCAGCACGCCAGCATGCAGCCGGAGGTCAGCACGAACCAGGCAAAGATCCAGGCGTAGATAAAGGGCACGCCGAGCACGAAGCGCTCGACAGTCGCCACCCAGGGCAGCATCCCGATGACGCCGATATACGGCAGGCCAAGGCCAATCAACAGCTTGAGCATGATGTCTCTCCGGTTTCCGATGGGCGGTGGATGGCGGGCGCCGTGTGTGCTGTCACCGGCCCGCTCTTTTGTTCCGGTCATCATAGGGAGCGCGGAGGTATGATTCAAATGCAAATGTTGAACCGATCCCATAACCAACGCGCATGGTTTTCCGCATGGACACACAGAAACTTCTGCACCTGCTCGCCGTGGTCGAGCACGGCACGTTCTCCGAAGCGGCCCGTGCCATACACCTGACCCAGCCGGCGCTGAGCCGCAGCATCCGCGCGCTGGAAGACGAGCTCAAGGCGCCACTCTTTGACCGCGGCGCGCGGCGCGCGCGCCTGACGGTGTTCGGCGAACTGGTGGCCGACCGCGCGCGCCGCATGCGGCTGGAAGAACGCCAGTTGCGGCGCGACCTGGACCTGCTGCGAGGTGGCGAGGAAGGCTCGCTGACGATCGGGGTCGCGCCCGCGCCGGCGGCGCTGCTGCTGACGCCGTTCCTGATCCACATGGCGCAGGCCCACCCGCGCATCAAAGTGCGCACCGAGACCGGCGCCACCAGCGCCCTGCTGGAGGCACTGCGCAACGAAACCATCGACGCCATCGTCGGCGATGCCTATGTGCTGCGCGCGGCCGACGACATCGACGTGGAGCCATTGGGTGAGCTACCCGCAGGTCTGGTATGCCGCGCCGGGCATCCGATCCTGCGCAAACGCCGCATCGATATCGAGACCATTCGCGCCTACCCGGTGGCAACCACCACGCTCAGCACCGTCATCAGCCGGCAACTGGCGGAGCTATGGGGGCCAGGCGCCGCGCCGGACAAGCTCTTCACCCTGCATTGCGACAACCTCGACATGCTGCGCAGCGTGACGCTGGCCAGCGATACGCTGCTGTTCGGCGTGCTCTCGATCACGCGGCAGGAGCGCGCCGCCGGGCTGATGGCCGAAGTGCCGATGCCGCCCGATCCGCGCCGCTGCGGCCGCTATGGCATTGCACGCATGGCGGCGCGCTCGCTATCGCCGGCGCTGGAGGTGCTCTATCGGTTCACGCGGGAACACTGGAAAGCGCTGTCGTCCGAAGCTGGCGGTGCCAACGCGCGCCGCTGAACCTGCCCCTTGCCGCGCGCTGTTGTATGCTCCGCCCTGAACCATCGCCCGCGTCCCGCATGACCGAATCCACGCCAGACCGCCCTCGCCGCATCACCATCCACGACGTCGCCCGCGCCGCCGGCGTGTCGCTGACCACGGTGTCGCACGCGCTGAACGACCGCGGCGTGCTGGACCCGGCCACGCGTGCGCGCGTCAAGCGCGTTGCCGCCGAACTGGGCTACCGGCCCAGCGTGCGCGCGCAGCGGCTGCAGTCGGGCCGCGCCAACTGCATCGCGCTGTTGTCGTCGATGCCGTTCGCGGTGGCGGGCGGCACGTCGCGGCTCGGCTTCATGATGGAAGTGGCGGCGATCGCCGCCGAAGCGGCAATGGGGCGCGGCCTGGGCGTGGTGCTGGTGCCGCCGCTGGAAGGCGCCGGGGGCCTGCTCGATACATTGGATATCGACGGCGCGATCGTGATCGAGCCGATCGCGGGCGACCCGCATATCGCGCGCCTGCGTGAGCGCGGCGTCAGCATCGTGTCGATCGGGCGCGAGCCGCTCACCGACACGCCGGTGCCTTGCGTCGACCTGCAATCGGCCGACACCGCCCGGCTGCTGCTGGCGCATTTGCACGGACACGGGCGCCGGCATATCGGCCTGATGATCGGCGCGGCGCCGCGGCAGTCGTATGTGGAAACCGAACGCGCTTACCGCGAGTTCACGCAGGCAATGGGCTTGCCCTGCCATATCGTCAAGGCAGCCGAGGAACACGGCGAAGCCGCGGGCGCCGAGGCCTGCGCGCAGTTGCTGGCGGAGATGCCGGCGCTCGATGCGCTGTGCGCGCCGGTGGATGCGTTTGCGGTGGGCGCCATGGCCCACCTGCAAGGGCTGGGCAAGCGCGTGCCCGACGATGTGCTGGTGGTGACGCGCTATGACGGCATCCGCGCCCGCAGCGCTCAGCCGCCGATCACCGCGGTCAACCTGCATCTGGAGCGCGTGGCATCGCTGGCGGTGGAACTGCTGTTCGCGCACCTGTCCGGCGACCGTAGCCGCGACGTGATCACCGGGCCCGCGCCCGAACTGGTGGTGCGGGCATCGTCCACGCCAGGCGTCTAACCGCGCAGCAGCACCACCGCACCGGAGACCAGCGCAAACACCAGCACGCCGATGCGCAGCATGCGCTGGTTGATGCGCTTGTGCACCAGGTGGCTGGCCACCATGCCGACGATCAGCACCGGCAGCAGCCCGATCGCATAGAGCACCTGCTCCATGCCGAGCCGGTCGCTCAGCGCCAGCACCACCAGCGAGATCGATTCACCGACCAGGAAGCACAGCGCCACGGTGGCGCGCAGCGTCGCGACCGGCGCATGCTGGTAGGCCAGCGCCAGCGGCGGGCCGCCGACACCGGTTGCGGTCTCGGTCACGCCGGTGATCAGGCCGGTCGAGGCAAAGGTCAGCCGCCCCGGCGTAAAGGCCGGCGCCAGCAATGACACCACCGCTGCGGCAATGGTGCTGCCGCCGACCAGCGCGTTGAGCCATGCCATCGGCATCGCCACCAGCACCCACAGCCCGCCGAAGGTGCCGGCCAGCCGCCCGGCGCTGATCCACCCTGCGCCGCGCAGGTCGATGGCATGGCGTTCGCGCCATGCCACGTAGGCGTTGAGCGGCAGCATCGCCAGCAGCAGCGCGCCTGGCAGCATTGCCGGCGCGGCCAGCGCCAGTACCGGCACCACGATCAGCGCGAAGCCCATGCCGGTCGCACCCTGGACCAGCGCGCCGGTAAAGACCGCCACGCCGACGCTGAACAACGTCATGTCCATGGTCAGGATGCCTCCATGCCGGCCTGGCGCGCGCGGTGCACGTCCGCGGCGTCGTGCAGCTTGCGGATCGGGGCATTGGCGATGGTGTCCTCGGCCATGGCGTGGATCGCCCGCATCAGCGCGCGAGCGTCCCAGTCCGTGGGCCAGCCCTGCCACAGGCGCAGGCTGCCATCGACAAAGACCGCGCGGATCTGGTCGCGGTTGGCCAGGCGCACCAGTTCCCAGGTCAGGTCCCAGGACGGCGTCAGCTCCGGCACGTCCAGGTCGACCAGCAGGAAGTCGGCGCGCTTGCCCGCGGCGATCTCGCCGGTGAGCGCACCCAGGCCCGCCACATCGGCCGCGTCATGCGTGGCCATGTCGACCCAGCGCCAGCCCGCGCCGCAGGAGGAATCGCCCACGCCGATGCCGAAGGCGAAGCGCTGGGCGGCCTCGGCATAGTCCAGCAGGCGGAAGCCGTCGCTGCGGGTGCCATCGGTGCCCAGACCCAGGCGCACGCCGAAGGTGGCCATGGTTTCAGCCGGCGCCACGGCGTTGCCCTTCCAGGCGCTGGCCACGGGGTTGTAGGCCACCGCGGTGCCGGTGTCGGCCAGCAAGCGGATCTCATGCGGCGTCACCAGCGTGGCATGCGCCAGCAGCGCCGCCTGGCCCAGTGCGCCGACTGCCGCGAGATGTTCGATCGGACGGCGCCCGCAGGCATTGAGCGAGCGCTCCACCGCCACCAGGTGCTCGTTGGCGTGCGTCTGGAAGATGCGGCCGGATTCGGCGCACAACTGGTAGACGTGGTGCAGCATCGCGTCAGAGGCCACCTCGGGAATCGAGATCGCCAGCGACGGGGCCACCAGCGGATCGCTGGCGTACTTGTCCAGGTGAGCGGCGGCGCGGCGCAGGATCGGCGCGGCGTCGAGCGTTTCGGCGCCAGGCTTGTCGTTGCAGATCAGGCCCAGCACGCAGCGCACGCCGGCATCGGTGATCGCGCGCGCAACCGCGTCCAGCCCGGCGTCGCTGCGCGTGCCGGCATCGACCACGGTGGTGAAGCCGCCGCGCAGCGCTTCCAGCGCCGCCAGCTTGGACGACAGGTACAGGTGCTCCGCCTTCAGGCTGCCCTCCAGCGGCACCCACACGCGGCGGAAGATCTCCGACGGCTCGCCGAACACCAGCGACTTGCCGAACGACTGCGTCAGGTGGTGATGCGTGTCGATCATGCCGGGCATCAGCAGCATGCGCGGCAGCGGCAGGGTCTCCAACTCGGGGAAGCGCGCAGCGACTTCCCCGGCCGTGCCCACTGCCGTGAAGCGGCCACCCTCCACCACCACCGCGTGGCCGCGTACCGCGCCCTGGCGCAGCAGGGTCCATTCCGGCAGCAGGATGCGCGGTTGCCTGAAACTGTCCGGCACCAGGGCCGGGTTGGTATCGCCGGGCCAGGCCGGGGTCGAGTCAGAACGATCAGTCATTGCAATTCAGGAAGCGGGGTCAATGCGTGGCAGCGGCATCGTCGCGGGCCACCGGGCCCGCTGCCGCGGCCCGCAGGCCCGTATGGAAGAACAGGAAGTTGAGCAGCGCCGCGGTCATGGCCCCCATGGCCACGCCATTGCCCACCAGGATGCGCACGTTGGCCGGCAGGCCGCCATAGATGCCGGGCACCAGGATCGGCAGCAGGCCCACGGCCAGCGCCACGGCCACCACGTACATATTGGCGTGGTCGCGCAGGTCCACCTTGCGCAGGATGTCGATGCCCATGGTGCCGACGATGCAGAACACCACCAGCCCGGTGCCGCCGACCACGGCCTCGGGGATCGCGCTGATCAGCGACGACACCGGCACCAGCAGCCCGAAAGCCACCAGGATCGCGCCCGACATCGCCGTGACAAAGCGCGAGCGCACGCCGGTGGCACGCACGATGCCGATGTTCTCGCCGCTGGTGATGATCAGCGAGGTGCCGAACATCCCGCCCAGCAACGAAGTCAACGCATCGGCGCGGATGGTGCGCGGCACGTCGCGCTGCTGGTCAACCGGCCTGCCCACGGCATCGCTGATCGCCAGCGTCTGGCCGGTGGCCTCTACCATCGAGATCACGGCGAACACCATCAGCGGGATCGCGGCCACCACATCGAAATGCGGCCACCCGAACGGGAACGGCGTGGGCAACGCGAACACCGGCCACATCGACACATGGCCAGGCTGGAACGCACCGGCCAGCCCGGCCACCAGCGCACCGCCCAGCAGCCCCAGCAGGATCGCCAGCTGTGCCAGCATGCCCGACAGCAGGCGCGATGCCGCCACGGTGCAGGCAATGGTGGCGAACGCCAGCAGCAGGTTGAGCGGATCCACCGTGCTGCCCGCGGCCGGGTGGCCGGCAACCAGCTTGCCGGATACCTGCGCCAGGTTGATCGCCACTAGCAGCAGCATCGTCCCCACCACCACCGGCGGGAAATAGCGCAGGCAGCGCCGGAATACCGGCAGCACGCAGAAGTAGAAGACGCCGGTCAGGATCACCGCGCCGGCAGCGGTCTGCACGTCGGTCTGCTGTGCGATCAGGATAAACAGCACGATCGGGGCGCCGCCGGGCAGCATCACGAACGGCAGCCGGGCACCGATGCCCCGCTTGCCCAGCGACTGCAACAGCGTGCCGATGCCGCAAATCACAAAGGTGGCGCTCAGCAGCTGCACCGCCAGCGCGGGCGGGAAGTTCAGCGCCTTGCTCATCAGGAAGACGGACGCGATCGGCGACGCGGCCATGACCAGTACGTGTTGAAGCCCGAAGACAAACAGGCGCCGCCATGGCAGCCGTTCATCCACTGGCGCGGGGGCGGGGTGGGACATGCTTTGCTCCTCGTTTGGTGTGTGGGCGTTGTGCCGGTGGCCCGCAAGCCACCTGCTGCGTCTGTGCGCAATTCGCCTCGGATATTATCGATTTCCGCTAACAAAAACGTTTTGGTAAGTGTAGGGAAACGGAATTCGCGATGCAAGCGGTTTCTCGGCGGAGCGCCTGTGGTCTTCCCTATATCGATCAGATCGATAAGTGCTAGCAGCAAAACGCGTTTCACAAGTTGATGCCTGGGCCCCAAAGTACCCGCCATAGCGCCTTGCGCGACACAACACGCCCCTGAAGGAGACGCCCCCATGCGAGACAAGAACAGTCCGGCGGAATCTGCCGACCCCGCCCAGCCGGTGCCGGCCCGGCGCCGCATCGTCCAGGGGGCGGGCCTGCTCGCTCTCAGCGCCTCCCCGCTCGGCGCACTGGCCGCGCGCATCAGCGACGGCGTCACCCTGGCCGACGGCCCCCGCCCGCTGGTGCGCTATCCGGGCAAGCGCCCGCTGGTGCGCGTCAGCACCCGGCCGCCGCACCTTGAGACGCCCTTCTCCGCGTTCAACGAGGGGCCGATCACCGCCAACGACGCCTTCTTCGTGCGCTACCACCTGGCCAACATTCCGCTGTCGGTAGACCTTGCCACCTTCCGCCTGACGGTTGGCGGGCACGTCAACAAGCCGCTGAAGCTGTCGCTCGATGAACTGAAGAGGCTGGCCGATCCGGTGGACATCGTCGCCGTGAACCAGTGTTCAGGCAACAGCCGCGGCTTCTCCGAGCCGCGCGTGTTCGGTGCCCAACTTGCCAACGGTGCAATGGGCAATGCGCGCTGGACCGGTGTGCCGCTGCGCAAGGTGCTGGAGCACGCGGGCGTCAAGGCCGGCGCCAAGGTGGTCACCTTCAACGGGCTGGATACGCCGGTGCTGCCGAGCACGCCCGACTTCCGCAAGTCGCTCGATATCGCCCATGCGATGAACGGCGAGCCGATGCTGGCCTGGGGCATGAACGGCGAAGACCTGCCGCTGCTCAACGGCTATCCCATCAAGCTGGTGGTGCCGGGCTACTTCGGCACCTACTGGATCAAGCACCTGTCCGAGATCGAGGTGCTGGACCGCCCGTTCGAAGGCCATGATGCGTTCTTCATGACCAAGGGCTATCGCGTACCGGATAACGACTGCCAATGCGTGGCGCCGGGCACCCCCGCCAGCAAGACGCGACCAATCTCGACGCTCGCGGTGCGCAGCTTCATCACCAGCGTGGGCGCCGGCGGCGTGCTGCCCGCCGGTCGCATGGTGGAGCTGAAAGGCATTGCCTTCGATGGCGGCTCCGGCATCCGCGGCGTCGAAGTCTCGGTCGACGGCGGGCAAAGCTGGCAGGCCGCCACGCTGGGCCAGGACCTGGGCCGCTTCTCGTTCCGCCCCTGGCAACTGCCGGTGAAGTTCGCGCGCAAGGGCCCAGCGGTCTTGATGGTGCGCGCCACCAGCGTCCAGGGCGAGGTGCAGCCTGCCAAGGCCAACTGGAACCCGGCCGGCTATCGCCGCAACGTCATTGAATCCACGCCGGTCACCATTGCCTGAGGAGCGCGCCATGCATCGATCCATCACCCCCATGCTGCTCGCGCTCGCCCTGCTGGGCGCGGGTAGCGCGTCCGCGGCACCCCAGGACATCAAGCTGCCGGCGGAGAACGTTAAGCTCAAACCCGCGAAGCTGCCCGGCTACGGCATCGCCATGCAGAAATGCGCGATCTGCCATTCGGCCGACTACGTCGCCTACCAGCCGCCCGGCCTGAGCCTGACGCAGTGGACCGGCGAGATGAAGAAAATGCAGCAGGCCTACGGTGCGCCGATCGACGATGGCGAGGTCGAGCAGCTCGGCGCCTATCTCGCGGTGGCCTACGGCTCCGCCAAGATCAAGGATCCGGAGATCGTGGCGATCGCGCAGAAGGCGGGCAAGCCCGCGCCGGCCGCACCCGCGGCCGCCTCAGCGCCTGCCGCCGCGGTGGACGTGCAGGGCCTGCTGGCGAAGAACGCCTGCCTGAGCTGCCACAGCGTGACGCAGAAGGTTGTCGGCCCGGCTTATCACGAAGTCGCCACCCGCTATAAGGACGATGCGCAGGCACAGGCCAGGCTGGAAGCCAGCATCCGCGGCGGCAGCACCGGCAAATGGGGTTCGGTGCCGATGCCCCCGTTTGCCGGGTTGAAGGCGGACGAAGTCAAGGCGTTGGCGGCGTACGTGCGGCAGCAATAGTCTCCCCCCGCTTCCCCGATCGCAAGGCGCCCCGGCTAATCGCCGGGGCGCCTTGCATTTTTCGCTTGCAGTT
This sequence comes from Cupriavidus necator N-1, assembly GCF_000219215.1. Taxonomy (NCBI): domain Bacteria; kingdom Pseudomonadati; phylum Pseudomonadota; class Betaproteobacteria; order Burkholderiales; family Burkholderiaceae; genus Cupriavidus; species Cupriavidus necator. The sequence goes on along the minus strand of NC_015723.1, from coordinate 874,059 downwards.
TCCCGTTGCTTCCTTATACTTAGCCACATGGCTAACCATTGTGCCGAGTTTGCTGACGTGTCCCAGGCTGTCGATATTTCCCCGCTTTCCGACGTGTTCTACGCGCTGGCGGACCCGACCCGCCGTGCCATCGTCAGCGTGCTCGGCCGCGGGCCGGAAACGGTCTCGGCACTGGCGGCACCGTTCACGATGGCACTGCCCTCGTTCATGAAGCACCTGCAGGTGCTGGAGCGCAGCGGCCTGATCCGCTCGCGCAAGACGGGGCGCGTGCGCACATGCGAACTGGTACCGCAACCGCTGTCAGACGCGCAGCAATGGCTGGCCGACCAGCGCGCCATGTGGGAGGCCCGTACCGACCGCCTGGCCGCCTTTGTCGAAGCCCTTCATCAGGAGGAACAGTCAGATGCCGAATGAAAACGCCGCCAGCCCTGAAAGCCAGGACCTAGTCATCTCGCGCCTTCTCAAGGCCCCGCGTGCCAAGGTCTGGCGTGCATGGAGCGATCCCAAGCTGCTCAAGGAGTGGTGGTGCCCCAAACCCTGGACCACCGAGGTCCTGGCCTTCGACATGCGCCCCGGCGGTGCCTTCCATACGCTCATGAAAGGCCCGGACGGCGGCGTCAGCGACAACCCGGGATGCTTCCTCGAAATCGTGCCGATGGAGAAGATCGTCTCCACCTCGGCCCTGGTGGCAGGCTATCGGCCCAACAAGCCGTGGCTGTCGATGACCGCGGTCATCACCATGGCTGACGAGGGTGACGGCACCCGCTACATTGCACGCGTGATGCATCCGGATGAGGCCACGCGCAAGCAGCATGAGGAGCTGGGGTTTTATGAGGGCTGGGGCATCTGCATTACGCAGCTGGATGAATTTGCGCAGCAGTTGAAGTAAGGCTGGCTTCGCCGATGCCTTCGGCACGCTTGCCGGTTTGCTCCCCTTGCCCGCTCGCGGGAAAGGGGAGCGCCTGCGAGAGGTGCCAGCCTGATCCCGATCTCTCAGTAGCGTGGGCGGCTTGGCGTTTTCAAAACCGATGCCGCAACCCCACGCTCACTGACTTCGCATCATCCCCGCTACCCGGATCAATCACGATGCTGTTGTTGCTCACGCTGCCGCCGGGGCTGTTATGCACCAGCACCGCCCGCACATAGGCCGTGGTGCGCTTGCTCAGGTCATGGTCCCACCCCAGCGTCACCGCCAGCGGCCGCTGGCCGCCGCCCAGGATCTGGCGCTTGAGTGCGGCGGCCTTGAAGGTGTCGCGTTGCGTCACGTTCCAACTGAAGGTCACGCCGTAGTGGCGTGCTGAGCGGGTCTCGGGCCGCTCGCTGCTGGCGGCGCTGTACAGCAGGCCGATCTCGACCGGCTTGAAGCGATAGGAGCCGCCGACGAAATGGTTGGAAGTCAGCGTCGGCTCCACCGGCACGTTGGCGCCTGAATACATCCCCTGGTAGGAGTAGAACGCGTAGACGTTGCCGGCCTCGTAGGTCGCATTCATGCCGAAGTTCAGCCCTGAGCGCGCCGACCCCGGCACCTCGCCGGGCGCCACCGCGGCGCCAAAGGAAAAGCCGCCCCAATTAGGCGAGAAATACTGCACCGCGTTGTCGAAACGGGCGCCGTAGGCCACGTGCCCGGTGCCCTGCGATGCGGTCGCGCTCAGCAGGTTGAATGGCGACACGGCGCCATTGAGCAGGAACGGATCCAGCCGCAGCAGCGCATAGAACGACGGCGTGTACTGCCGCCCCAGCCGGAACTCACCCCAGTTGCCCGACAGGCCCAGATAGGACTGTCGCCCGAACAGCCGGTTGTTGCCGAAGAACTCCGTGCCGTTGTCGATATTGAAGCCCGACTCGACCAGGAAGTTGGCCTTGAGCCCGCCACCCAGGTCCTCGATGCCGCGGATGCCCCAGCGCGACGCGGCCTGCTGGCCTTCGCGCATGCGCACCACGCTTTCCGAACCCCCGGCGTATTCGATCGATGCATCGACCACGCCGAACAGCTGCATCGTGCCGGCCACGGCATTGCCCGCGGCCAGCGCCGCGCCCATCACCATCCACTGTCTTACCTTCACGCTGCCTGTCTCCCGTTCTTGTTGTTGTGGTCCAGCCTTACTTCGCCTGCAGCCCCGCCACCTTCACTACCTCGCCCCACGCGGCCAGGTCGGCGCTGACCAGCTTGCCCAGGTCGGCCGGGCTCGACGGCGCGGCCGGCTGCAGGTTCATGGCGGTGAACTTCTCGCGGTCGCCCGGTGTCTGCAGGATGCGGTTCACCTCGGCGTTCAGCCGGTTGACGATCGGCGCGGGCAGGCCCCTGGGGCCGAAGATCGCGACCCAGCTGGCTTGCTGGAAGGGCATGCCCTGCTGCGACATAGTCGGCACGTCCGGCGCCGTCAGCAGGCGCTCCGGACCGGAGACCGCAATGCCCCGGATGCGGCCGGACTTCAGGTGCGGGACAGACGAGATGGCGTCGGTGATGCCGATGGTGACGTGGCCCGCGGCCAGGTCGTTGCTGCACTGGGTGGCGGTCTTGTAGGGGATATGGCGCAGGTGGATGCCGGTCTTGGCCTTCAGGTATTCCATGGCCAGGTGGCCGCCCGAGCCCACGCCCCATGAGCAGTACGCCAGTTCCGTCTTGCTGGCCCTGGCGTAGGCAACCAGCTCCTGCAGATTGTGCACCGGTACAGTGGCGCTGACCGCCAGCAGGTTGCCGCCGGGCTGGCTGGGGCGCGCGATGGGGGTGAAGTCCTTGATCGGGTCATAGGGCAGCGACGGCGTGGTCCACGGGTTCACCGTCATGGTCGCGGCGTAGGTGAACAGCAGCGTGTAGCCGTCGGGCGCGGCGCGCGCCACGGTCTCGTTGGCGATGATGCCGTTGGCGCCGGGGCGGTTGTCGACCACCACCGGCTGCTTGAGCGCGGCGGTCAGGCGCTCGGCCACCAGCCGTGCAGTCTGGTCGGTGACGGTGCCTGCGCCCGAGGGCAGCACCATGCGGATGGGCTTGCTGGGGTATGGGGCCTCGGCGTGCGCGCTGACCGCACCCGCCAGGGCCAGCGCCGCGGCCAGGGTCGCTGTGCGCGTGGCACAAGCCCTGCGGGCGCCAGTGTGCTGGCTGCTCATATTGCTGTCTCCGTTGCGGCGCATTGGCCGCGCATGCCGGTACGTTGCCGGCGTGTCATGGGTGGGCGCACCGGGCAGCGGCCCGGGCGCCGTGGCTGAACCGGCTCAGGCTTGCGCCTGCGCCGCGTGATCAAGTGCCGCCAGCCGTTCGTAGTGCCAGTCGGCATCGCCGAACAGGTTGGCGTGGGCGGCCAGGCGCTTGTAGCAGTGGCCGATTTCTATCTCGTCGGTCATGCCCACCGCACCGTGCAGCTGCACCACGTCTTCGCCGAGCGCGCGCCCGGCGTCCGAAACAAAGGCCTTGGCATGCGATACCGCGCGCATGCGCGCCACCGCATCGCCATGCAGGGCGTTGGCCGCCAGCTCGGTGATGGCGCGCGCCTGTTCGACGCTGACATAGAGGTCTACCAGCCGATGCCGAATCACCTGGTTGGCCGTCAGGGGGCGACCGAACTGCTCGCGCGTCACCAGGTAGTCGCGGGTCAAGTCGAACGCGCGCGACATGGTGCCCACGGCTTCGGCGCAGGCCATCACGGTGGCCTGGTCGATGGCGCCTTCCACCAGCGGCCAGGCGCCGTCCATCGGGCCGATGCGCGCGCTGTCCGGCACGGTCGCGCGGCGCAGCGTTACGCTGGCGGTCTGGCGGCCGTCGTAGGTCGGCAGCGCATCGATGCTGATGCCGCGCGTGTCGGCCGGCACCGCGAACAGCGTCAGGCCGCTGCGGTCGCGGCGCTGGCCGCCGGTGCGCGCCAGCACCAGCAGCACGGCGGCAGCGCCGCCGCCCAGTACCAGGGTCTTGCGGCCGTCCAGCGTCCATTGACCCGGCTCATGCTGTTGCGCGGTGGTGCTGACATCGAAGGCGTCATAGCGTCCCTGCGTTTCCCATGCGGCCAGCGCCAGCATGGCGCCACCCTCGGCCATCGCCGCCGCGATGGCGGCGTGGGCGGGATCGCCGCAGGCGGCCAGCAGCGGCGCGCACAGCGCGGCATTGGCCAGCCAGGGCTCGGCAGGCTGGGCGCGGCCCAGTTCCTCGGCCAGCAGGGCCTGGTCCGCGGCATCGCCCAGGCCGCCGCAGGCTTCGGGCAGGCCCACGGCCAGCCAGCCCATTTCGGCAAACGCCTGCCAGTGCTTGCGCGAGAAGCCTTCGGGCTCGGCCAGCGCCGCGCGGCGCTGCTCGAAGCCGTAGCCGCGCTCGACATAGCGCCGCACGCTTTCCTGCAGCAGGCGGCGATCGTCCGTTGAATCGCTCATGTGTTCAGTTCCTTGTCCTGGGTTGCGGGCACGATTGGGGCCACTACAGGCCCAACACCTGCTTGGCCAGCAGTTCGTGCTGGATCTCGCTGGAGCCGCCGGCGATGGTGTAGCCGCGGGTGACGAAGCGGCGCGCCGATGCCGCCGCGGCGTATGCCGACTGGCCCGCTTGCGGCACGGCGGGCTCGAAGTGCGCGGCGCGGTCATAGGCCAGCGTGTCCGGACCCAGCGCATCGACCGCCAGGTTCTCGATATCCTGGATCAGCCGGCTGCCAAGCAGCTTGAGCATGCCGGTCTCCGGCCCCAGCGTTTCCCCGGCGCGCGCCCGCTTGCGAAAACGCAGCACGGTTGCCGCCAGCGCTTCGAGCCGCACCTCCAGCGCGCGCATCCGGCGTGCAAACCACGGGCGCTGCGACAGCGGCTGGCCGCCCTCCTCCAGCTCCTCGCCGATGGCGCGCACCTTGGCCAGGCGGCGGCGGTTCTCCGCCACGCGTGCCAGGTTCAGCCGCTCATGCTCGAGCAGGGACTTGGCGATGGTCCAGCCAGCGTTCTCTTCGCCGACCAGGTTCTCCACCGGCACTTCCACCTCGTCGAGGAACACCTGGTTGAACAGGTGCCAGCCATGGATGCCCACCAGCGGCCGCACGCTGACGCCGGGGCTGCGCATATCGATCAGCAGGAAGCTGATGCCCTGCTGCGCGTGCGCCTCGGTATCGGTGCGCACCAGGCAGAAGATCCAGTCCGCGTACTGCGCGTAGGACGTCCAGATCTTGCTGCCGCTGACCACGTAGACCTCGGTGCCGTCGGGCCGCGTCCTGCGCAACGCACGCGTCTTCAGCGAAGCCAGGTCGGAACCGGAGTTCGGTTCGGAATAGCCCTGGCACCACCAGTGCTCCTGGTTCAGGATGCGCGGCAGGAAGTACTGCTGCTGCGCCGGCGTGCCGTAGCGGATCAGGATCGGGCCGATCATCTCGAAGGTGATGCCGCCGCTCTCGGGCGCGTGCGCCAGCACCAGTTCTTCCTGGAATGCGGCGCGGCGCTCGGCGCTCCAGTTGCAGCCCTGCCATTCAGGCGGCCAGTGCGGCGCCAGCCAGCCGCGTTCGGCGAGCCGGTGCTGCCAGTCGACCAGCTCTTGCTTGCTGACTTCCAGTCCGAGGCGGACTTTCTCGCGCACGGCATGGGGCAGCGACCGGGCGACGAACTCGCGCACCTCGCGGCGGAAATCCTGCAGCGACGCGTCGTCGTCGGTGTTGATGGAATCTGTCATGGAAATATCGGTCCTCAGGAATTCTTGTCGCGCGCGGCAGATGCCATGCACATCGTCGCGGCGCGCATGCCGCCCTTAATCGCGGCCACGCCTTCGGCCGGAAAGCCGCCGATGGTGGCGGCCAGGCCGCGCGCGCGGTCCAGTACCCCGGCGTCTTGGACCAGTTCGGTGGCAATACCCAGGCGCAGCAGCTCCGGCGCTGGCACGCGGTCGCCAAGCAAGCACAGGCGCGCGGCCACGGCCTCGGAATGGCGTAGCGCCAGCCAGTCGGCATTGCGCGGCGCGGCCATGCCCAGGCGGATCTCGCCGATTTGCAGGAAGGCCCCAGCGCCGCACACCAGCAGGTCGCCGGCCAGCGCCAGCGCCGCGCCGCCGTTGATGGCATGGCGCTCCAGCGCCACGATCCATGCCTTGCGGCTTTGCAGCAGGCCCAGATGGACGCGCTCCCAGACCGGCGCAAACGCGGCCAGCCCGCCGGGCTCCGCCTGCAGTGCCTGCAGGTCCAGGCCGGAACAGAAGGCGCCGTCGGCGCCGCGCAGCAGCACGGCGCGCACGCTGTCGTCGGCGGCCAGGGTCTCGATGGCATCGCCCAGCGCGCGTGCCAGCGACATGTCGACGGCATTGCGACGGGCCGGGCGGTTCAGCACCACCTCGGCCCAGTCGGCATGGCGCTGCAGCAGTACGGGGGATTGGGGGGTGTTCATGCGGGCTCCTGCTGGGCTTGTTCCACGCCGATCGCACCGGCGCGGGCCATGGCGTCGATCTCCGCCGCGTTGTAGCCGAGCTCGGCCAGCACCTCGGCCGTATGCTGGCCGAGCCGCGGCACCGCGGGCGTGGCCCCTGCCGGCAGGCTAGCCATGGTGAACGGCAGCCCGGGCAGGTCCAGCTGGCCGCCCTCGCCATCATCGACTGGCCGCAGGATGCCGCTGGCGCGCACGTCGGCACTCGCTTTGACCTGGTGATAGTCACGCACCACGCCCACCACCACCTGGTGGCGCTCCAGCAGCGCACGGGCGGCGTCGCCGCTCAGGTGGCGCATGGCGTCGTGCAGGATGGCCAGCAGCGCCAGGCGGTTCTGCACGCGCAGCGCGTTGCAGGCAAAGCGCGCGTCCTGCGCCAGCGCCGGCTGGCCGATGGCCTCGCACAGGCGCGTCCAGTGTTCGTCGAGATAGGCCGACAGCACGATATGCCCGTCCGCGACCGCGATCACATCCGCGGCCGGCGCGGCCTTGGGCTGGCTGTTGCCGCTGCGCACCGGCAGCGCGCCGGAGCACTGGTATTCGGCCCACAGCTGGGCCTGCATCTGTACACCGACCGACAACAGCGAGGTTTCGATAGTCTCCCCGGCGCCGGTGCGCTCGCGCCGGAACAGCGCCGCCAGGATGGCGTTGCCGGTCGCCAGCGCGGTGGCCGCGTCGATCAGCGCGAAGCCGACCTTCAGCGGCTGCCCGCCGGCCTCGCCGGTGACGGACATCATGCCGCTCTCGGCCTGCGCGGCAATATCCAGCCCGGGCCGCGTGCGCGACGGCCCGCGCGTGCCGAAGCCGCTGATGGAGGCGTGGATCAGGTCAGGACGCGCCGCGCGCAGCGTGGCGGCGTCCAGCCCCAGCGCTTCCATCACGCCGGCGCGGGTGTTGTGCAGCACCACGTCGCTGGCCAGCGCCAGCCGCCGTGCGGCGTCCAGCCCGCCGGGCGTGCGCAGGTCCAGCGCGATGCCGCGCTTGCCGCGGTTGTAGGCCAGGTACATAGGGCTCTGCGGGCTGGTGCCGTCAAAGCGCCGCGCGCTGTCGCCGCGCAAGGCCTCCACCTTGACCACGTCGGCGCCCAGGTCGGCCAGCATCATGGCCGCGCCCGGCGCCGCGATGAACTGCCCGAACTCCGCCACGCGTATGCCTGCCAGCGGCAGGTCTTGCCGGTTCGTCATGCGATGCCACTCCTCGAAGATGCCGGCGCGGCCGGCGGTTTGCGACGATGTGGAGCGATCATGCGTTAGCACGGCGCATCATGGCAGATGCCAAAACTGCTTCGGTGCAAACCAATGGTTAGCACCCTGGGGTTCTCCCAAACCCGCCGGAATGCCGCTATGCTGTGCGTCCAGTGCGTCGTTTGAGTGGAGCCAAAGCCATGCGTCTGAGCCAAGTCCAGGACTTCATCGCCGTGGCCGAGCACGGCAGCATCCGTGCCGGGGCCCGTGCGCGCGATGTGTCGGCACCGGCACTGACCAAGAGCATCCGCCAGCTGGAAGAGGAACTGCATGTGCCGCTGCTGACCCGCACCACCCGCGGCGTGGTGCTGTCGCGCTTCGGCGAAGCCTTCCTGCGGCGCGCGCGGCTGATCGCCACTGAGGCCCGCAAGGCCAGCGAGGAAATGGCGCAGATGCTGGGCGCGCGCAACGGCGTGGTGCGCGTCGGCACCACCCGCGGCCCGGCGCATGTGGTGCTGCCTCCCGTGGTCAAGCGCTTTCGCGTGCAGCATCCAGACGTGCTGGTGTGCATTGACAGCTGGGGCTACCCCACCCACCTGGACGAGCTGCGCTCGGGCGTGATGGACATGGCGGTGAGTCCGGTCCCGAACGAGGGCATCGAGCGCGAATTCACCTGCGAGCCGCTCTACAACAATGACTCGGTGGTGATGGCGCACCGCGAGCATCCGCTGCGCAACGCCCGCAGCCTGCGCGAGCTGATCGGCTCGGACTGGATCCTGACCGGCCAGCGCATGCATGGTCCGGGCGCCGCCATCCTCGATGCCTTCCGTGAACGCGATCTGCCGTTGCCGCGCGTGGCGGTGCGCTGCGACACCATCGGCATGATCGAGCACCTGATGCAGGACCGCCACCTGCTGTGCATGCTGCCGCGCCAGATGGTGGCCGGCCGGCTGGCCGCCAATGGCCTGGTGCCGTTGCCCATCGAGGACAAGCTGCCCAGCCACACCGTCAGCCTGATCTACCGCGCCGATTCGCCGATGACGCCGGTGGCGGCGCAGTTCGCCACTCTGCTGCGGCGTGAAGTCCACTATCTGTCCAACCTGCCTGACAGTCCGCTGCGCCGACTCGACTGAAGGCAGCCGCTACCGCAGCGCGCGCCGGCCGGGAACTCCCTGCACCCGCGCGGTGCTAACCAGCGGTTTACACCTGAAATTCCAGAACCCCCGCCGGGCCGCACCGGCGCTTGGTTTGCGGCCGGTATGCCGCCTCCCGGCGGGATTTTCCCCAATCCCCGGGGTGCACCTTCTTGCCTGACAGTTGCGCTGGACGCGACCTGGTTCGCAGAGGAGGCAAGCATGCAGGACATTGAGGACCGGCCGGCGGCACTGGTCACCGGCACAGGAATCGACGGCGCCGGCAACGGCGTGTGGTTGCTGCACGGGCAAGGGCAGAGCTTTGTCGCCGACGTGGGCGGCGGCCTGCTGGTGGTCGACAGCGGCCCCGGCGGGCGCGTCACGCGCGGCATGATCGAGGCGCTGCGCACGCAGACCGGACTGCCGGTGCTGGCCATCTGCTACAGCCACGGCCATATGGGCTACAACGCCGGCCTGCAGCAATGGCTGGACCACGCCGCCGCGCGCGGCGAGCCCGCGCCGCGGGTGCTGGCCCACGTCAACGTGCTGGCGCGGCAGGCGCGCTACCGCGAGACCCAGCGCATGCAGGAGCGCATGGCGGAGATCCAGTTCCGCCAGCCGGCCGGCGCGCTGGCAGGAAAGCTGGTCCACATCGAACCCACCGAGACCTTCGCCGATGGCCTGACGCTGGGCCGGGGCGAGCGCCGCGCGGAAATCCTGTGGGCGCCGTCCGAGACCGACGACGCCGTGGCGGTCTGGCTGCCGGGCCGGCGCCTGCTGTACGGCGGCCCCGCGGTCATTGATTCGATCCCGAACATCGGCACCCCCTTCCGCACCATGCGCGACACCGTGCGCTGGGCCGAGACGCTGGAACGCTTGGCCGGGCTGCAGCCGCGCACCGTGGTGCGAGAGTTCGGCGCGACGCTGCAAGGCGAGGACGAGTGCCAGCGCGTGCTGTGCCAGACCGCCAGGGCCCTGCGATGGCTGCGCGCGGAGGTGGTGCGGCTGATGAACGCTGGCTGCAATGAACGCCAGGTGCTGGCCGCGCTCAAGCCGCCGGCTGAGCTGTTCGACCAGCCCTGGATGCGCCCCACCTATGGCGACCCCAGCTACATCGCGCGCGACATCTACCGCTCGGAGAACGGCTGGTGGGACCGCAATGCCACCACGCTGCATCCGGCCGCGCCGCAACAGGCGGCCGCCGAGATCGCCGCGGCCGTGGCCGACCACGGCGCGCTGATCCGCCACGCCCGGTCCCTGGCCGCGCGCGGCGACACGCAGCTGGCGCTGCACGTGATCGACCTGCTGGCGCTGGCGTCGGATGAAACGTCCACCGTGCGCGAGGCCCGCCAGCTCAAGGCCGCCTGGCTGCGCCAGCGCGCCACGCAGATCCGCAGCTATGTGTCGCGCAGCCTGTATGGCGCTGCCGCCGACGCGCTGGAAAGCGACGCGGCGGACAACTTCGGCATGCACTAAGCAGACCCCATGCCACGATCCTGATGCCGCCCGGCGCTGCGCTTCAGTGCGAGAACAGCACCGGCACCGTCATCGACTCCAGCACCACCCTGGTCACGCCGCCCAGCACCAGCTCGCGCAACCGGCCGTGGCCGTAGGCACCCATCACGATCAGGTCGGCATCGAAGTCCGACGCTCGCGACAGGATCAGCTCGCCGATGGCCAGGTCGCCACCGGCCGGGTCGTGCTCCACCTCAACTGCCACACCCTGTCGCTCCAGCACGTGCACGGCGTGGCTGACCGGGGTGGCATCGGCACGCGGCTCCCTGGCGGCATGGGCGCTCAGCACCCGCGCCCGCGCGCCGGCCATCAGCGGCAGCGCGTCGTGCAAGGCACGCGCGGCCTCGCGGCTGCCGTTCCAGGCCACCAGCACGCGTGTGCCCACGGTGGCGAAAGCGCCGGCACAGGGCACCACCAGCGCCGGCCGGCCGCTCTCCAGCAGCAGCGCCTCCAATAGCTGCCGCGCCACCGGGCCTTCAGCGTTGTCGGCGTCGTACTGGCCGGAGACGATCAGGCCGGCCTCGCGCGCCTCGCGCAGCGCCAGTGTCACCGGATCGCGCTCGACGGTGCGCCAGTCGCAGGTAACCGCCAGCTCGCGCGTGGCGGCCTGAAAGGCACAGCGCATGTTCTCGCGCTGCAGCCGGCGCCGCTCCTGGTCTTCGGCCAGGCAGCGCTGGGCATTGTTCATGCGGTAGAACCAGCTGGGGTCCGGCACGCGCCCGGCCAGCAGGCCGATCAGCGGGCACTGGCTGGCGGTGGCAAGGCGTGCCGCAATCTGCAAGCGCTGCATTGCCTGCCGGTTGCCATCGAGTTGGACCAGGATGCTCTCGTACGACATGATGCCCTCGCGTCCGGACCGTTTGCTTTCAGTCTAGGCCGCGTGGCAGGCAATGCTTGCCGACTCGCCGATCGCGCCAGCAATGGTGATGCGCGGTGCGCCGGTCCCGGCACGAACCAGTCGACCTCCTCCTATATCGATGTCGGAACCTCACCGACAGCGAGCGTGCGGACCAGCCACTAGTATGCATTCAGCAACCAGCACGCCCCCACGAATCCTGGTGCCGCACGCGGCATCCTGGCCGCGGCTGCGCGCTGCATGGACCGAGACCGCAAGAACAGGAGGAGCGCCATGGACCGCCGCGAGTTTCTCAAGTGGGGTAGTTTCCTGACCGTCACCGTTGCCACCGGCGGGCTGAGCGCCTGCGGCGGCGGCGATTCGGAACCCGACACCGGCAATCCGGAAAACTTCAATTTCGTCCATGGCGTCGCCTCGGGCGACCCGAGGCCCGACAGCGTGGTGGTATGGACGCGGGTGGAAGGCGGCAACGGCAAACGGCCGGTGGTGGTGCGGCTGCAGGTGTCGACGCAGCCTGACTTCCCGCCGCCGAGCCTGCTGGTCAATCAACCGCTGATGGCCCTGCCGGACTGGGACTACACCATTCGCAACAAGGTCACGGGCCTGAGCCCCGGCACCCGCTACTACTACCGCTTCCTGCTGGGCAACCGCCCCAGCACCGTCGGCCGCACCCGCACCGCGGCAGCGGCCGGCACGCCCTTGTCACAGCTGCGTTTCGCTTTTGTCAGCTGCCAGGACTGGAATGCCAACCACTGGGCCGGCATGGAAGAACTGGCGCAGCAGGACCTGGACTTCATCGTCCACGTCGGCGACTACATCTACGAGGCCGTCCCGGGCGGCTCGCGCGCCGGCAATGTGGAGGATCGCCACGGCGTGCTGCAGCTGCCCAATGGCACCGCGCTGCCGGACGGCAGCGTCTACGCCACCACGCTGGACGACTATCGCTACCTGTACCGCAGCTATCGCAACGACGCGCGCCTGCAGGCCCTGCATGCCGCGTTCCCGATGATTGCGATCTGGGACGACCATGAGTTCTCGGACAATTGCTGGCAGGACCGCCAGACCTACGACTCCGACGACGACCTGACGCCGCGCACCGCGCGCCGGCGCGCTGCCAACCAGGCGTGGTTCGAGTTCATGCCGGCCGATGTCAGCCTGGACGTCAACAACCCGTCGTTCCAGAACATCCAGATCTATCGCTCGTTCACCTTCGGCAATCTCGCCACCCTGCTGATGACCGACGAGCGCCTGTACCGCGCCGACCACATCATCTCCGAGCAATCCACCGGCCGCGCAGTCGGCGCCCTGTACTTCGTCCCGGCCGCGACACTGGCCGCGGCCGAAGCACAGAAGATTGCCGCCGCGGGCAACACGCTGACGCCCGTGTCGATGCTGGGCGACGCGCAGCGCGCGTGGTGGCAGGACCGCGTCGGCGCCGACGCCACCACGTGGAAGCTGTGGGCCAACCAGGTGTCGCTATTGCGCATGCAGGTGGATGTGATCCAGGCGGTGGCGCGGCTGATCGCCAGGGCGCTGGTGCTGGCCAACAATGCCCTGTCCTCGCTGGAGAACGCCATTGCCAACGCGCTGGCCGACGACCTGCGAGCGGCCAAGGCCGCCGGCACTTATGCCAACCTGGCCTACACGGCGCTGCGCAATGTGCTGGCGCAGGTCGGCATCGGCAGCGCCGCGTTCGATGCCAATATCAAGCCGCTGATCGAAAGCCGGCTGCCGGCCATCGCGCTGCTCGACCGTTTTATCCTCAATGCCGACCAGTGGGATGGCTACAACGCCGAGCGCAAAAACCTGATGGCGTTCCTGAAGAACAACAGCGTGCGCAATGTGGTGGCACTGAGCGGCGATATCCACGCATTCTTTGCCGGCCAGGTGATGGACGACTACGATGCCGCAACGCCAGCGCCGGTGATGGTGGACCTGGTCACGTCCGGCCTGTCGAGCAACACCCTGCTCAGTTCATTCCGCTCGATCGTCGACAACGACCAGGCCTTCGCCGCACTGCGTGAACTGGTCTACAGCAACGTGGGCGGCACGGTGGTGAACACCTTCGACGCCACCTTGCGCGCCTTCAACGCGTGGCTGCGCCACGCCGACTCCAACGTCGAGGGCTACGCGCTGGTCACCCTGACGCCCCAGAAGCTGAGCTGCACCTTCCATACGCTCAAGCTGCTCGAGGGCAGCACGGCCCCGGCCCAGCCGGCCACGGCCAGCACGCGGCTGCTGGAGGTGGCGGCGGGCACCGCCGATGTGAGCGTGACATAGTCACGCGGACGGACCGGCCCGCCGGGCCCTCAGTAGCCCGCTTGCCGGTCCACCTGGTTCAGCAGCTCACGCCCGTCGCGCGCGCGCCGCAGGTTGTCGATGCATTGCCGCGCCACCAGTTCGTACGAGGGGTCGGCCGCGATATGCGGCGTGGCCTCGATGCGGGGATGGTTCCAGACCGGATCGTCCGCCGCGGGCGGCTCCTTGGCGAACACGTCGAGCGCCGCGCCGGCAAGGTGGCCATCGTCGATCAGTGCGACCAGATCGGGCTCGACCACATGCTCGCCACGCCCGACGTTGATCAGGAACGCCCCCTTGGGCAGCCGCGACAGCGTCTGGCGGTTCAGCATGCTCTCGGTGCGCGGCGTCAGCGGCAGCGTGCAGACCAGGATGTCGCTCTGCGCCAGCATGGCCTCCAGCCCGTCGTCGTCGGTGAAGTCGGTCACGCCGGGCAGATACTTGGCGCTGCGGCTCCAGCCGCTGACCGGGTAGCCGATGGCGGCAAACATGCGCGCGACCTCGCTGCCGATCTCGCCCAGCCCCAGCACGCCCACGCGGCAGCGCGACACATCGCGCCCCGGGTGGCGCTTCCATTCACCGCGGCGCTGCTGTTCGGCGTACAGGCCGAGGGCGCGGGTATGGCGCAGCGCCATCGCCAGCACGTAGTGGGCAATGCCGGTCTGCTGGCCGGGATCGACTATGCGCGTGACCGGTATGCCAGGCGGCAGGTCCCGCGCGGCCAGCAGCTTGTCGACGCCCGCGGTGGCGGCGCAGACCAGCCGCAGCTTCGGGTAGGCCGGCAGCACGCCGGGCTTCAGGCCCCAGGCGATGATGGCTTCGACCTCTTCCGCGACGGCGGCCTCGCGGCCGTTCCACACGGTGATATCCGGCGCGGCTTCGCGCAGCGCGGCAGTGATGGGAACCGCCATGAACGACGGCAGGTGAACGAGGATGGCCATGGTCAGTTGCGGTAGTCAGGGTTGATGCGGTCAAGGCGACGCAGCAGGCCCGGCCAGGCCAGGCCGGAGCCCTTGCCCTTGGTGGCCTGGCGCGCCTGCTGGCCCATGTTGGCGCTGGCGGCTTCGGGCACCATGGTCAGCGGCGTGCCGCCGCTTTGCGCGAGGATCTGGATGCGGCAGGCGGACTCAAGCGTGTACATGGTCAGGAATGCATCGGATACCGTGCGCCCGCACGTCAGCAGGCCATGGTTGCGCAGGATCATCTGCTTGCAGCGGCCCAGGTCCGCCACCAGCCGCGCCTTCTCGTCCTCGCGCAGCGCCACGCCTTCATAGTCGTGGTACGCCAGCCCGGTCAGCGCGAACATCGATTGCTGCGAGATCGGCAGCAGGCCCGCCTGCTGCGCCGAAACGGCGACGCCGTGCGAGGTATGCGTGTGCATCACGCAACCGACTTCGGGGCGCGCCTCATGCACGGCGCTGTGGATGATGAAGCCGGCCGGGTTGACGTCATACGGCGTTTCCAGCACCGGCTGCCCTTCATGGTCGACCTTGACCAGGCTCGATGCCGTGATCTCGTCGAACATCATCCCGTACGGGTTGATCAGGAACTGGTCCGGCGCATCCGGCACGCGTGCCGAGATATGGGTGAAGATCAGGTCGTCCCAGCCGAAGTGGGCGACCAGGCGGTACGCGGCCGCCAGGTCCACGCGCATCTGCCATTCGGCGTCGGAGACGCGGTCCCTGATTGAATCGACAAGCTGGATTTGCGCCATATGCGTACCTCCCCGGTGGCATGTGAGTCATTGAATCGATGCATTGTCCGGGCGCACCGCGCCAAAGTCTGTTAAGTATTAGACAATCTCGGCTCCAGCAGGAGAGCGATGTGAAGGGTGATGTGAAGCGTGGATCGAGGGCAGCGGTGGAACCGGTGCGCACGCTGCCGCGCAGCGTGCTGGCCAGCGGCTGGCTGCGCAATGCGCCGCCGGGGGTGCTCGATGCCGTGGCGAACGCCGCACGCCGCCTGCGCTTTGGCGACGGCGAGATGATCTTCGCGCGCGGCGATCCGCCCACCTACTTCTGCATGGTGCTGTCGGGCCGGGTGCGCATGAGCCGCGTCAGCACGGGCGGGCGCGAGTCGGTGTATTCGGTGATCGGGCGTGGCCGCTGGTTCGGCGAGATCTCGCTGCTGGACGGCAAGCCGCGCACGCACGACGCCTTCGCCGTCGGCAACACGGAACTGATGGTGCTGAGCCAGCGCGACTTCCACCGCATCCTGGGCGCGCATCCGGAAGGCATGCAGCTGATCGTGCAGCAGATCTGCGCGCGCCTGCGCGTAGCGTTCGACCACGCGCAAAGCGCGGCGCAGGCGCCCATCGACGCGCGCATGGCAGCACGCCTGCTGGAACTGGCCGACCGCACCGACCATGTCGTGCGCATCAGCGCGGAGGACCTTGGCGACATGGTCAACCGCTCTCGCCAGACCGTGGCCAAGTACCTGCAGGCGTGGGAGGAAGCGGGCCTGATCCGCCGCGAGTACCGGCAGATCGAACTGCTGGACCCGGCGGCGCTCAAGCGATTGGCCAGGCGTTGACGGCCCGCAAGGTTTGCAGGCCGCGCGCGTAACTAACCTGCCCTGGCCCCGATGGCAAGGCTGGTTAACGACCGTTGCAAAATCAAACAGAATGTCAGGTGCCTCGGCGCTACAGTGACTGTTCCCTTGCCTGTAGGCGTTCTAGGAGGTACACGAATGAAGCAACATCTGGCGAAATCCCTGGTCGTGGCTGGCGCGATGATCGCGTCCTACCCGCTGTTTGCCCAGCAGGCCCAGCCCCTGCAGCCGAGCCAGCCCATGCCGATGACGCAGCCGATGCAGCCGATGCAATCCACTCAGCCGGTGCAATCCGCCCAGCCCGTGCAAGCCATGCCGTCGGCAGCGCCGTCGGCCCAGATGGCACCCGCAGCGGGCGGCAGCTATGCCCAGGCGCCCGTACAGGCGGCCCAGCCGGGCATGGCGCCGGCAGCCGCCGACCCGACCATGGCAAGCAGCCCCGCCTCGGCCGTGGACCCCGCCAGCATGAGCCTGGCCCCCGATGCGCTCGGCACGCGCCTGGGCCAGCGCAGCGCGTTCCTCGACGGGGCCTGAGCGCCCGTCAGCGCAGGCCCGCATCGCGCGGGCCGCGCGCCACCCTCACCCCGCTTCCCGGGCGCGCGCCGCTTCAGGTCTCCGCGGCAGCCTCCCCCTGCTGCTGCAACCACTCCAGGAACGCGCGCAGATGCAGCGGCTTGTCGGCATCGCGCGGCACCAGCGCATGATAGGTATTGCCCGGTGCGCGGATGGCGGCAAACGGCGTCGCAATGCGACCGCCCGCGCGGTCCGTTTCCAGGGTCGGAAAGGTGCCGATGGCAAAGCCAAGGCTGTCCACCACCGCCTGCAGCGTGACAAAGAAATGGTCGAAGCGCAGCGTGCGAACAGGCAGCAGCGAGGCATGTCCCGCCTGCTGCAGCCACGATTCCCAGCTTCCCGGCCGTGTCTCCGTATAGAGGAAGACGCCCTCTACCAGGTCCTCTACACCTTGCAACGGCACCTGCTCCAGCATCGCCGGGCTGGCGATCACCGTCTGGTACTCCGAAAAGATCGGCACTGACTCGAACTGTTCGCCACGTTCGAGGGTGCGCCGTATCGCCACGTCAAAGGTGCCGTTGAATCCGGCCTCGTTGCTGAAGGCGGTGGACACACGCACGTCGACCTCGGGCTGCTGGCGCCGGAAGTCATCCAGCCGCGGAATCAGCCAGCGCATGGCAAAGGTTGCCGGGGCATTGACGCGCACCACCTTGCGCGTGGCAATGCGGCCATAGCGCTCGGAAGCGGCGCTGATCTGGTCGAACGCCGTGCTGATCTCGCGCGCGAACGCCTGCGCGTGGACAGTCGGCACCATGCGCTGGCCCTGGCGGATAAACAGCGGCTGCCCCAGCCATTGCTCCAGGATCTCGATCTGCCGGCTGACCGCGCCATGGGTCAGGTGCAGCTCACGCGCGGCCGCGGAATAGCTGCCGGCGCGGGCGGCAACCTCGAAGATGCGCAAGGCGTTGAGCGGGGGCAGCTTGTGCGGCATTGTGAGATTTCCTGACAGAATCTGGAAAGTAAACTCGATTGTGAGAGTTTATCGCCTAACTTAGCATGGGTCTCAGGCAAATCCCATCGACAATCCTTCCGCAAGAGACGCCATGAGCACCCAGATCCAGGTCAACGGCCACCACTACCAGCTTCCCGCCCGCCCCACCGTCATCGTCTGCATCGATGGCTGCGAGCAGGAATACATCAACCTTGCCGTGCAGGCGGGCGCGACCCCCTTCTTCGCCAGCCTGGCCAAACGCGGAACGGTGCTGACCGGCGATTGCGTGGTGCCGTCGTTCACCAATCCCAACAACCTGTCGATCGTGACCGGCGTGCCGCCGTCGGTGCACGGCATCTGCGGCAACTTCTTCTACGACACCGAAGCCGGCGCCGAAGTGCTGATGAACGACGCCCGCTACCTGCGCGCCCCCACCGTGCTGGCCGCGGCAGCGCAGGCCGGCGCATCGGTGGCGGTGGTCACGGCCAAGGACAAGCTGCGCGCGCTGCTGGGCCACGGCCTCAAGGGCATCTGCTTCTCGGCGGAGAAGGCCGACCAGGCCACCATCGAAGACAACGGCATCGACGACGTGCTGCGCAAGGTCGGCATGCCCCTGCCCTCGGTCTACAGCGCCGACCTGTCAGAGTTCGTGTTCGCCGCCGGCGTGGCCTTGCTGGAAACCATGCGGCCCGACCTGATGTACCTGTCCACGACGGACTACATCCAGCACAAGCATGCCCCGGGCACGCCGCAGGCCAATGCCTTCTACGCCATGATCGACAGCTACATGCAGCGCCTGGACGCGCTCGGCGCGGTCATCGGCGTGACCGCCGACCACGGCATGAATGCCAAGACCGACTCGCTGGGCAAGGCCAACATCCTGTTCCTGCAGCAGGTGCTGGACGAGCGCTTCGGCGCGGACGCCACGCGCGTGCTGCTGCCGATCACCGATCCCTATGTCGCCCACCACGGCGCACTGGGCTCCTACGCGACCGTGTACCTGCCCGCCGGTACCGACCAGCGTGCCGTGCATGAGGCCATCGCCGCGCTGCCCGGCATCGAGCTGGTGCTGGACAAGCGCGCCGCCAGCGAACGCTTCGAGCTGCCGCCCGACCGCATCGGCGACCTGGTAGTGGTCAGCGAACGCCTGACCGTGCTCGGCACCACGCCGGCACGCCATGACCTGAGCGGCCTGGATGCTCCGCTGCGCTCGCACGGCGGCCTGTCCGAGCAGAAGGTGCCGTTGCTGTTCAACCGCAAGGTTGCAGCGCCCGCCGGCCAGCGGCTGCGCAACTTCGACATCCTGCGGCTGGCGCTGAACCACGCGGACTAAAGCCAGTGCGTGCCGGCCAGGCCGGCACGCGTCATCAGTCAATAGCTAAAGGTGGCCGCCAAGACGGCCACCACCAGGGGGCGGCGCCATGCAAATCCTGCTTTCCCTGATGTCCGGGGTCGCACTACTGATCTGGGGCGCGCATGTGACCCGCCACGGCATGCTGGAGGTACTGGGGCCGCGCCTGCGGCTGGTGCTGGCCGCGGGCACGGCCAGTCCCGCGCGAGGCTTCCTGGCCGGGCTTGGCGTGACCGCGCTGATCCAGAGCAGCAGCGCCACGGCCTTGATGACCAGCGCCTTTGTCGCAGGCGGCCTGGTGTCGTTGCCGGCGGCACTGCCGATCGTGCTGGGTGCCGACGTCGGCACCAGCCTGATGGCGCGCCTGCTGTCGGTCGACATCTCCTGGCTCTCGCCACTGCTGCTGGTGATCGGCATCGCACTGCGTCTGTCCGGCAAGGCCAGCTTGCGCGGACAGACTGGCGAAGTCATCGTGGGACTGGGGCTGATCACGCTGGCCTTGCAGCTGATCCGCCTATACGCCGCGCCGCTGCTGCACGCCGAGATCGTGCGCGCCGTCTTCACCTCGCTTGGCCATGACGCACTGCTGGCGCTGGTGATCGGCGCCCTCGTGACGTTGCTCGCGTACTCCAGCCTGGCCGCGGTACTGCTGACTGCAACGCTGGCCATGGGCGGCGTCATCGGCCCTGCCACCGCCTTGCCGCTGGTACTTGGCGCCAATCTGGGCAGTGGACTGATAGCCTGCCTGGCCAATTCCGGCAGTTCGCCCGCCGCGCGGCGGGTATCGCTCGCGAACCTGATCTTCCGGTTCGTGGGGATACTGGCATTCCTGCCGATGCTGGACGCCATGCCCTGGCTGCTGGACCGCCTGGGCAGCAGTGCCGGCACCATGGCCATTGACTTCCACATGGCATTCAACCTGACGCTGGCCGCAACCCTGGTCTGGTTCGTCAACCCGGTAGCGTCCCTGTGCACCCGATGGCTGCCTGATGCGCACGACGACGCAGCGCCCAGCGGCGCGCGCTACCTGAGCCAGGGCGACCTGCGGCATCCTTCCGTCGCCCTTGGCAATGCCACGCGCGAAGTCGTGCGCATCGGCAACGTGATCGAGGAGATGCTCAATGGCATGAAGCTCTCGATCGTGGGCAACGACCGCGCCGTGAACGCCCGCTGCCGGGCGCTGGACGACCGCATCGACGCACTCTATTCGTCGGTCAAGATGTACCTGACCGACGTCGACGCCGGCAGCCTCGACGGTGAGGATGCCACCCGCTGGGACGAGATCATGCTGGTCAATATCAACCTGGAGTATGTCGGCGATATCGTCGAACGCATCCTGGTCGATCTGGACCAGCGCAAACTGAGCCGCAACTACTGCTTCTCGGATGAGGGCAGTGCCGAACTGCTCGAGCTTTGCGACATGCTGGTGGCCAACCTGCGCACCAGGATGTCGCTCTTCGTTGCCAACGACCGCGCAGCGTCGGCATTGCTGATCGATTGCGCTGGCGACTTCCAGGCACGCGCCGGGCGCCTCACCGCCCGCCACATTGCCCGGGTGGCACAGCGCCGCACCGCGAGCGTGGAAACCAGCGCCTTGCACCTCGACACCCTGCGTGAGCTTTCCCAGATGAACGCGCTGCTGTGCGCCGCGCCGGCAGGCATGCGCGGCGCCCTCCCTGAAGACACTTCGTTCCTCCCCGCCGACAATGCCGGCGCGCCGCACGCACAGGAACGCCTGCTCAATCCGTGACGCCACAAGCAGCAAGCAGGCAGGCGGCCGGACACGGCCACAAGGCGTGAACCGACAACGACAATCCCCACAGGAGACACTCATGCAGGCAAACCAACGCAAGCCGCACCGGCCCGGGCGCATCCGGGCCACCCTGACACTGATCGGCCTGGCCGCGACCTTGTGCTGCACGGCCTACGCCCAGGGCGGTTATCCGGCCCGGCCGGTCAGCCTCGTGGTTGGCTTCGCCGCCGGCGGCTCGACCGACAAGCTGGCCCGCTTGCTGGCCAGGGAGATGCAGGAAGCGCTGGGCCAGCAAGTGGTGATCGAGAATCGCCCGGGTGCCGCCGGCAACATCGCTGCCCAGTATGTCGCGCAGGCCGCGCCCGACGGCTACACCCTGTTCATGGCGACCCTGAGCAGCCAGGCCATCAATCCATGGCTCTATGCAAAGCCGGGATTCGACCCGCTCAAGAGCTTCGAGCCGGTGGCGCTGGTGGCGCGCTATCCGCTGGTGGTAGCGGTCAACCCGGCGATGCCGACGCAAACCTCCGCCGAGTTGCTGGCATATATGCGCGCCAATCCCGGCAAGGTCTTCTTCTCGTCCGCGGGATCCGGGTCGCCAGGCCACCTCAGCGGTGAACTGGTCAAGTCCCAGGCCAAGGTCGACATGACCCATGTCGCCTACAAGGGCGGCGGCCCGGCCATGCTGGCCGCGATGGGCGGCGAGGTCACCCTGACGATCGAGACCATTCCGGCCATGATCCCGCACGTCAAGTCCGGCAAGCTCAAGGGGCTTGCCGTTACCTCGGGCCAGCGCTCGGCGGCGCTGCCGCAACTGCCGACATTGTCTGAATCGGGCCTTGCCGGCTTTGAGGTCACGTCGTGGGCCGGCGTCGTGGCGCCGGCAAAGACACCGCCGGACGCCCTTGAGAAACTGCAGGCTGCCGTAGGCAAGGCCCTCGCCGTGCCCAGGCTGAAATCCGCCATGGAAGCCGACGGCGCGCTGCCCAGCTATATGCCCGGCAAGCAGTTCCAGGTCTTCACCGCGGCCGAGCTCAAGCGCTGGGGCGAGGTGGTGCGCAGCGCCAATGTCAAGGCAGATTAGCCGTGCCACGGCGCGCACGGATGGTGCGCGCCGCAGCTTCCGCGTGCCTGCCCAAGCTGCTCCAGAATCGCCGGGGTCTCCAGCGCCGCCTGAAAATAAAGCAGCCGCCTGCGCAGGCGGCCAAATCCGGGATGGCAGTGCGGGAGAACCCACCTGGTCCTGGCTACCAGAGACACCAGCAGAAACTACGCGCCGGGCCGCTCACCAGGGCAATGAATACGTCTTGGTATTGGTAAAGCTCTTCATCGCCTCCAGCACGCCTTCCTTGTAGCCCAGGCCAGAGTCCTTGATGCCGCCGAACGGCGTCAGCTCCAGCCTATACCCCGGCACCTCCCGCACATTGACGCTGCCAACCTTCAGCTCCCGCACAAAGCGCGTGATGTAGTCGAGCCGGTTGGTGCAGACCGACGACGAGAGCCCGTAGGCGGTGCCGTTGGAAATGCGGATCGCCTCTTCAATGTCCCTGAAGCGGATCACCGGCGACACCGGCCCGAAGGTCTCGTGCCTGGCCACCGTCATTCCGGGATCGACATGATCGAGCACCGTCGGCGAATACAGCGCGCCGCGCCGGATATTGCCGTAGCGCAGCGTGGCCCCGGCGGCAATCGCTTCATTGACCACGGCTTCGAACTGGATCGCGGCGGCTTCGTCGATGACGGTGCCCATGTCCACCTTCGGGTCCATGGGATCGCCATAGCTGAGCGCTTCGGTCTTCGCCACCAGCAGGTCGACAAAGCGGTCCGCCACCGACTCATGCACCAGCATGCGCTTGATCGCCGTGCAGCGCTGCCCGGAGTTCTTGTAGGAGCCGCTGGCGGCCAGCGTGGCGGCCTCTTCCAGATCCGCGTCTTCCATCACGATGATCGGGTCGTTGCCCCCCAGCTCCAGCACCTGGCGCTTGTAGGTGGCAGTGGCGGCAATGTACTTGCCGATCGGCACGCCGCCGGTGAAGGTCACCAGGTCCACGTCCGGGTGCGTCAGCATCTCGTCGGCAATCTCGCGCGGGTCGCCGGTGATGACCGACAGCATCTGCGGCGGCAGTCCGGCCTCATACAGGATATCGGCCAGCAGGCAGGCTGCCAGCGGGGTCTTCTCGCTGGGCTTGAGCACCATGCGGTTGTTGGTGGCCACCGACGGCGCCACCTTGTGGATCACCTGGTTGATCGGGTGGTTGAACGGCGTGATCGCGGTGATCACCCCCAGCAGCGGCTCGCGCAGCGTATAGACCTTGCGGCTCTTGCCGTGGTGGGTCAGGTCGCACGAGAACACCTGGCCGTCGTCGACCAGCGCCTGGTTGGCGGCAAACAGCAGCACGTCGGAGGCGCGGCCCACCTCGTACAGCGAATCCTTGCGGCACAGGCCGGATTCCAGCGTGATCGTGCGCGAGATCTCGTCCAGGCGCGAGGCGATGATCTCGCCGGCGCGCATCAGGATCTTGTAGCGGTCATAGCGCGTCAGCGTGGGCTGGTAGTCGCGCGCGATGCGGTAGGCGCGGCGCACGTCGTCGAGCGTGGCCTTCGGCACGGTGGCGATGACTTCGCCGGTGTACGGATAGGTCACCTCGATCACGTCTTCGCGGTAGATCTTCTCGCCGGCGATGCGCAGCGCTTCGTGGCGGATTTCGGGGATGGCATGCAATGCGGTCATGGGCTTGCCCTCTCGGGTCTTGTGCAGTGTGGGGAACGGGTTGCAGCCGTGGCGGGCGGGCCGGCATCGTGCCGGCCCGGCGCACTCAGCGGCGAATGAAGGCCGCGATCACGGCGCTGATGATGCAGCTGGTTGCCACGATCGGGAACACCAGCGAGGTATTGCCCGAGTGATCCAGCATGCGGCCGATCAGGGGTTCGCCCAGGCCGGCGAGCAGGTAGGAGAAGAAATTGAGGATGCCGGTAGCGGTGCCGGCCCGCTTGGCGCCAACCAGGTCCGGGCACAGCGCCCAGAACGACGACGCGGGGCCGTAGACGAAGAAGCCGGCAAGGAATAGCGCGACGATGGCGCCCATGCCCGTGGGCAGCTTGTACATGACCATTGACGCCACCGCACCCAGCACCATGTACAGCATGATGGCCTTGCTGCGGCTGGAGCCGAACAGGCGGTCGGAAATCCAGCCGTTGCTCAGCGCGCCGAACGCCATGCCTACCGGCAGTGCCACCGAGATCCACGCCGGGTCGATCAGCGTCTCGGCGCTCTTCCAGTTCTTGCCCAGGAAGTGGACCGGTACCCAGACGATCAGGCCATAGCGCGCGGCGTTCTGGAAGCCGATCGACAGGCCCGCGATCAGCAGGCGCGGGTTGCACAGCACGGCCTTGTAGCGTGACCAGGAGCTTTCATTGGCGTCGGTTTCGACCGCCGCGGCCTTGTCCGCATCGTCGGCCTTGGCGGCGCCGGTGTCGGGCGACCTGAAGCCCAGGTCTTCCGGACGCTCGCGCACGATCAGGAAGAAGGTGATGCCACCCACCAGCATCAGCAGCACCGGCAGGCGGAAGATCCAGCGCCAGTCCAGGTGCAGGATATTCACAACCACGATCGAGGTGACGAACGACAGTACCGAAGCGCAGCCAGCCGCGAACACATAGAAGCCGTAGACCTTGCCGCGTTCGCCGGCGCCCCACCAGTTCGACAGCAGCCGGCTGCCGGGCGCCCAGCCGAGCGCCTGGAAGTAGCCGTTGATGCCCCATGGAATCGCCAGGGTCTTGAAGCCCACGGCAAAGCTGACCACCCAGTTGGCCGCGCACGACAGGATCGCGCCGGCGGTCATCACGCGGCGGCCGCCGAACTTGTCGCCCAGGTTGCCGTTGATGGCCTGCCCGATGGCGTAGCACCACAGCAGGCAGGTCGAGGCCCATCCCAGCGTCTCCTTGGAAAGCCCGAATTCCTGCTGGATGCCGGGAATGGCGAAGCCAAAGGTCTGCCGCCCCGTGTAGAAGAAGAAGTAGCAGAACATCGCGGCCAGCAGCATACGCCACTGTGCTCGCCGGAACGATAGCTCGGCCGGGGCGACGAACGCCCCTGCCTGGATGCGATCGGCAGTTTCCATTTTTGTCTCCTCTTGTATTGTCGGCCCGTATTGCGGGCTCGTGTTGGCCGGCGGTACCGTCGGCCGGGGTCGTGCCGCTAGGCAGACACGGCGCCGATAAAGTTCTTGCCCCGGGCGCCGTCCAGCGCACGTGTGATCATGGCGCCGGCCTCGTCGTCGGTGACGCCGTAGTCGGCAAACTCGGTCTTCACGCCCAGGCCCTGCAGGAAGGCGCGCAGCCGTTGCTGCCCGTGGTCCAGCACCGGCCCGAACAAGCGTTGCAGCGTGCGGTCGCGGTCGGGGCGGCGTGCCCAGGCTTTTTCCAGCACCATCGGCAGCGTGAACGAGCACGCGATGCCGTGCGGCAGGCCATGGCGCAGCGTCATTTCGTAGGAGATGGAGTGCGCAAGGGCCGTCTTGGTATTGGAGAACGCCAGTCCGGCCTTGAGGGCGGCCAGCGCCATGCGCTCACGCAAGGCAATGTCGTCCAGGTTGCGCACCAGTTCCGGCAAGGTGTCGAAGATGTCCTCCACCGCCGAAATCGCGAAGGTGTCGGAAATCGGGTTGGCGTTGACGTTCCAGATCGATTCCAGCGCGTGCGACAGGGCATCAAGCCCGGTGGAGATCGTGGTGCCCCGCGGCACGGACATCATCAGCTCCGCGTCCACGATGGCCGCTTCGGGCCAGGTTGCCTCCAGGTGAAGCGAGTACTTCTTCTGCTTCGCGGCGTCCCAGATAGTCGCCCAGGGCGTCACTTCGCTGCCCGTGCCGGCCGTGGTCGGCACCGCGATCAGCGGCTTGACCTGCGCCGGCGTGAACGGCTTTCCCGCTGCCAGCAGGCTGATCAGCGAATCGAACCGCCCCGTCCTGGTCCCTACCATCAGCGCCTTGGCGGTATCGATGGCGCTGCCGCCGCCGACTGCAACGATGGCGTCGCAGGCGTCGGCATGTTCCCAGAAGCGGTCGTACAGGCCGGACAACTGGGCGACATCCGGGTTCGGCCGCACGTCTTCGATCATCCCGACAAGGTCTGCGCCCAGCAGGGCTTCAAGCCGCGCCACCAGTCCCAGCGCGCGCGCTTCGGGAAAGGTCACGACGACGACGCGCCGGCCGTGCAGCAAGGCCGGAAGCTGGTCAAGACTGCCAGCCCCGCAATGGATCGACACGGGGTTGTGGTAGGCATGGATCATGGGGTCTCCTCACTTCATTCCTGGGTAGCCTGGACGGCGGCTTGTGCCGCGTTCCCTGGTGCCTGAAGTGTGGGAGACGCCAACCCCCCGGTCCAATCGCATCTTTGACGGCGAGGTGCGCCAAAACCGATGGATCGCCGGGACGCTGCCGGCCTCGGGGAAACCCTGTACGCATCGGCACGCGTCTGTGGGAGACTCGCCGCACACGCCGCGCTGAATGGCGGTCAGCCCCCATCGAGACCCCATGTTCCACCAGTACTACAAGTCGATCCGCTGCTTCCACGCGGTCGCCCGGACGGGCGGCTTCACTGCCGCGGCGCAATACCTGCATATTGGGCAGCCGACCGTGACCGACCAGGTCAAGGCGCTGGAGACGCGTTTCGGCGTGGAGCTGTTCCTGCGCGCGGGCCGCACCGTGCGCCTGACTGACACCGGCGAGCGGCTCTACGCCATCACCCAGGGATTGTTCGGGCAGGAAGAAGAGGCCATGCAGTTCCTGCACAGCGCGCACAAGCTCAAGACCGGGCTGGTGCGCGTGGGCGCGGTGTCGCCGCCGATCGCGCTGGGGCTGGCGCGAAGCTTCCGCACCGCGCATGCTTCGCTGGAACTGACGGTCACCATCGGCTCAGAGGCATCGGTGCTGCACGGGTTGCAGGATTTCGACATCGACGTCGGCATCCTGGCGGAACCCGATCCCGTCGAGGGCCTGCACATCACGCCCTATCGCCGCGAGCGCATCGTTGCCGTGATGCCGGCCGGCCATCCGCTGGCCGCGCGCCCTTCGATCACGGTGCAAGACGTCGCCGGCGAAGCTGTGATCGTGCGCGAGCCGGGATCGAAGACCCGGCTCCGGGTTGAACGCGCGTGCGCACAGCATGGCGTAGCGCTGAACTGCGTGATGGAGATCAACAGCCGCGAGGCCATCCTGCATGCGGTGGCCAATGGCATGGGCATCAGCTTCGTCACGCAGATCGAATGCATCCCGCTGCCGGGCCTGCAGGTGGTGCCGGTCGACGAGCCGCTGCTGTCGATCGACTATTCGCTGTGCTGCCTGGAGGTGCGCAAGGAGCGGCCGCTGATTGCGGCGCTGTTCGCGGTCGCGCTGGGCTAGCACCACCCCGTCATCCGCCCCAACCTGCCTGTACCAGCGTAGCCACGCCCACGCCGACCAGGACGGCCCCGGTAAGCCGTACCGCAAGCCTGGTCACGCGCGCACCCGCGGGCATCCATCGTTCGAGCGTCATCGCCAATGTCACCGCTGCCATCACGCGCAGGTCCATCACGCCCATGACGAGCCATGCCGCGGTCAGGCCCGCACAGCACCGGATGCAGTGCAGGCCCAGCCGCAGGCCATGGCGCCACGCCGAGCCGGCATCCGCCGGCAGTGCGCGCGTGCGGCCCGCTGCGCTGGTGCAGTAGGCAAGCTGCCGTGCTTTCCACGCGGCGAACTGCAGCACGCCTGCCATCATCAAGACCACCGCAGCAGCGAGCGGCGCCGCGCGCGCCAGGCCCTGCGCCTGCGTGGCGATTGCTGCCAGCGCAGCGCCAACCGGGAAAACGGCGAGGCCCACCATGCCCCACACGAAGAAGTAGCCGGCGCCCGCCAATACCGTCGACATGCCCGGGCGCACCTGCCCTGCCGCCGCCAGCGCCTGGCGGTAGCGCCACAGCATCGGTGCCAGCGAGGGCAGCATCATCGGCACCATCATGGCGATCCACATGCCGAGGAAGGCCATTGCCGTGCGGCCCCAGGTCTGGCCGCACATCCGCATCCACGCCATTGACATGGTCCAGCCGCCTGGCATCGGCATCGCGCCCATTGCGGGCATGGACGCATGCCAGGCGAGTGTCGCCGCCACGCCGGCGATGAATAGCACGGCAAGGATGCCAAAGAAGGCAAGGCGCGGGCCGGCGCTGCGTGAGCGCGCCGGCCTGTGCGCGGTGAGTACGCTGGACACGACCTGCCTCAGCCCGGCTCGTACTCATCGTGGCGGCGCCACCAGACCCCGGCCTCGTTGCGTCCGCGCGGCGCGCGATCCAGCCACTGGTACATGCCCCACAGGCCATCCAGCCCGCGCGCGTAGGTGGAATAGGTGTGGTACACAACGCCATCTTCCAGTGCGAAGGCGCTCATGCCCGGCCGGTCGCGCTGGTACGTCGCGGCATCGGTGCCGCACATGGCAGCAAAGCGGGCCTCGGCCGCAGCGCCGCCGGCCTCCAACTCGGGGCGCCAGGCGAATGCCGCCTCGCGCCGGTAGTTGTAGTCGATATCGCCCTGGCGTTGTTGCGCTTCGCTGAACCAGACGTTGAAGTCCGTGTTGAAGTCGCTGCCCTGCGAAGACGCCCACGGGAAGGTCCAGCCCATGCGCCGCTGGTACGCCAGCAATTTCGCCAACGGTGCCCGCGACACCGCGGCCAGCGTGACATCGTGATGCGCCAGATGGACGGCAAAGCCGTCAAACCCGTCCGCAATCGCGGAGCAGGACGGGCACCCGGCCTGGTAGTCCGGGCCGAACATGAAGTGGTAGACCAGCAGTTGCGAACGTCCCTGGAACAAGTCTGCCAGCGAGGCGCTGCCGGCCGCGGTCTCGAACCGGTAGGGCTTGTCGATTCGAACCCACGGCAACGCCTGGCGCTGCCGTGCCAGTTCATCGCTGCGTCGGGTGAGATCCTTCTCGGCCTCGAGCAGTTTACGCCGCGCGGCCAGCCATGCTTCACGGGTTCCGGTGCTGTGTGTGGTCATCGCGCATCCCTCCGTTGGTTGGTGTTCGTGTGCTAGATTAGGCGCCGGCTTCCAACGGTGGGAGTGACAAGTGTGGCGGGATTTCTGGCGGGATTCGGATGGACTCACGCATTGCCGCCGCGGCGCTCGCGCTCGCCGCGGGTGATCCGCTTGGCGCGCTGAACCGGGTTGCGCTGCGCGATGATCCGCCGGCGCTGGCGCTGCGCGGCATCGCCATGGCGCAGCTTGGCGACTTCATCCGCGCCCGGGCACTGTTGCGCAGCGCGGCGCGCGCCTTCGGTCCGCGCGAAGCCGTAGCGCGCGCCAGGTGCGTGGTGGCCGAAACGGAGATCGCCTTTGTCTCGCGTGACCTGGGCTGGCCCGCAAAGACGCTGGACAGCGCGCGCGCCACCCTTGAAGCGCACGGCGACTGGGTCAACGCCGCCCATGCGCGCTATCTGGCGATCCGCCGGCTGCTGCTGATCGGCCGCATCGACGAAGCCGAGCAGGCGCTTGCCGGGCTTGACCCCGCCCCCTTCCCGCCCGCGTTGCGCACAACCCATGCCCTGATCGTGGCGGGCATTGCGATACGGCGCGTGCAGACCCGGCCGGCGCGCACCGCACTGGCACAGGCCGCGCGCGCGGCGCAGCGCGCCGGCATCCCATCCTTGCGCGCCGAGGTCGAAAGCGCGGCCCAGGCGCTGCACAGCCCCGCGGCACGCCGCATCGCGCGCGGCGAGGAACGGCCGCTGCTGCTCGAGGAAGTCGAAGCGCTGCTGGCGTCGAAAGCGCTGGTCGTGGATGCGTGTCGCTATGCCGTGCGCTGCGCTGGCACCACGGTCTCGCTCGCCAGGCGGCCGGTGTTGTTCACGCTGGCGCGCGCGCTGGCCGAAGCCTGGCCCGCCGACGTGCCCCGGGACACGCTGATTGCGCACGCCTTCCGCACCAGGCATGCCGATGCTTCGCACCGCGCGCGGCTGCGTGTCGAGATCGGGCGGCTGCGCGCGGTGCTTGGCGCATTTGCCGGCGTCACCGCAACCGGGCGCGGCTTCGCGCTGGTGCCGGACCGCGCGCGCGAGGTGGTGGTGCTGGCGCGGCCGGTGGAAGAGAAGCACGCGGCGGTGCTCGCCTTGCTGGCCGATGGCGAGTCATGGTCCAGCTCTGCCCTCGCGCTGGCGCTGGGTGCCAGCCAGCGCTCGGTGCAACGGGCACTGGAAACGCTGGCGGCCGCGGGCAAGATCCAGTCCCTTGGCCACGGGCGCGCGCGCCGCTGGATGACGCCGCCGGTGCCGGGATTCACGACGGCCTTGTTACTCCCCTCGCCGCTGCCGATTGACTAGCATGTAGCCATCCCCAAGCCACCAGGATGACAGCATGAAACGATCACAAGCCGAAGTGCTTCGCGAGTATGGTCCCTTCCCCGGGGTCGAGAACGTCCATGGTGTCAGCTATGACGGCCAGCGGGTCTGGTTTGCCAGCGGAGACAAGCTCAATGCCCTGGACCCGCTCACCGGCAGGACCTTGCGCTCGCTCGATGTCGCCGCCCATGCCGGAACGGCTTTCGACGGCCAGCACCTGTACCAGATTGCCGAA
Organism: Cupriavidus necator N-1; assembly: GCF_000219215.1. NCBI lineage: Bacteria > Pseudomonadati > Pseudomonadota > Betaproteobacteria > Burkholderiales > Burkholderiaceae > Cupriavidus > Cupriavidus necator. The sequence goes on along the minus strand of NC_015723.1, from coordinate 843,944 downwards.
GACCGCATCCAGAAGATCGATCCGCAAAGCGGCCGCGTGCTGGCCACGATCCCTGCTCCGGGCGGCGGCGGCGACTCGGGGCTTGCCTGGGCCGAAGGCACGTTGTGGGTGGGCCAGTACCGGGAGCGGAAGATCCACCAGGTCGATCCGCAGACGGGGGCGATCCTGCGCACCATCACGTCCGACCGCTTTGTCACCGGCGTCACCTGGGTCGATGCCGAGCTCTGGCACGGCACCTGGGAAGGCGACCAGAGCGAGCTGCGGCACATCGACCCGCAATCGGGCGCGGTGCTGGAATCGGTCACCATGCCGGCCGGCGCGGGCGTGTCGGGGCTGGAGTCCGACGGTGGCGACCAGTTCTTCTGCGGCGGCGGCAACAGCGGCAAGATCCGCGCGGTGCGCCGGCCCAGGCCAGCCGGGAAGCGCCCCGCCGACGCCGCGGGCAAGTAGCCGGCATTCACGCTGAGCGGACAACGTTCACTATTCCTTACAGACAAAGGCGCTGCCACCATCTATTCTCCTGTCGCAAACGGAATCCCCCACAACAAGGAGAATGCGATGAAATCCGCTCTGGCCCTTCTGGTCGCCTGCAGCGCACTGCTAGGCGGCTGCGTGGTAGCCCCCTACGACGACTACGGCAGCGGCCACCAGGGCTGCCCGCCGGGGCAGGCAAAGAAGGGCAACTGCCGTGTCGACACGTACGGCAACGAGTCCTTCTGCCCGCCGGGCCAGGCCAAGAAAGGCCGCTGCTGAGCCAGCGCCGGCCCCGCACCGAGCGGCCGGTCCAGGCTGGCGCCGCCTGGCGCCAGCCGGTGTTGCACGGGCCGGCCTGACGGACGGAGAATGGCGAGATGCGGGCATCTCGCCTGCAGGAGAGCGCCATGCAATCCCGCACGCCATTCCGGTATATCGGCAAACTGTGCGTTGCCGCTGTCGTGCTCGGCTCGCTTGGGGCCTGTGCGACCTTGCAGCCGGAACAGACCGGCAAGCAAATGATCGGCAGCCCTGAAAGTGCCGTACGCAGTACATTCGGATCCCCCACCGAGACCTACCGCCTCGCCGACGGCACCACCCGCTGGATCTGGTCGCGCCAGCCCCTCGGCCATGAGGTCTATGCCGCTGATTTCGACGCCGGCGGCAAGCTCACCGACTATCGCCAGATGCTGACCGAGACGGAGATCTACCGCGCCCAGGTCGGGACCTGGACCAAGAAGGATGTGCAGGAGCGCTTTGGCCTGCCGCGCGAGCCCATCCAGTACTACCCCCTGATGAAGCGTGAAGCCTGGTCCTGGCGCATGTACAAGACTGGCTTGCAGACCGCGCATTTCAGTTGCTACTTCGATGACGCCGGCGTGCTGCGCCAGACCATGATCATCGTCGACCCGCTCGGCGGCGACTCGCGCCACTCGCGCTGAAGCGAGGCCGGCGAGGCAGCCGGTGCCATTGCCGGCAGCAGGGGCTCCCCGGCCCACGGGCCTTTTTGCGCGCAGAATGGTGGCGATGCGGCAACCGCCGCCAACCCTCCATGCGGAAAACGAACGTGACCACTGCGATCCTGCTCGAGAACATCCACCAGAGCGCCAACGCCCGGCTGACTGAAGCCGGCCTGCAGGTCGAGCGCCGCACCGGCGCCCTGGCCGGTGCCGAACTGCGCCAGGTGCTGGCCAGCCACGACGTGGTCGGCATCCGCTCTGCCACCCACCTGCGCGCCGACGACATCCGCAGCGCGCCCGGGCTGCTCTCGGTTGGCTGCTTTTGCATCGGCACCTCGCAGGTGGACCTGGAAGCCGCCACCGCCGCCGGCATCCCGGTGTTCAACGCGCCCTTCTCCAACACCCGCTCGGTGGCCGAACTGGTGGTGTCCGAAGCGGTGATGCTGCTGCGCCGGATCCCGGAGAAGAACACCCTGGCACACGCCGGCAAGTGGGCCAAGGGCGCCGCCGGCGCGTTCGAGGCGCGCGGCAAGACCATTGCCATCGTCGGCTACGGCAATATCGGCTCGCAGGTGGGCGTGCTGGCCGAATCGATGGGCATGCGCGTGGTGTACTACGACGTGCTGGCGCGGCTCTCGCACGGCTCTGCGCGCGCTGCGGGATCGCTGGAAGAAGCGGTGTCGCAGGCCGAAGTGGTGACCCTGCATGTGCCAGCCACGCCGCGCACGCGCAATATGATCGATGCGCGCATCCTGGCCGCCTGCAAGCCGGGCGCGATCCTGATCAATGCCTCGCGCGGCAGCGTGGTGGACATCGCCGCGCTGGCCGCGGCGCTGCGCGAGAAGCGCCTGGGCGGTGCGGCCATCGACGTGTTCCCGGAGGAGCCGAAGACCAACAACGACCCCTTCGTCAGCGAACTGCAGAACCTGCCCAACGTACTGCTGACCCCGCACGTGGGCGGCAGCACCGAAGAGGCGCAGGAGAATATCGGCACCGAAGTGGCGGCCAAGCTGGCGCACTTCCTGGCCACCGGCGGCACCATCGGCGCCGTCAATTTCCCCGAGGTCGATCCCGGCCCGCTGCACGCGCCGGCGCGACTGCTCAACGTGCACGGCAATGCGCCGGGCGCCCTGGCGGCACTGAACACGCTGCTGGCGCAGGAGAGCGTGAATATCACCGGCCAGCACCTGCAGACGCGCGGCCACACCGGCTATGTGGTCACCGACCTCGACCGCGTGCCGTCAGACCAGTTGATGCAGGCGCTGCGCACTCACGCAGGCTTTGCCCGCTCGCGGCTGATCCTGCGATAGGACAGCGGCCGCCCCCAAGGTCAATTGTCACAAAAGTGTCATAACCCTTAAGAAGATCGCCCCGACCTGACGCCCTTCCGCAGAAATATTGCCGATACAGCACTTATGATCCTGTCCGCCGCAGGCGGGCAAGGGTGGCGGTGACGGGCATCGCCCCCAAGGAGAGTGCATTGCATCCCTTTGCCAACCACGCCGTGAGCGGCGGCCCGCTGCCGACGGTGCTCGCCTCCAAGCTCGCCCCCCCCGTGGCGCACCCCGCCACGATCGGCCGGCCGCACCTGGTCGCGCGCATGGCGCGGACCGCGCGGCCCGCGTGATCCTGGTGCGGGCCGCGGCCGGCTTTGGCAAGACCACGCTGATGCAGCAATACGCGGAGTCCTGCGCAGCGCAGCAGCACGCCACGGTATGGCTGCGCCTGGATGCGGGCGACAATGACCTGGAACGGCTGCTGGTCCACCTGGACGCCGGCCTGGCCGCGCTGTCGCTGCAGCAGCGCAGCGACCACGCCGCCTTTGTCACCGCGTTTTCCGGCACCCACCTGGAACTGGGCGAGTTCCTCGCCGAGGACATCCTGGCGCGGCAGTCCGACGCGTGCCGCGCCTTCCTGCTGGAAACCAGCGTGCTGGGCCAGCTGAGCGCACCGCTGTGCGACGCAAAGCCGCACAGAAGCGGTGGCACTGGGCCGCGCGCGCGGCCTGATCCCGTGAGCCGTGGGCACGGATAAGCGAGTGCAGTCTTGACACCTTGGCTCCTGCTTCCTTTAATGGTGTAACGCATCAGGTGTCTTGCCTGATCACTTTTGCCGATTACTTCAAGCCATGATGGAAACCGGTGAAGCCCACGATCCGCAGCGCAAGCAAGAAGAACTGCGCAGCTTCCTTTTCCTGACCGCCGTGATGGTGCCGGTACTCTCCGTCATCATCGTGGCGGGCTATGGGTTCATTGTCTGGATGACCCAACTGATCAGCGGTCCGCCGTCGCATTGAGCGGCCCGGCAAGCCCGGTGCGCAATACTGCCGCGACCGGGGCGGCATTTGACAAATAAAAACAAGCTGCAGCACAGACTGAAACGGCATCGAACCGGAGCTTGCGCATGCCCGCAGCAAGACGTGCCATCCCCATCCAGCCGCTGCCCGCGAGCGAAGAGTGGCATATCGCCGGCATCGTCGTGCATGCCATTCCCGACAGCCTGGCGCAGGTGCGCGCCGCGATCGAAGCCATTACCGGCGCCGAAGTCCACGCTGCCAGCGATGCCGGCAAGCTCGTGGTCACCATCGAAGCGCCCACCTCGCGCGCCATTGCCGCGCACTTGACGTACCTGCACCAGCTCGAGGGCGTGCTGTCGGCCGCGCTCGTCTACCAGCACAACGAAGACGCCGAGGCAATGCACGAAGCGATGGACCCGGCAATGAACGAGGAGGCAGGCACATGACCATCTCTCGTCGTGATTTCATCAAGCAGACCGCTGTCGCCGCGACCGCATCGGTCGCCGGCGTGACGCTGCCGGCCGGGGCCGCCAACTTTGTCACTGACAGCGACATGACCAAGCTGAAGTGGTCCAAGGCGCCCTGCCGCTTCTGCGGCACCGGCTGCGGCGTGACCGTGGCGGTCAAGGACAACAAGGTAGTGGCCACGCAGGGCGATCCGCTGGCCGAGGTCAACAAGGGTCTGAACTGCGTCAAGGGCTATTTCCTGTCGAAGATCATGTACGGGCAGGACCGGCTGACCAAGCCGCTCTTGCGCATGAAGAACGGCAAGTACGACAAGAACGGCGAATTCGCCCCGGTCACGTGGGAGCGCGCCTTCGACGAGATGGAACGCCAGTTCAAGCGCGTGCTGAAGGAAAAAGGGCCGACCGCGGTGGGGATGTTCGGTTCCGGCCAGTGGACGGTGTGGGAAGGCTATGCCGCGTCCAAGCTCTACAAGGCGGGCTTCCGCTCCAACAATATCGACCCAAACGCGCGCCACTGCATGGCATCGGCAGTGCAGGGCTTCATGCGTACCTTCGGCATGGACGAGCCGATGGGCTGCTACGACGATTTCGAGGCCGCCGATGCCTTCGTGCTGTGGGGCTCGAACATGGCCGAGATGCACCCGATCCTGTGGACCCGCATCACCGACCGGCGCCTGAGCTACCCCAAGACGCGCGTGGCGGTGCTGTCCACCTTCACGCACCGTTCCTTCGACCTGGCCGACATCCCGGTCATCTTCAAGCCGCAGACGGACCTGGCGATGATGAACTACATCGCCCACTACATCATCAAGAACAACAAGGTCAACAAGGACTTCGTCAACAAGCATACGGTCTTCAAGGAAGGCGTGACCGACATCGGCTATGGCCTGCGCCCGGAACATCCGCTGCAGAAGGCGGCCAAGAACGCTGCCGATCCCGGTGCCTCGCGCCCGATCACCTTCGATGACTTCGCACGCTTCGTGGCCAAGTACGACGCCGACTACGTCAGCAAGCTGTCGGGCGTGCCCAAGGCCAAGCTGGACCAGCTGGCAGAACTGTATGCCGACCCCAACGTCAAGGTGATGTCGCTGTGGACCATGGGCTTCAACCAGCATACGCGCGGCAGCTGGGCCAACAACATGGTCTACAACCTGCACCTGCTGACCGGCAAGATCGCCACGCCGGGCAACAGCCCGTTCTCGCTGACGGGGCAGCCGTCGGCGTGCGGCACTGCGCGCGAGGTTGGCACCTTCTCGCACCGGCTGCCGGCCGACATGGTGGTAACCAACCCCAAGCACCGCGAAGAGGCCGAGCGCATCTGGAAGCTGCCGGCTGGCACCATCCCCGAAAAGCCGGGCTACCACGCCGTGCTGCAGAACCGCATGCTCAAGGACGGCAAGCTCAATGCCTACTGGGTGCAGGTCAACAACAATATGCAGGCCGCCGCCAACCTGATGGAAGAAGGCCTGCCGGGCTACCGCAACCCGCAGAACTTCGTGGTGGTGTCCGATGCCTATCCCACCGTGACCGCGCTGGCCGCCGACCTGATCCTGCCCAGCGCGATGTGGGTGGAAAAGGAAGGCGCCTACGGCAATGCCGAGCGCCGCACGCAGTTCTGGCACCAGCTGGTCGATGCGCCGGGCGACGCGCGCTCTGACCTGTGGCAGCTGATGGAATTCTCCAAGCGCTTCAAGGTCGAGGACGTCTGGCCCGCCGAGCTGATCGCGAAGAAGCCGGAGTACCGCGGCAAGACCCTGTTCGACGTGCTCTACCGCAATGGCCAGGTCGACAAGTTCCCGCTCAAGGAAGTCAACGCCGAGTACCACAACGCCGAGGCCAAGGCCTTCGGCTTCTATGTGCAGAAAGGCCTGTTTGAAGAGTACGCCAGCTTCGGCCGCGGCCACGGCCACGACCTGGCCCCGTTCGACGCCTACCATGAGGCGCGCGGGCTGCGCTGGCCGGTGGTCAACGGCAAGGAGACCCGCTGGCGCTACCGCGAGGGCAGCGACCCTTACGTCAAGGCCGGCACCGGCTACCAGTTCTACGGCAACCCCGACGGCAAGGCGGTGATCTTCGCCCTGCCCTACGAGCCGGCAGCCGAATCGCCCGACAAGGAATACCCGTTCTGGCTGGCCACCGGCCGTGTGCTGGAGCACTGGCATTCCGGCTCGATGACGCGGCGCGTGCCGGAGCTGTACCGCGCCTTCCCCAACGCGGTGGTGTTCATGCATCCGGAAGACGCCAAGGCAATGGGTCTGCGCCGCGGCGTTGAGGTGGAAGTGGTGTCGCGGCGCGGGCGCATGCGCTCGCGCGTGGAGACCCGCGGGCGTGACGCGCCGCCGCGCGGGCTGGTGTTCGTGCCGTGGTTCGATGCCAGCCAGCTGATCAACAAGGTGACGCTGGACGCCACCTGCCCAATCTCGCTGCAGACGGACTTCAAGAAGTGCGCGGTCAAGATCGTCAAGGTCTAGCCCGGAATCGAACAGGGAGACGCCATGAAACCAAGCCGATCCTGGAAGCCCCTGCTGGCCCTGTGTGCGCTGCTGCTGGCCGTGCTGGCAATGCCGGCGCACGCCCAGGGCCTGGTCGACGCGATGCGCGGGCCCACACCCATCGCCAGCGAGACCAAGGCACCCATCATGTACCCGACCGAGAACAAGGACATCCGCCGCACCCGCAACTACACCATGCAGCCGCCGACGATCCCGCACAAGATCGACGGCTACCAGGTCGACAAGGACTTCAACCGCTGCATGTTCTGCCACGCCCGCACGCGCACCGAGGAAACCCAGGCGATCCCAGTCAGCATCACGCACTACATGGACCGCGACAACAACGTGCTGGCCGACGTCTCGCCGCGCCGTTACTTCTGCACGCAATGCCATGTGCCGCAGGCCGACGCCAAGCCGCTGGTGGGCAACACCTTCGTTGACGTCGAGCAGATGCTCAAGCGCAAGCCCGGCGTCAAGGGCTCATCCAACTAGCGGATGCGCGCCATGCTCGACCTGATCAAGCGTTACTGGCGAACCATCAACCGGCCCAGCGCGTATTTCAGCCTGGGCTTCCTGACGCTCGGCGGCTTTGTCGCCGGCGTGGTGTTCTGGGGCGCGTTCAACACCGCGCTGGAGCTGACCAATACCGAGCAGTTCTGCACCGGCTGCCACGAGATGCGCGACAACGTCTACCAGGAGCTGCAGGGCACCATCCACTTCACCAACCGCAGCGGCGTGCGCGCCAAATGCTCGGACTGCCACGTGCCGCACAACTGGACCACCAAGATGGCGCGCAAGATGCAGGCGTCCAAGGAGGTCTGGGCCAAGATCTTCGGTACCGTCGACACCCGCGAAAAGTTCCAGGCACACCGGCTCACGCTGGCGCAGCACGAGTGGGCGCGCTTCAAGGCCAATGATTCACTGGAATGCCGCAACTGCCACGACTACCAGTCGATGGACTTCACGCGGCAGAGCCCGCGCGCGCAGGCCATGCATTCCACCCACCTGGCCAACAAGGAGAAGACCTGCATCGACTGCCACAAGGGCATCGCGCACCATCTTCCCGACATCTCCAAGGCCGAGGAGAAATGACGCGTGCCAGTCCGCTCGCCCGCGCCGCCATCCGAGCTTCCGCCTGAATCCCCACGTTGCGCCGCCCCCGTGCTGAGCGCGAGCGGGCTGGCCATCTCGCGCGCCGGACGCCCGGTGTTGCGCGGCATCGACCTCGACCTCGCCCCCGGCGGCCTGCTGCAGGTACTCGGCCCCAACGGCAGCGGCAAGACCAGTCTGCTGCGCGTGCTGTGCGGGCTGGCCATGGCCGATGCCGGCACGCTGCACTGGCGCGGCCGCCCGGTGCGCGCCGCCGACCCTGACTATCAGCTGGCGCTGGCGTATGTCGGCCACACCAATGGCATCGACCCTGACCTGAGCCCGGCGGAAAACCTGCGCTTTGCCGCGCGCCTCGCCGGATCGGACGACAGTGCCGATGGCGTCGCGCGCGCCCTCGCCGCGCAAGGGCTGGAGCGGCTCGCAAACGCGCCGGTGCGCACGCTCTCGCAAGGGCAGCGGCGGCGCGTCGCACTGGCGCGCCTGTCGCTGGCGCAGCGCGCCTTGTGGCTGCTGGATGAACCAGTGACCGCGCTGGATGCCGATGCCTGCGCGCGCTTCGATGCGCAGCTCGGCACGCACCTCGCCGCCGGCGGCATGGCCGTGATCGCCACGCACCAGCTGCTGCCCGCGGGCGGCGCGGTGCTGCAACTGGGGGCGCCGGCATGATGCGCATGCTCGCCGCCATCGTCGCGCACGATGTCTCGCTGTCCTGGCGGCGGCGCGGCAGCCTGCTCGGCGGCGTGGTGTTCTTTGTCATCGCCGCCAGCCTGTTCCCGCTGGCAATCGGCCCCGAGCCGCAGCAGCTGCGCGCGCTGGCTCCCGGCATCCTGTGGGTGACGGCACTGCTGGCGTCGATGCTGTCGCTGTCGCGGCTGTTCGCGCAGGAGCATGCCGACGGCAGCCTGGACCAGCTGCTGCTGTCGCCGCATCCGCTGGCGCTGCTGGTGCTGGCCAAGATCGCCGCGCACTGGCTCACCAGCGGCCTGCCGCTGCTGTTGCTGACACCGCTGCTGGCACAGCAGTATGGGCTGCCCCTGGGCGCATCGCTGCTGCTGGCGGCGTCGCTGCTGGTGGGCACGCCGGCGCTGAGCCTGATCGGCGCGGTCGGCGCGGCGCTGACGCTGGGCGTGCGCGGCGGCGCGGTGCTGCTGTGCATCCTGGTGCTCCCGCTGTGCGTGCCGGTGCTGGTGTTCGGCGCCAGCGCCGCGGCCGCTGCCGATGCCGGGCTTGACGTGATGCCGCAGTTCTCGCTGCTGGGCGCCTGCCTGGCGCTGTCGCTGTTCCTGTGCCCGCTGGCCACCGCCGCCGGGCTGCGCATTGCCATGGAGACGCCGGCATGAGCCAGCCGCTGCCATCCGTCCACCCCGCTGCCGCGCCGCGGCCCCCGGTCCGCGGCGGCTGGCTGGCCTATGCCGCGCCGGTGCGCTTCTATCCGCTGGCCGGGCGCATGGCCTCATGGTTCTTTGCCGCGGCGGCGCTGTTCGCGCTGGCGGGACTGTGGCTCGGCTTTGGCGTGGCCCCCACCGATGCGCAGCAGGGCGAGGTCTACCGCATCATTTTCATCCACGTGCCGGCGGCGTGGATGTCGATGTTCATCTACCTGGTCATGGCCGGCTACTGCGCGCTGGCACTGGTGCTGCGCACGCGGCTGTCGTCGATGATGGCCTCGGCGCTGGCGCCCACCGGCGCGCTCTTCACCGCGCTGGCGCTGTGGACCGGTGCGCTGTGGGGGCAGCCCACCTGGGGCACCTGGTGGGTCTGGGATGCGCGGCTCACCTCCGAGCTGATCCTGCTGTTCCTGTACCTCGGCTTTATCGCGCTGGAAGCGGCCATCGACGAGCCGCGCCGGGCCGAGCGCGCCTGCGCGGTGCTGGCGCTGGTGGGGGTGGTCAATATCCCGGTGATCTATTTCTCGGTGCAGTGGTGGAACACGCTGCACCAGGGCGCATCGGTCAGCCTGACCGCGGCGCCGTCGATGGCGGCCACCATGCTGGCTGGCATGCTGCTGATGACGATGGCGTGCTGGATGTACACGGTGGCGGTGGCGCTGGTGCGCGTGCGCTGCATCCTGCGCGAGCGCGGCGAGGTGCCGCACGGCCCTGCCATGGTTCCCGGAGAGACCTCATGACGCTGTCCTCGCTGCTGCCCTACGGGCATCACGGCATCTTCATCGCCGGCGCCTTCGGCGTGAGCGCGCTGCTGCTGGCGCTGGAGCTGGTGCTGCTGGCCCGCCGCTGCCGTGCCACGCGCCAGGAAGCCGGCCAATGACGCCGCGCCAGCGCCGCTTCGGGCTGCTGGCCGCGGCGCTGGCCTGCTGCGGCATCGCGGCGGCGCTGGTGCTCAATGCCTTCCGCTCCAACCTGGTGTTCTTCTTCAGTCCCAGCCAGGTCGCCGCGCAGGAGGCGCCGGTGGCACGCAGCTTCCGGCTGGGCGGGCTGGTGGCGCCCGGCTCGATCCGGCGCGAGGGCGACGGCATGACGGTGCGCTTCGTCGTCACCGACACGGCGCGCCAGGTGCCGGTGCGCTACCGCGGCCTGCTGCCCGACCTGTTCCGCGAAGGCAAGGGCGTGGTCGCGCGCGGCCAGCTGCAGGCGGACGGCACCTTCATCGCCAGCGAGGTGCTGGCCAAGCACGATGAAAACTACATGCCGCCTGAAGCCGCCGACGCGCTCAAGCAGGCCGCGCAGGTGAACCGCCGCATGGCCGAAGCCGCGCCGGCACAGGGAGTACGCCAGTGATCGCGGAACTCGGCCATTTCGCGCTGATCGTGGCGCTGCTGGTCGCGCTGGTGCAGGCCGTGGTGCCGCTGGCCGGGGCCGCGCGCGGCCAGCTGGCGTGGATGGCGCTGGCGCGCCCCGCCGCGCGCGTGCAGTGCCTGCTGGTGGCGCTGTCCTTCGCCGCACTGACCTGGTCCTTCGTCAGCAACGACTTCAGCGTGCGCTATGTCGCCGCCAACGCCAACAGTGCGCTGCCGCTGGCGTACCGCATCGCCGCGGTCTGGGGCGGGCACGAGGGCTCGATGCTGCTGTGGACGCTGATGCTGGGCCTGTGGTCGCTGGCGGTGTCCGCGTGCAGCCGGCAGCTGCCGCTGGCCGCTGTGGCCCGCGTGCTGGCCGTGATGGGCGCGATCAGCGCCGGCTTCCTGGCGTTCCTGCTGTTCGCCTCCAACCCCTTCGTGCGGCTGCTGCCGCCCGCAATGGAAGGCCGCGACCTCAACCCGTTACTGCAGGACCCGGGCATGGTGTTCCACCCGCCCCTGCTCTACATGGGCTACGTGGGCTTCTCGGTGACCTTTGCCTTTGCCGTGGCGGCGCTGCTGGCCGGGCGCGTCGATGCGGCCTGGGCACGCTGGTCGCGGCCGTGGACCACGGTGGCGTGGGCCTTCCTGACGCTGGGAATCATGCTGGGCAGCGCCTGGGCCTACTACGAGCTGGGCTGGGGCGGCTGGTGGTTCTGGGACCCGGTCGAGAACGCCTCGTTCATGCCGTGGCTGGCCGGCACCGCGCTGATGCATTCGCTGGCGGTCACCGAGAAGCGCGGCGCCTTGCGCGCCTGGACCGTGCTGCTCGCCATCTTCACCTTCTCGCTGAGCCTGCTGGGCACCTTCCTGGTCCGTTCCGGCGTGCTGACCTCCGTCCACGCCTTCGCCGTGGACCCGAAGCGCGGCATCTTCATCCTGGCGCTGCTGGGGCTGGTTACCGGGCTGGCCCTGGCACTGTATGCGTGGCGCGCGCCGCGACTGGCGCGGCGCGTGGCGTTCGCGGCGGTCTCGCGCGAGTCGATGCTGCTGGCCAACAACGTGCTGCTGGCGGTGGCCGCCGCCACGGTGCTGCTGGGCACGCTCTACCCGCTGCTGGTCGATGTGCTGGGGCTGGGCAAGATCTCGGTCGGCCCGGCCTACTTCGAGCAGGTCTTCGTGCCCTTGATGGCCCCCGCCGGTGCGTTGATGGGCGCCGCGCCGCTGGCGCGCTGGCGCCACGGCAGCCTGCCCGACATGGCGCGCCGCCTGCGCTGGGGCGCCGTGGCCAGCGCGGCCATCGGGCTGGGGCTGCTGCTGGTGCTGCGCAATGCCTCGGCGCTGAGCGGGCTGGGGTTGCTGCTGGCGGCCTGGTGCGTGCTGAGCGCCGTGACCAGCCTGGCGGCGCGGCTGCGCCAACAACAGGGGCGCCGCCTGGCCGCGCTGCGCCAGTTCACACCCAGCTACTGGGGCATGCTGCTCGCCCACGCCGGCGTGGGCGTCTTCATCGCCGGCGTGACGCTGGTATCCGGCCAGGAAAGCCTGCGCGAACTGCCGATGCGCGCCGGCGAGAGCGTCAGCGTGGGCGGCTATGACTTCCGCTTTGCCGGCGTGACCCAGGGCGGCGGGCCCAACTACGACGCGCTGCGCGGCACGCTGGTGGCCGCGCGCGATGGCAAGCGAGTAGCACTGCTCCACCCCGAGCGCCGCATCTACCGCAGCCAGGACATGCCCACCACCGAGGCCGCGATCGACAGCGGCGTGGCGCGCGACCTCTACGTGGCGCTGGGCGAGAACGTCGATGGCAGCGCCTGGGCCGTGCGCATCCACGTCAAGCCCTTTGTCGACTGGATCTGGGCCGGCTGCGTGCTGATGGCGCTGGGCGGGCTGCTGGCCGTCTGCGACAAGCGTTACCGGCTTCGCCGCCGTGCCGCCAATCCTGCCACCGCGCCAGCCGCGCCGGATGTGCCCGCAGTGCCGGCATTGGCCTCCGCCCATGAGGAGACGCCCGCATGACGCGCTTCCTGCTGCCGCTGGCCGCCTTCCTCGCCCTTGCGGTCGCGCTGGCCGCCGGGCTGCGCCACGACCCGCGCGAACTGCCCTCGCCGCTGGTCGGCAAGGCCGCGCCGGCGTTCCGCCTGCCGCTGCTCGAACCCGAAGGCCGCACGCTGGCCAGCGCCGACATGCGCGGCAAGGTCTGGCTGCTGAATGTGTGGGCGTCGTGGTGCGCGGCCTGCCGCACCGAGCATCCGCTGCTGGTGGATTTTGCCGCGCGCTCGCCGGTGCCGCTGTATGGCCTCAACTACAAGGACGAGACCGGCGCCGCGCGCGACTGGCTGCAGCGGCTGGGCAACCCCTATGCGGCTTCGCTGGTCGATGCCGACGGCCGCGTCGGCATCGACTACGGCGTCTACGGCGTGCCCGAGACCTTTGTCATCGACCAGCACGGCGTGGTGCGCTACCGCCAGGTGGGCCCGGTCACGCGCGAGGTGCTGGAGCGCAAGCTGATCCCGCTGATCGAGCAGCTGGAACGGCAGGGAGGCAGCCATGCGTAGCCGGATCCGCACGATGCTTGCCGTGTGGCTTTGCTGCGTTTCGCTGCAGGCGACGGCGCTGACGGAAGCGGAACTCGATGCCCGCGTGCACGCGCTGTCCAACGAGTTGCGCTGCCTGGTCTGCCAGAACCAGACCCTGGCCGACTCCAACGCCGACCTTGCCGTCGACCTGCGACGCCAGATCCGCGCGCAGTTGCGCGGCGGCGCCAGCGACGAGGCGGTGAAGGACTACCTAGTGCAGCGCTATGGCGACTTCGTGCTGTACAAGCCGCCGCTGCGGCCGCTGACGTGGCTGCTGTGGTTCGGTCCGCTGTTGCTGGTGGCCGGCGTGGCGGCCGCGATCGTGCGTGCGCGCTCGCGCAATCGCCAGGCGGATGCGACGCTGGACGCCAGCGCGCAGCGCCAGCTTGCGGACTTGCTGGACGAATCGGCCACAACATCCGTGGAGCACCGCCAGCCATGACCACCTTCTGGCTGCTCGCCGCCGCCCTGATCGCCGCCACCACGGCCTGCCTGCTGTGGCCGCTGCTGCGCCGCCGGGCGGTGCCAGACCCGGGCACGCCGGAACGCAACTTGCTGGTTGACCTGTACCACGACCAGTTGCGCGAGCTGGACACCGACCTGCGCGGCGGCACCCTCACCGCGGCGCGCCACGCCGAAGCCCGCGACGAACTCGGCCGCCGGCTGCTCGATGACGCCGCCGGCGCCGCCACCGGCACGGGACGGGCCGGCACCTCGCCGCTGCTCGCCGCGCTGCTGCTCGCAGTACTGCCCAGCGCCGCCATCCTGCTCTACCTGCACCTTGGCAACCCGGTCGCGCTCTGGCGCGCCGACGACCTGCCCGAAAGCACCGGCAACCAGCACCAGCTGAGCGGCGCGCAGGTCGAGGGCATGGTGAACCAGCTCGCGCAGCGCCTGCGCGAGTCGCCCGGCGACGCGCAGGGCTGGGCCATGTTGGCGCGCTCATACAGCGTGATGGAACGCCATGCCGACGCCGCCGCGGCCTACGCGCGGGCTGTTGAATTGGCGCCGGACGTGGCCGCGCTGCGCTCCGACTACGCCGATGTGCTGGCCAGCCTGAACGGCGGCTCGCTGGAAGGCCCGCCCATGGCGCAAGTGCGCCAGGCCCTGGCGCTGGACCCGGACGACCCCAAAGCGCTGGCGCTTGCGGCCAGCGCCGCGGCCGAACGCGGCGATAAACAGGCGGCGATCGGATATTGGGAGCACCTGTACCGGCTGCTGCCCGCGGATTCGCAGACAGCGGCGCGCATCGCCGCCAACCTTGCGGCCGCGCGCGGCACGGCTGCCGCGGCGCAAACCCCGAAGATCACCGGCATGGTCACGCTCAGCGAAAAGGCCGGGCGTACGCCGCAACCGGGCGACACGCTCTTTGTCTACGCGTTGCCCGCTGACGGCTCACGCATGCCGCTGGCAGTACTGCGCCGGCAGGCGCGCGATTTGCCGCTGTCGTTCACGCTGGAGGATGCGATGGCGATGCGGCCCGATCACCGGCTGTCCGGACAGCAACAGGTCATGCTTGAAGCGCGGATCTCGGCCAGCGGCAGCGCCTTGCCGAAGGCCGGGGACCTGGTGGGGCGCACCGGACCGGTGGCAGTCGGCACCGAGGGCATCCGCATCGCTATCGACGGCACGATCGCGCCATAGTGGCTCAGGCGGGCAGCGTCACCTTCAGGTTGGCCAGCATGTCCGCCACCATCTCCTTCAAGCCGTACTCGGCCTTCCAGCCCCAGTCCGCGCGCGCGACCGAATCGTCGATCGAATCCGGCCAGCCCTGCGCAATCGCCTGGCGATAGTCGGGTTCATAGCGGATCTGGAAGCCCGGCACCTGCTCGCGGATGGCCGCTGCAATCTGCGCGGGCGTGAAGCTCATCCCGGCAATGTTGTAGCTGCCGCGCTCGCCGAGCTTGTCCGCTGGCGCTTCCATCAGTTCGATGGTGGCGCGGATGGCATCGGGCATGTACATCATCGGCAGGGCCTCGTCTTCCTTCAGGAAGCAGGTGTAGGGCTCGCCCTTCACCGCCGCATGGAAGATGTCGACCGCATAGTCGGTGGTGCCGCCGCCGGGCGGGGTCTTGTGAGAGATCAGGCCCGGATAGCGCACGCTGCGTACATCCACGCCGTGGTTGGCGTGATACCAGCGGCACCAGCCCTCGCCCGCCTGCTTGGAGATGCCGTAGACGGTGGTGGGCTCCATCACGGTCTTCTGCGGTGTCTGTCCGGCAGGCGTGGTCGGGCCAAAGGCTGCAATCGAGCTTGGCCAGAACACCCGCTCCAGCCCGGTCTGCCGTGCCAGCTCCAGCACGTTGAGCAGGCTGGTCATATTGAGGTTCCAGGCCCACTGCGGCGCCTTTTCGCCGGTGGCGGATAGCGCGGCGGCCAGCAGGTAGACCTGTGTGATGCCATGGCGCTCGACCACGGTGGCCAGCTCGCCCCGGTCGGTCGCGTTGAGCATCTCGTGCGTCAGGTGCACGTGCCGGCCGGTGGGCACCACGTCGGAGGTGATCACGTTGGTGCGCCCGTAGCGCTCGGCCAGCGCCAGTGCCAGTTCAGACCCGATCTGGCCGTTGGCGCCGACGATCAGGATCTTCGGTTTGCCATCTTCCATCAGATCAGCCCCAGTTCGCGGCCAGCCTGGCCAAAGGCTTCCAGCGCCTCTTGCAGCGCGGCTTCGTCATGCAGCGCGCTCATCTGCACGCGGATGCGCGCCTGCCCCTTGGGCACCACCGGGTAGAAGAAGCCGACCACGTACACGCCCAGCTCCAGCAGGCGCTGCGCGAGTTGCTGCGCCTTGTCGGCGTCGTAGACCATGATCGGGATGATGGGGTGGTCGCCCGCCTTGACGTCGAATCCCAGCTGGTCCAGTCCCGCGCGGAAGAACCTGGTATTGCCCTCCAGCCGGTCACGCAGCTCGGTACTGGCTTCCAGGATATCGAGCACCGCGATCGACGCGCCCACGATGGCCGGCGCCACCGTGTTGGAGAACAGATAGGGCCGCGAGCGCTGGCGCAGCAGCGCCACCACTTCCTTGCGCGCGCTGGTGAAGCCGCCCGAGGCGCCGCCCAGCGCCTTGCCCAGCGTGCCGGTGATGATGTCGATCTTGCCGAACACGCCGCGCGCCTCATGCGTGCCGCGCCCGCGCTGGCCCATGAAACCGGTGGCATGGCATTCGTCGATGCCCAGCAGCGCGTCGTACTCATCGCAGATCGTGCGCATCTGGTCCAGCCGCGCCACGGTGCCGTCCATCGAGAACACGCCGTCGGAAAACACCAGCGTGTAGCGCGCACCGTCGGCCCGCGCCTGCTCCAGCTGCACGCGCAGGTCGTCCATGTCGTTGTGCTGGTAGCGGTAGCGGCGTGCCTTGGACAGGCGGATGCCGTCGATGATCGAGGCATGGTTGAGCGCATCGCTGATGACCGCGTCTTCCGCGCCCAGCAGCGTTTCGAACAAACCGCCATTGGCATCGAAGGCCGAGCCATAGAGGATGGTGTCCTCAGTGCCGAGGAAGGCCGACAGCCGCGCCTCCAGCGTCTTATGCAGGTCCTGCGTGCCGCAGATAAAGCGCACCGAGCTCAGCCCGAAGCCATGCGTGCGCAGCGCCTCGTGCGCGGCCTCGATCACCTGCGGGTGCGACGACAAGCCAAGGTAGTTATTGGCGCACAGGTTGATGACCTCGCGGCCGTCGGTGGTGCGCACCCGCGCACCCTGCGGCGTGGCGATCACGCGCTCATTCTTGAACAGCCCCGCCGCGCGGATGCTTTCGAGTTCGGTACGGATGGATGCATAGAATGCCTCGGCATTCGACATGGCTTGGCTCCCGTTGGTGTGCGAGGGATATGCTAGGATTCGATCGATAAATCGAACGCGTTCTCTATATCGAACGTTTTGCGCAATATAACGAACATTCCCCCATGACGCAAGCCCTTGCCCAAATGCCGCAGGCCGACGGGCCGCCCGCCGTCGGCATGGCGCTGCAGGCGCTGCGCCAGCAGCAGCGCCTGTCGCTCGATGAACTGTCGCGCCGTGCCGGCGTATCCAAGTCGATGCTGTCGCAGATCGAACGCAACCTGGCCAACCCCACCGTGGCGGTGCTGTGGCGCCTGGCCAATGCGCTTGGCGTCAGCCTGACGGATTTCCTGGCCGGCGGCGCGGCAGAGCGGCCGGGCGGCGGCATCACCGTGATCCAGCCACATGCCACGCCATCGCTGAAAAGCCCCGATACCCGCTGCGACCTGCGCATCCTGGGCCCGATCGACCTGGCCGGCCGCTTCGAGTGGTATGAGCTGACCATCCAGGCCGGCGGCGTGCTGGCCTCCGAGCCGCACGAAGCCGGCACCCAGGAACACCTGTCGGTGCTGAGCGGATCGATGACGGTGCGCGCGGGCGTCGATGAGAAGAAGCTGAGGCACGGCGAGACCGCGCGCTATGCGGCCGATGTCGCACATGCGATCTCCAATGGCGGCAAGACCACTGCCACCGCACTACTGGTTGTAGTGCATCCGGGCTGACGCGGGCAAGGGTTGCGACAGCCCGGCGGGCGGGTTCAGCGGGCGCCGAACCATCGTTTGACCCGCTCCCACAGCACGCCGAAGAACATCGCCACCGGATTGAGGCGTACCGCCTGGTTGCGTTCGGCATCGCTCAGCGTCGGGTCCATCCGGCGCGCCACCGACTTGCCGAAATCGGCAATCATGCGCCGCACGAAATCCCGCACCAGCCCCGACCGCGAGAACTGCGCCAGCGGCCCTTGCAGCGAATACTGCAGGTCGACCGCGACTTCGGTCTCGTGCGCGGAGAGCGCCTTCAGCTGGTAGGCGATGTCGCCGGCGGCCTTGGAGTTGCTGAGCGAATCCTGGCCTGCGCCCTTCAGCACGCCACGCTTGAGCGCGTCGTCGCGCTGCAGGCGCGCGGCGCCGTCGAACCTGGCGGACATCGGGCCGAACTTGATGGCGATATGACCCTTGACCTTCTCCCCCGCAATTTCAGTGAGCACCGCGCCCGGCAGGCAGCCCGCGACGGCTGGCAGGTCGGCCATGAAGGCCCAAACCGAGTCGAGCGCGTAGGGGACGGTGAAGCTGCCTTCGATGCGCGACCAGCCCTTGCGGTCGGCTGACCGTTCCGCCTCGGCGCCGGTGCCGGCGGCCAGGTGCGGCAGCGTGCCGAGCGCTTCGTCGGCAACGGCAAAACCGGTGAACGGCGCTTCGGCCGGCGCCGCGCCCGCGACGTGCCGCGCAATCACGCCGGCTGCGTCGCGGCGTGCGTCCAGTACCGAGCGGATGGCGGCGACGATTCCCATATAGCCGGTGCAGCGGCACAGGTTTCCCGACAACTCGTGACGGATGGTGGCGTCGTCCGCATCGGGCAGGCGCAGCACGATGTCGCGTGCGGTCGCCAGCATACCCGGCGTGCAGAAGCCGCATTGCAGGGCATGATGCTGGTTGAACGCCGCGCGCAGGTCGGCCATCACGGCATCGTCCTGGTAGCCTTCGACGGTGACAATGTCAGCGCCCTGGCAGGCAGCCGCGAAGGTGATGCACGACCGCACCGGCTTGTCGTCGAGCAGCACGGTGCAGGCGCCGCACACGCCGTGTTCGCAGCCGAGGTGGGTGCCGGTCAGGCTGTGCGTGTCGCGCAGGAAGTCGCCCAGGTGCGTCCGGTCCGCGCACGCGCCAGAAACCCGGCGGCCGTTGACATTGAATTCGATGGTCTGCACGGGCGCTCCTCAGTTCAGCATTTGCGTGACGCAGCGCATCACGACGGTACGGTAAAGCTTGCGGTCGATGGCGTCCTTGCCCGGCGCGGCCTGCGCCACCGCTTCGTCCACGGCACTGGCCGTGAGCGCCGCGGCGCCTTGCGCGGCGACCGCGCGCTGAGTCCGGGCAGCACCACCGGTGGCCCGTCCAGCGCGCCGAGCACGATGCGTGCAAAGCGGCGGCTGGCATCGAAGTACGCGGCGCAGCTGGCTTCGGCGAACTCGCCGGTCTTGCGGCACAGCTTCTGGTAGCCCCAGCGGCTGTGCGCGGTGGCATGCGGCACGCGCACGGCGGCGATCAGCTCGCCGTCGGCCAGCACCGTGGTGTAGGCGCCGATCATGAAGGCTTCCATGGGCACATCGCGCGTGCCGATGCCGGATGCAATCTCGATGCGCGCACCCAGCGCGGTCATCACCACCACCCAGTCCGCGGCCGGGTCCGCATGGGCCAGGCTGCCGCCCACGGTGCCGCGGTTGCGGATCGCGCGGTAGGCAATGCCGCCCGCCACGTCCTGCAGCATGGTGCCCTGCAGCGGCGCGAACACGCCGTCCTCGATCTGCGCATGGGTCACGCAGGCGCCGATGCGGATGTCATCGGGGGTGGACGCGACTTGCCGCAGTTCGGCCAGCCCCGACACATCGACCACCGTGTCGGGACGGGTCAGCCGCAGGTTCAGCATCGGGCCGAGCGACTGGCCTCCGCCCATGGTCTTGGCCACATCTATGCCCGCGCCAAGGCGGGCCAGCGCCTCCGGCAGCGAGCCGGGCGCATGATAGGAAAAAGCGACGGCTTTCATGGGTCAGGCTGCCTTCTTGCTTTGTGCGCCGGCCACTGCCGCATCCAGCGCTTCAAGGATCTTTCTCGGGGTCAGCGGCGTTTCCTGCAGTTCGACACCGAAGTCGCGCAAGGCGTCGTTCACCGCGTTGAAGATCGCCGCCGGCGGTGCGATGGCGCCGCCCTCGCCCATCCCCTTGGCGCCGAATTCCGTGTGCGGCGACGGCGTCTCGAAATGATGGATGCGGATCGATGGAATCTCGGTCGGCCCGGGCAGCATGTAGTCCGCCAGCGTGGAGGCCAGCGGCTGCCCGTTGCCGTCATAGCGCATCTCTTCGAACATCGCTGTGCCGATACCCTGCGCCACACCACCGTAGGTCTGGCCCTCGACCACCATCGGATTGATCATGGTGCCGCAGTCTTCCACCACCACATAGTCCAGGATCTCGACATGGCCAGAATCGATGTCGACTTCCACCGCGACCGCATGCGTGGCGTAGGTGAAGCTGCCGGTATCGACCGCGGGCTTGAAGCCCATAGTGACCTCCAGCCCTTGCGCATCCACGTCGTGCGGCAACAGGTGGGGATTGATGTACCAGGCGTCGGCAATGCGGCCGATATCGATGACGGTGGCATCGCCTGCACGAACCGCGCCGGCTTCGAGCGTTACCGCCTCCACCGGCTGCCCCAGCATATGCGCGCCAATCTTCTGCAGCCGCGGCAGCAGCGCCTTGCATGCCCGCGACACCGCGCCGCCCGACATCACCAGCGAGCGCGAGGCATAGGTGCCGGTCGAGAACGGCGTGAGCCCGGTATCGCCGTGCACCAGCTTGATCCGTCCGATGTCGATGCCCAGGATCTCGTGGGCAATCTGCGCGAACGTGGTCTCCATGCCCTGCCCGTGCGAATGCACGCCGACCCGCACTTCGAGCCCGCCATCCGGCGTGATGCGCACCGTGGCCGAGTCGAAGCCGGGGATCACCGGCGTGCCCCAGGCCGCGAACACGGATGTGCCGTGGGCCGACTGCTCGGTGTAGGTGCCAAAGCCCACGCCGACATAGCGGCTGCCCTGCGGACCCGCCTGCTGCCGCGCGCGGATCGCGGGCAGGTCGATCATCTCCATCGCCTGGCGCACGCTGGCCGGGTAGTCGCCGCCGTCGAAGTGCTTGTTGGTCACGTTGACGTAAGGCATGGCCTGCGGCGGCACCAGGTTTTCGCAGCGCACTTCCCACGGCTCGCGCCCCACCTCGCGCGCGATCGCGTCCATCATCAGTTCCATGGCGAAGCAGACGCCGGTCCGGGCCACGCCGCGATACGGCACGAAACCTGGCTTGTTGGTGGCCACGCAAGTAGTTTCGCAGCGGTACCCGTCAAAGGCATAAGGGCCGGGCAGGTTGCCGATCGCCTGTCCCGGCTCCAGCCCGACGGTGAATGGCCAGACCGAATAGGCACCGCCATCGATGGCGATCTTCGCGTCCAGCGCCAGCAGCCGGCCGCGTTGGTCGGCATAGGCGGTAAGCTCGTAGTGATGCTCACGCGAGTTGGCCCCGGCGGTCAGGTGCTCGCGCCGGTCCTCGACAAAACGGAACGGCCGCTTGTAGGTCAGCGCCAGCCAGGCGATACAGAGCTCTTCCTGCTGCAGCACGCACTTGTAGCCGAAGGCGCCGCCCACGTCCGGCGAGATCACGCGCACGCGCGCCTGGTCCAGGTCCAGGCAATGGCTCAGGATGGTCCGGATCATATGCGGCACCTGAGTGGCGCTGTACACCACCAGCTGGTCGAACTGGTGGTCCCAGTAGGCCAGCACCGCCTTGCCTTCCATCGGCACCATGCACTGGCGCGCCAGGTTGACCTTGCGGTGGACGACGACGGAGGCCTCGCGCTGGCGCGCCTCGAAGTTCTTGTCGATATTCAGCGTCAGGAAGGTGTTGTCGCGCCAGTGTTCGTGCACGCGCACCTCGCCGGCGAGCTGGCGGGCCTGCGCGACGTCGGTCAGCGCGGGCAGCTCGTCGAACTCGGCCACCACCTGCTCGGCGATGTCCTCGGCTTCGGCGCGCGTCGGGGCAAAGGCCATGGCAACGGGCTCGCCGACAAAGCGCACCTTGCCGCTGGCCAGCGGCGCCTGCGCCGACGGCTGGTAGGACGGGAACGCCGAATCCGCGACGATGTCGCGCGCCGCCGCCATGTCCTCGCGCACGATCACCGCTTGCGCGTGGCGCGCGGGCTTGCTCACGGACAACAGCCTGGCATGCGCCACGGGGCTGCGCAGGAAGGCCACCTCCTGCAGGTCCGGCATGGCAATGTCCGCGACAAAGCGCCCCTTGCCATGCAGGTGCCTGGCGTCTTCCTTTCGCGCCACCCGGGCTCCCACGCCCTGGCCGCGTCCTTCTTCCGAATGATCCGGTTCCATCGACGATGTCATTGTCTTATCCGTCCCGATGATTCATGCAAGCGCTCATTCGCGCACCCCGATAGCAGCCAGCCCCTCTGCGCGCGAGGCCACCGTCGCATACTTCTGCCCCATGTCGAACAGGTTGGCCTCATGCGGGCCGAGCGCCCTGTCGCCGACGCAATCCGACAGCACCAGCGGCCGGAAGCCGTACTGCATGGCGTCCACCACGCTGGCGCGCACGCAGCCGCTGGTCACGGCGCCGGCCACCACCAGCGTGCGCACGCCGCGCTGCGTCAGCCACGCGGCCAGCGACGTACCGAAGAATGCCGACGGCACGGTCTTGCGCACCACCAGCTCGCCCGCCCGTGGTGCCAGTTCTTCGACGATGGCACTGTTGCGCTCGCGCTCCTTCAGCGACAGCATGTTCGGCACCTTCATGGCGAAGATGTTGTGGTCCGACCCATCGTCCGCAAAGACGATGCGGCTGTGCGCGATCGCCCAGCCTTCGCGCCGTGCCACGGCCAGCAGCGGCACGGTGTTGGCGATGGCCTCGCGGATATTGCCGCCGCCGAACACCTCCGGATCGGCAAAGCCGTTGACGAAATCGACCACCAGCAGCCCGAACGGGCCCGCCAGTTCCAGGTCGTTGCCGAAGCCCTGGCGCTGGTACGCGCCGATCTCCTTGTGCATGGCTACTTCTCCTCCGGGTAGCGGAACCCGTCCGTGACCTTGCCGCGGGTCACCACATCCACGCCGTCCAGGCGGACGGTGCAGTTGCGCACGGGAATATCGATATGGCAAGCCGTGGTGCGGCTGCCGCCGGCTTCGTTATTGGGGCCGAGCGAGAACAGGAAGTTGCCCTCGAAGGCGCGCGCGTCCATGCCGATGGTGGCCTCGCGATCGTACAGCCCCAGCGTGGACCAGTGGGCGCGCGGCTGCAGCCCCCAGCCGATATGCGAGATGGCATAGGCCTGCGGGTCGTTGAAGGAGGCCATGTACTCGCTCAGCAACTCGGCGTGCAGGCCGCCTTCGATGCGCGTGGCAAAGCCGCCCTCCACCGTCAGCATGACCGGCTCGGTGACGTAGGTCTTCTGCGGCAGCAGGATGTCGCCGCGCGCCAGCACGATGGTACCGTTGGCCGCGCCCTCGTTGGGCCAGGTCAGCGCGAAGCCGCTGGGCCAGTGGTCCCAGCGCCCGGGCTCGTCGACAAAGCCATACTCGCTGATGGCCGGGAACTCGCCCAGCGGGCAGCGCAGGTCGGTGCCGGCCGGCGACACCACATGCATTTCCTTTGCGCGGGCCAGCCGCTCGGAGGCGGCCTTGACGCGCTCGCGGTCGGCCTCGCAAGGCACCAGGCGCGCCAGCACCTCGGGCGGCTCGACGGCCAGCAGGATTTTGGTGCCGCCCTTCAGGATGTCGTGCTGCTCGGGGGAGAACAGCAGCGTCATCAGGTCCAGCACCAGGTCGCTTTCCCTGAGCGCGGCAATCGCGGCTCGGTTGCCCGTGAGCGGGGTCGTTCCCAGGTAGGCCAGCGCGTCGCGGCTCAGCGCCTTCTCGCCGTTGACGGGCGGCAGGTCGAGCCGGTTGACGATGGCACCCATCGCCTGCGTGGCGATCAGCGCGGTGGAAAGGGTCTGCGGGTGGGTCGCGGCGCTGGTCAGGATGGTGACGGTCTGCCCCGGCTCCAGCCGGGACAGCTTCAGCACCTTGCGCCAGGCCTCGATCATCTGGTGGTCACTTACCGGCATGTCCGCTCCTTGCTGGTCATTGCGTCAGCGGCGCGCCGAGGAAGTCCCCCAGCGCCGCGTAAAAGCCCGCTTCGTCATCCCACGGGATCATGTGGCCGGCACCAGCAACGTGGCTGACCAGCACCCCCGGCAGCAGCGTGCGGATCTCCGCCACGTCCTCGGCGCGCACCACGTCGCCGCGCCCGGCAGTCACCAGCAGCGCCGGCACCGTGATCCTGGGCATGTCGGCATGGATGTCGTCGCGATGGAAATCCTCGAAGCTGCGCATCACGGCGTCTTCGTTGCAGGTATGCAGCCATTCGGCGCGCAGGCGCAACTGCTCGTCGGTCCAGGTCGGGCAGAAGCAGCGCATGCCTTCCACGTCGGTGCCCTGGCGCGACAGGCGGATGGAATCCACATACCACGGCAGTTGCGCGGGATACGCGCGGCGCCCGGGCCCCGACACCGGCGGATCGACCAGCACCAGTCTGGCCAGGCCGCCAGGCCGGCCCGCCGCGGCGCGCACGCCGATGCGCGCGCCCATCGAATGGCCAACCACGCTGTAGCGGCGCAGGCCGAGCGCCTCGGCAAAGGCCACCACGTCGCGGGCCTGGGCGTCGAGGCTGTAGTCCAGCCCGGCCTCAGCCGACGACAGGCCGCGCCCGCGCACGTCCAGCACATAGGTATCGAAGCTGGCGCCAAAGCGCTCGCCGACGAAGCCCCAGGTGATTGCCGGGCTGGTGATGCCCGGCACGATGATCACGGGATCGCGCGCGGCACGCGCACCGTCGTTGCCGCCATAGCGCAGGTAGTGCTGGCGAATGCCGTTGGCATGGACATGGCCGCCATAAAGGAAGGTGGTCATGGCATGCCCTCAGTAGGCGCCCGACAGCAGCGCGCCGGCGCCCGGCACGACCGGCTCCAGGTCCAGCGCCTTGAGCATGGCGTAGGTGGTGGCGATGGCCGCGGTGATGACCGGCTTGCCCGTCATCGCCTCCACCTTTGCCACGGCCGGCAGCGACGGCATCTGCACGCAGGCCGACAGCACGATGGCATCGACATCCGCCAGGTTCATCTGCGACACGATGCCGGGCAGCCGCGCCGGATCGTGGCGGCCGACCTCCAGGTTGTCCGGGATTTCCAGCGCACGGTAGTCCACCACCTCATAGCCTTCGTTGCGGATGTAGTCCACCACCAGCTCGGTCAGCGGCTTCATGTATGGCGCCACCACGGCGATGCGGCGCGCGCCGATCACGCGCAGCGCATCCACCAGCGCACCGGCGCTGGTGATGACCGGCGCGTCGCCGCCATTCTCGATGGTGTGGGCCTTCAGGCGCTGCTCCGACTTGCGGTGATAGCCGTGGCCCATGGCCATGATGGCGACCAGGCAGGCGTAGCCGAGCACGTCGACGCGGGCGTCGCTGAGCTCCACCGCGCAGCGGTCGGATTCGGCATCCATGGCGGCCAGCTCTTCCTTGACCACCTTCTTCATGCGCATGCGGCTGGAGTGGAAGGTAAAGCGCTCCGGACGGAGCTGCTGGCGCGCCAGCAGCATGGCGGGAATCTCGGTTTCCATGGTCGTGTTCGAGCTGGGAACGATCTGGCCGATGCGAAAGACTTTTTGCATGAGGGTCCTCGGGTTGTACGGTTACAGCTTGAGCAGGCGTTGCGCGTTGCCGTGGCAGACCAGCGCGCGCGTGGTGTCGTCGAGCGGCGCGTCCTCGATGAACTTCGCCGCGACTTCGGTGGATTCGTAGGGATAGTCGACCGAGAACATCACGGCCTCCGCGCCGAGCTCGGCAATGGCACCGGCCAGCGCACCGTGCGAGCACACCCCCGAGGTGGTGATGACGATATTGGTGCCGATATATTCCGAAGGCGCGCGCGCCAGCCGGACCCCGTGCGAATAGACCGCAAAGCGGCTGTCGAAGCGCCAGCGCTGGTACGGCAAGCCCTCGCCCATATGGCCGAGGATGATCTTCAGGCGCGGGAAGCGGTCGAACACGCCGCCGAACAGCAGCCGCAGCGCATGCGATGCGGTCTCGACGCCCCAGCCCCACGCCGCGCCGGTCAGCTCGGGGTGGCCCGCCAGGACCTGCGGCTGAACCAGCGCATCGGTCGGGTGCAGGTACATGGGCACGTCCAGCGCCTGCATGCGTTCCCAGAAAGCATCGTATGCAGGGTCGTCGTAGTAGCGCCCGTGGGTATGGCCGTTCACCAGCGAGCCCTTGAAGCCAAGCTCGCGCACGGCGCGTTCCAGCTCGCGCGCGGCCTGCTCCGGGTCGTGCATGGGCAGCGCGGCAAAGCCGGCAAAGCGCGTGGGGTGGCGCGCGATCTGCGCGGCCAGGAAGTCATTGCTCTCGCGTGCCCGCGCCACGGCAAGGCCGGAGTCGGACTCGCCCTGCACGCCCGGACCAGTCTGCGACAGCACCGTGATGTCGATGCCGGCGCGGTCCATCTCGGCGAGGCGGTCCTCGTCGAAATCGGCCAGGCGGCGGCCCAGTTCGGCAAAAACTGCTGGATCGATATGCTGCGTGAACGCCTTGGAATAGGCCTGGAAACCCGGCGTCATGAAATGCTCTTCGAGGGCGATCTTCTTCACTTTGGTCATGCTGGTGGGGCTCCTGATTGGTGAAATCGCTTCGCTGCGGGCGCGTCCCGCACGGCATGCGGCGTGCGCCGATGCAATTGATCAGTACACTGATTAGTTTCGGATTCTAGTCAGCGAAATTCCAAAAGTCTAGAAGCGGCGCGGAGGGTTAACACCTATAACGATGGCCATACACCCTCAGTACACTGAGCGCAGATGCTCAGTATGCTGACGATATTAAAAGACCATTTAAATAGGCGATTTCGGGCATTCCGGCACATTGTGGACTGGCCCACATTTTGCTCAGCATACTGCGTTTCTCATCAGCATACTGACTGATGCACCGGAAGGATGCGGCGCTGCACTGCGCGAGGGACCGACAGGCCCTGGCCAGCGGCGCCGGCACCGCCGGGACGAGCAGACATATAGAGACAATAGCTACACCAAAGGACCCCCGCCATGACGATCAGCCTGACTCGCAGCGAGACACGCGCCCCCGCCTCCCGCATGACAGCCGAGGAGCGCAAGGTCATCCTTGCCTCTTCCTTCGGCGCCCTGATGGAGTGGTACGACTTCTACATCTACGCCGCACTGGCGGTGTACTTCGGCGCACTGTTCTTCCCCAAGGGCAATGAGACTGCCGCTTTCCTGGCCAGCCTGGCTACCTTCGGCGCAGGCTTCCTGATACGGCCGGTGGGCGCGCTGCTGTTCGGCCGCCTGGGCGACCTGATCGGGCGCAAGTACACCTTCCTGGTCACCATCCTGCTGATGGGTGTTGCCACCGTCGGCGTTGGCGTGCTGCCCACGTATGAGCAGATCGGCATCACCGCCACCGTGCTGCTGGTGTTGCTGCGGCTGCTGCAAGGCCTGGCGCTGGGCGGCGAGGTCGGCGGCGCGGTCACCTACGTGGCCGAGCACTCCCCCGTGCACAAGCGCGGGCTGTACACCAGTTCGCTGCAGACCACGGCAACGCTGGGCCTGCTGTCCTCGTTGCTGGTCGTCTACCTGCTCAAGACCTTCCTGACCGAGGCCGAATTCCGTGAGTGGGGCTGGCGCATTCCCTTTATCGTGTCGCTGGTGATGCTGGTGATCTCGGTCTACATCCGCGGCAAGCTGCATGAATCGCCGGTCTTTGCCCGGATGAAGGCCGCCAACACCACCTCTAGGGCGCCGATCCGCGAGAGTTTCACCAACTGGAAGAACCTCAGGTCCGTGCTGCTGCTGTTCGTGGTGGCGGCGGGCCTGGGCGCCATCTTCGGCACCGGCCACTTCTACTCGATGTTCTTCCTCAACAAGACGCTGCACGTGCCGCTCGAAACGGTCCACAAGCTGATCGGGATCGCGCTGGTGGTGGCCACGCCCTGCTACCTGCTGTTCGGCTGGCTGTCCGACCGCATCGGCCGCAAGTACATCATGATGGCCGCCTGCCTGCTGGCGGCGGTGTGCATCCAGCCGGTGTTCAAGGGCCTGACGCACTATGCCAATCCGGCACTCGAGCAATTCCAGCAGCAAGGCGCCGTGCAGGTGACGGCCGGCGACTGCAAGGCGCGCCTGTTCGGCGAGCCGGTATCCGCCTGCGACAAGATCCGCGGCTACCTGACCGACCTGGGCGTGGGCTACACCTTCGTGCCGGCCAGCAATCCGGCGCAGGCGGAAGTGCGCATTGCGGATCGCACGCTGCAGGGCTTTGACCGCGACGCCATCAAGGGCGCGCTGGTGGCGGCCGGCTGGCCGGAGCGCGCCGATCTCTCGAAGATCAACACGCCGATGGTATTCGTGCTGCTGCTGGTCCCGATCCTGTTCCTGGCCATGGTGTATGGGCCGATGGCGGCCTTCATGGTGGAACTGTTCCCGGCCCGGGTGCGCTACACCTCGCTGTCCCTGCCCTTCCACCTCGGCGCGGGCTGGGTCGGCGGCATGCTGTCCTTCGTGGTCACGGCCATGAACGTGGCCAGCGGCGACGTCTACTTCGGCCTGTGGTACCCGGTGATCATCGCCGGCCTGGCCTTCGTCATCGGCATGCTGTTCGTGCCGGAGACGCGCGGCCGCGACCTGGCCACCTGAGCGGCACTACGGGTGAAGCTGAAGGGCGGATCTCTCCGCCCTTTTTCACAGCCAACTATTCAGCATACTGAGTTTATCCGCGCTACTGCGGCGCAGCGATGGCGCCGCGGTCTGCCGACGCAGCCATCGCAACCATTCGAATCTTTCGCGTAGACAACCTGGAGCCCCTGATGACCACCTCTCGCATCCTCCGCACCCTCGCTGCGTCCTCCGCCCTGCTGGGCCTGGCCGCCGCCACGCCCGCACTGGCCGACACCAATGGCGTGAAGATCGGCGTCATCACCGATATGTCCGGCTCCTATGCCGACCTCTCCGGCAAGGGCTCCGTGCTTGCCGCGCAGATGGCCGTGGAAGAGTTCGGCGGCAAGGCCCTCGGCAAACCGGTGACGGTGCTTTCCGCCGATCACCAGAACAAGGCCGATATCGCGTCGTCGTTGGCGCGCCGCTGGTTCGATACCGATGGCGTCGACATGGTGATCGACTTCCCCAACTCTTCGACCGCGCTGGCGGTGCAGGAGGTGGCGCGGCAGAAGCAGAAGATCGACATCGTCTCGACCGGTGGCGCCATGGCGCTGACCAACCAGAACTGCTCGCCCACCGGCTTTCACTGGGCCTGGGACACGTATTCGGTGTCTTACCCGCTGGTGCGCCGCATGATCGAACAGGGCCGCAACAGCTGGTACTACATCACCGTGGACTACGCCTTCGGCCAGTCGCTGGAAGCAGATTTCCGCAAGGCCGTGGACGCCGGCGGCGGCAAGAACGTGGGCGCTACCCGGCATCCGCTCAACGCCAGCGATTTCAGCAGCCCGGTGGTGGCCGCCTCTGCTTCCAAGGCCAAGGTGGTGGTGCTGGCCAACGCCGGCAACGACATGATCAACGGCGTCAAGGCAGCCGGCGAATTCGGCCTGATCAAGGCCGGCCAGACCGTGATCACGCCCTCCACCTTCATCACCGATCTCAAGAGCCTGGGCCTGAACGCCGCGCAGGGGCTGACCTATGTCGACCCGTTCAAGCTCGACCTGGATGGCAAGTCGAAGGACTTCGTCGAGCGCTACTACAAGCGCCACAAGGCCTATCCCACGCATGGCCAGATCGGCGTCTACTCCGGCGTGCTGCATTACCTGAAGGCGGTGGAGGCAGCGAAGACCGTGGAAGGCCCGGCCGTGGCGGAGAAGATGCGCGCGCTGCCCGTCAACGATGCCTTCGTGCGCAACGGCAAGGTGCGTGTCGACGGCCGCATGGTGCATGACATGTACCTGGCCCAGGCCAAGACCCCGGCCGAGTCCAAGGGCCCGTGGGACCTGGTCAGGTATATCGGCACGATCCCCGGCGACGAGGCCTTCCGACCGCTGTCGGCCAGCGAATGCCCCCTGGTAAAGAAGTGAGCGCGCCATGCCTGACACCGATGTAATCCTGCAGACGCAGGGACTGACCAAGGCGTTCAAGGGCTTTACCGCAGTCAGCGATGTCAGCCTGTCCGTGCGGCGGGGCTCGATCCACGCGCTGATCGGGCCCAACGGCGCCGGCAAGACCACCTGCTTCAACCTGCTGACGAAGTTCCATGCCCCCTCGTCCGGCTCGATCCATTTCAACGGCACGGACATCACCGCGCTGCGCCCGGCCCAGATCGCCCGCATGGGGGTGATCCGGTCGTTCCAGATCTCGGCGGTATTTCCGCAACTGACGGTGCTGGAGAACGTGCGCATCGCGCTGCAGCGCCGGCTCGGGACGTCCTGGCATTTCTGGCGCGGCAAGCGCTCCCTGTCGCGGCTGGACGGCCGCGCCATGGAACTGCTAGATGCGGTCGGCCTGGCAGGCTTCGCGGACCTGGGCACGGCGGAGCTGGCCTACGGGCGCAAGCGCGCGCTGGAGCTTGCCACCACGCTGGCGACCGATCCGGAGCTGATGCTGCTGGACGAACCGACGCAAGGCATGGGCCATGAAGACGTGGAGACCGTCACCGCCCTGATCAAGCGCGTTTCGGCAGGGCGGACGGTGCTGATGGTGGAGCACAACATGAGCGTGGTGTCGTCCATCGTGGACCGCATCACCGTGCTGCAGCGCGGCGCGGTGCTGGCAGAAGGCACCTATGACGAGATCTCACGCAATCCGCAGGTAAGGGAAGCCTATATGGGAACCACCGACGAACCCGAAGACCGCCATGCAGCCGCGGCGGCCCTGAGCGCGGAGGCATCATGACCAGGACGGCCTCCCCTGCCCTCGAACTGCGCGGCCTGCACGCCTGGTACGGTGAATCGCACATCCTTCACGGCGTGGACCTGACCGTCAACCCGGGCGAGGTGGTGACGCTGCTCGGCCGCAACGGCGCCGGGCGCACCACCACGCTGCGCGCCATCATGGGCCTGGTCGGCATGCGCAAGGGTTCGGTGTGCGTGCACGGCCAGGAAACGATCGGCATGAAGACGCACCGCATCGCGCCGCTGGGGCTGAGCTACTGCCCGGAAGAGCGCGCCATCTTCGCCAGCCTGTCCTGCGAGGAGAACCTGCTGCTGCCGCCGCAATTCGCCTGCACCCCGGGCGCAGTCGGACTGCGCGAGCCGATGGCGCTGGGCGAGATCTACGAGATGTTCCCCAATCTGCATGAGCGGCGCAAGAGCCAGGGCACGCGCATGTCGGGCGGGGAGCAGCAGATGCTGGCGGTAGCCCGCATCCTGCGCACCGGTGCCAGCGTGCTGCTGCTCGACGAGATCTCGGAAGGCCT
Organism: Cupriavidus necator N-1; assembly: GCF_000219215.1. Lineage (NCBI taxonomy): Bacteria > Pseudomonadati > Pseudomonadota > Betaproteobacteria > Burkholderiales > Burkholderiaceae > Cupriavidus > Cupriavidus necator. The sequence continues at coordinate 812,811 of NC_015723.1, read as the reverse complement.
GGCGCCCGTGATCGTGCAGAAGCTGGCGAAGATGATCGCCATGCTGCGCAGCCGCGGCTACACCATCGTCATGGTGGAGCAGAACTTCCGCTTTGCCGCGCCACTGGCGGACCGCTTCTTCGTGATGGAGCACGGCCGCATCGTCGAGGCGCTCGGCGCCGATGAGCTCGAACGAAAGATGCCCACGCTCAGCGCCTTGCTGGGCGTTTAAGGAGATTTGCATGGAATTGTTTGGAGTGCCCCTGCCCGCGCTGCTGAGCCAGTTGCTGCTGGGGCTTGTCAACGGCTCGTTCTACGCGATCCTGAGCCTGGGGCTAGCCGTGATCTTCGGCCTGCTCAACGTGATCAACTTTGCGCACGGCGCGCTGTTCATGCTCGGCGCGGTGCTGGCCTGGATGGGCCTGAACTACCTCGGGCTGAACTACTGGCTGATGCTGGTGCTGGCACCGGTGGTGGCCGGCGCGCTCGGCGTGGTGCTTGAGCGCACCATGCTGCGCCACCTCTACCGCTTCGACCACCTGTACGGGCTGCTGCTGACGCTGGGCATCTGCCTGCTGATCGAAGGCGCGCTGCGCTCGGTCTACGGCGTCTCCGGCCTGCCCTACCCCACGCCCGAAGCCTTGTCTGGCGTGAGCCACCTGGGCTTCATGGTGCTGCCCAACTACCGCGCATGGGTGGTGCTGGCGTCGCTGGCGGTGTGCTTTGCCACCTGGTTCATGATCGAGAAGACCCGGCTGGGCGCCTACCTGCGCGCCGGCACCGAGAATCCGCGCATGGTCGAGGCGTTCGGCGTCAACGTGCCGCTGCTGGTGACGCTGACCTACGCTTTCGGCGTGGGCCTGGCCGCGCTGGCGGGCGTGCTGGCCGCGCCGGTGATGCAGGTCTCGCCGCTGATGGGCCAGAACCTGATCATCACGGTCTTCGCCGTGGTGGTGATCGGCGGCATGGGTTCGATCCTGGGCTCGATCTTCACCGGACTTGGGCTGGGTGTCTTCGAGGGCATCACCAAGGTCTACTACCCCGAAGCCTCCGCGACGGTGGTCTTCGTCGCCATGGTGTGCGTGTTGCTGGTGCGCCCCGCCGGGCTCTTTGGAAAGGAAAAATGATGGCAAGCGGAAAGCGTGCAACCTTCGCCTACGGACTGCTGCTGGCGGTCCTGCTGCTCGCGCCCTGGCTGGGCGCCTACCCGGTGCTGGTGATGAAGCTGCTGTGCTTCGCGCTCTTTGCCTGCGCCTTCAACCTGCTGCTGGGCTACACCGGGCTGGTGTCGTTCGGCCATGCGGCCTTCTTCGGCGGCGCCGCCTATGCCTGCGGCTATGCGATGAAGTCCCTGCAGCTGACGCCGGAGCTGGGCCTGCTGGCCGGCACCGCGTTCGGGGCCCTGCTCGGCCTGGTGTTTGGTGCACTGGCGATACGCAGGCAGGGTATCTACTTCGCCATGATCACGCTGGCGCTGGCGCAGATGTTCTACTTCTTCTGCCTGCAGACGCCCGCGACCGGTGGCGAAGACGGCCTCCAGGCGGTGCCGCGGGGCGACCTGTTCGGCGTGCTGCCGCTGGCGTCGGACCACACCATGTACTACGTCGTGCTGCTGATCACCGCCGCGGCCTTCCTCGGCATCATGCGCATCGTCAACTCGCCGTTCGGGCAGATCCTGCGCGCGATCAAGGAGGACGAGCCGCGTGCCATCTCGCTGGGCTATGACGCGGACCGCTTCAAGCTGCTGGCGTTCGTGCTGTCGTCGGCACTGGCCGGGCTGGCGGGCGCGCTCAAGACCCTGGTGCTGGGCTTTGCCACGCTCACCGACGTGCACTGGATGATGTCGGGCACGGTCATCCTGATGACGCTGGTCGGCGGCATGGGCACGTTGTCGGGCCCGCTGGTCGGCGCGCTGGTGATCGTGGCGCTGGAAAACAAGCTGGGCGACGCCGGCAACGCGCTCGCGGCCATGACCGGCATCGGCTGGTTCGAAGCGCTGGGCGAATCGGTCAGCATGGTGACAGGGCTGATCTTCGTGGTATGCGTGCTGACGTTCCGCCGCGGCATCATGGGCGAGATCCTGGCTCGCTGGCAGGCCCGCCCGTCGCTGCAGGCCGGCGCGCCCGCGGTGGGGCCAGCCAGATCCGGCGCGGCCAACCCCGGCCAGGGTTAACCAGAATACTGCGAGCGAAAAACATCAGTACACTGATCTTATATATTCAGCATACTGACAAATACAATTCACGGAGATCGCCATGGCATGGATTGAAATCGACGCCGCGCACGGCCTGCAGAACGACGAGGTCATGCCGCTCACGCTGGGGGACCGCCAGCTCGCCGTCTATCGCAGCGACGACCAGTACTTCGTCACCGACAACGTCTGCACGCACCAGTACGCGCTGCTGTCCGACGGCTACCTGGAAGACGGCTGCATCGAGTGCCCGCTGCACCAGGCCCGCTTCGACATCCGCTCCGGCAAGGCCATGTGCGCGCCTGCCACCAGCGACATCCGCACCTACCCGGTCAAGTTCGAAGACAGCCGGGTGTGGGTCGAGCTTTGAAGGAGCCGAGCATGCCACAAGACACGCCCATCCTGATTGTCGGCGCCGGCCAGGCTGGCGCGATGGCCGCTGCCGAACTGCGCAGGCTCGGCCATCGTGGCCGCATCGTCATGGCCGGCGGCGAGCGCCATGCACCGTACGAACGCCCGCCCCTGTCCAAGTCCTTGCTCGCCGACGCCGCACAGGACGGCAAGATCGGCGTGCACCCCGCCGGCTTCTATGCCGGGCAGGACATCGAGCTACGGCTTGGCACCACGGTCACCGCGCTGGGCCCCGCGCACAGCGTGGCGCACTGCGCAGATGGCGAGGCCATTCGCTACGCCGCCTGCCTGCTCGCCACCGGCGGCAATGCGCGCGTCCTGCCCGCGCTGCCGCCAGGCACGCCCCATGTGCACTACCTGCGCACACTCGACGACGCCGCTCGCCTGCGCGATGCCATGCAGCGTGCGCGCGAGGTGATCGTGATCGGCGGCGGTTTCCTTGGCCTGGAAACGGCTTCGACCGCGGCCGGCATCGGCCTCCGGGTCACGCTGATCGAAAGCGCCGACCGGCTGCTCGGCCGCGCGCTGCCGCCCGAGCTTGGCAGCTGGCTGGCGCAGCGCGTGCTAGCGCAAGGCGTTGAACTGCGGCTCGGCTGCGGCATCGCGGCCCTGGTGCCGCAGGCCGATGGCGTGCAGGTCCGGCTGGCGGATGGCGCGGCGTTGCAGGCGCCGCTGGTGGTGGTCGCGATCGGGCTGACGCCCGAGGTGGCGCTCGGCGCCGCCGCCGGCCTGGCGCTGGATCCCGCCAACGGCGGCATCCAGGTCGACCAGCAGGGCCACACCAGCGCGGCCGGCATCTATGCCGCGGGCGACTGCTGCAGCCAGTACCAGCCCCTGTTCGGCGCCCACATGCGGCTGGAATCCTGGCAAAGCGCCAACGAGCAGGCGCGCATCGCCGCCGCGGCCATACTGGGCGTGCAGGCCGAACCCGCGGCGATGCCGTGGTTCTGGACCGACCAGTTCGGCTGCAACGTGCAGATGCTCGGCGCGGCCACTCCCGATACCCGCTACGCCTGGCGCGGCATCGCCGCCAGCGACGCGCCCTCCCCCAGGTTCATGCTGCTCGGCACCCGGCACGGCCGGCTCAGCCACGCCATTGCCATCAATGCCGGCGGCGACTTGCGGCCGTTGCGCGTGCTCTTCGGCCATGCCGTCGAAGACCTGCTACCACGGCTGTGCGATGACGCCTTGCCGCTGCGACAGCTGGTGCGCGACCTCCCGACGGCAGCGGCCAGCCCCACTACACTCTGAAAGGACTCCCACATGTACCAGACACAAGCGGTGATCCAGCACACGCTGGGCAAGAAAGACGCCGGCCTGGCCGACTGCCGTTGGCCCGAAGACAGCCTGCACTACATCCCGGACTGGGTCTACACCAGCAAGGAGGTGCATGACCTGGAGCTGCAGAAGATCTTTCGCGGACGCTCCTGGAACTACGTCGCGCTCGAAGCGGAGATCCCCAACGCCGGCGACTACAAGCGCTCCTATGTCGGCGCGACGCCCGTGGTGGTGTCGCGCGCCGAAGACGGCTCGGTCAACGTCTTCGAGAATCGCTGCGCGCACCGCGGCGCCGAGTTCTGCCGCCACAGCCAGGGCAATGCGAAGGAATTCGTCTGCCCCTATCACCAATGGTCCTACGACCTCAAGGGCAACCTGCAGGGCGTTCCGTTCAAGCGCGGCGTCAATCGTGCGGGCGGCATGCCCAGGGACTTCCGCAACGAGGACCACGGCCTGGTCAAGCTGAACGTGGCCACGCGCAACGGCGTGGTCTTCGCCTCGTACGCGGCGGACATGGAAAGCCTGGAAGACTATCTGACGCCGGAGATCCTCAAGGACTTCGACATCGTCTTCAACGGCAAGCCGCTCAAGGTGCTCGGGTATTACAAGAACGAACTCCCGTGCAACTGGAAGATGTACCACGAGAACCTCAAGGACCCGTACCACGCCACGCTGCTGCACTCCTTCCTGGTGGTGTTCGGGCTGCTGGTGGCGGGCAATGAAAGTGCCATGATCGCCGATCCGGTGCACGGGCGGCACGGCACCATGGCGTCGGCGAAAAAGGAAGACAAGTACGCGGCCGTCAGCGACGAGAACAAGAAGGAGATGCGCTCATACCATGAGGGCATGCGCCTGGAAGACGAACGCTTCCTGGAGTATGTGAAAGAGTTCGATTCGCCGTGGTCGGTGACGATGCAGACGATCTGGCCGAACCTGATCGTGCAGCGCGAAATGAACACCCTCGGCGTGCGCCAGATCGTGCCCAACGGCCCCGACAGCATGCTGATGCTGTGGACCATGTTCGGCTACGAGGACGATACCGAGGAGATGACGCAGCACCGCCTGCGCCAGGGCAACCTGATGGGCCCCGCAGGCTTCCTGGGGCTGGAGGACAACGAGGCGATGAAGTTCGTGCAGGAAGGCGTGCGCCGCTCCAGCAGCGACCTCAATGTGCTCAAGCTGGATCCGGACCAGGTCGGCACCTCCAACTCCCTGATCTCCGAATCCGCCATCCGTGCGATGTACCAGTACTACCGCGGCGTGATGGGGTTCTGAACGGCGGCTAACGGGATTCCCAGAATATGAAACCGATGAACTATTCCCTCTATTGCGAGAGCGCCCTCGGCACCGCGCGCGCCATTGAACTGCGGCTGGAGATCGAGGCCTTCCACGCGGAATACTGCGCGGTGCTCGACGCCGGCCTGGTCGAGCAATGGCCCCGCTTCTTCACCGAGGACGCGCTCTACAGGATCACCGCGCGCGAGAATGCCGAGCGCAACCTGCCGGTGGGGCTGGTCTACGCCGAAGGGGTGGGCATGATGCGCGACCGCGCCGCTGCGATTGCCAATACGCAGATGTTCGCGCCGCGCTACAACCTGCACCTGGTGACCAACACGCGCGTCAGCGACGAAACCGCGGACGGCGATATCCTGGCACAGGCCAACTACATGCTGCTGCAAACGCTGGTGGAGGGCCCCACCACGATCCACCTGGCGGGGACCTACTACGACCGGTTCCGCCGCCAGGGTGGCAGGCTGCTGCTGCGCGAGCGGCAGGTCGTCTACGACACCACCATCATCGCCAACGACCTGGTCTACCCGGTCTGATGCGCCTGCGCACGGCGGGCCTTGCGCCCGCCGTCGGGCTTACATGCTGCGCAGCACGGTGCGGCTGTACTGGTTGTTGGCTTCCACCAGCGTCGCCAGCAGGTCCATGAACACTTCGCGCTGAGCGGGCTTCAGCGGCGCCAGCATGCGCTCCTGCGCACGCGCCATGTCGGCACGCAGCGCCGTGACCACGCTCTTGCCTTCCCGCGTCAGGTAGACATGGCGGGTGCGCCGGTCGGCGGGGTTGTCGCGGCGCTCTACCAGTCCGCGCTCTTCGAGCCGGCGCACGACATCGGCGGTCGTGGTCCGGTCCAGGCCGACCTCCTGCCCGAGCGAGGTCTGGTCCAGCCCCGGCAGCACCGACAGCACCGTCAGGATGGCATATTGCACGGGCGTGATGTTCGGCGACTTGCACTCCTCGAAGAACATCGCGACGTGGATCTGGTGCAAGCGCCGCACCAGGAACCCCGGACGTGCCCAGAGCAACTCCTTTGCCGGATCGGCTTCCGGCACGGCATCCGCCGCCTCACTACTGCCGCTCGTTGCGTTGCGTTTCGCTCTCGCAGACATCGCTCTCACCATTTTGTATGCACACTGACAGTATATATGAGGCAGACGAGAGCGAGCCGCCTTGCGGCGCAAGGATCAGCGTGCACCGGCGGCGCTGAGAATCTGCTCGATCCGGGTATAGCCGCGCTGGCGCGCATGCTGCAGCGGCGTGACGCCGTCGCCGTCGGCCAGGTTCACGTCGGCGCCCGCCTTGAGCAGCAGGCGCACGATCTCGGTAAGGGCCTGCCCGCCGTTGCCGAGGATGATGGCCTCGAGCAAGGCCGTCCACTTGAGCTTGTTGACGTGGTTCACGGCCACGCCGGCAGCGATCAGCGTGCGCACGGTCTCGACATGGCCGCGCTCGGCGGCGGGAATCAGCGCGGTGCCGCCATAGCGGTTGGTGCTGCGCAGGTCCGCGCCATGGGCCAGCGTCAGGCGCAGGATCTCGTTGTAGCCGCGCGCGCCGGCGTACAGGTAGGGGCTGTCGTGGATGGCGTCTTTCGCATTCACGTCGGCACCGGCATCGATCAGGACCCTGGCCGCCTGCACGCGGTTGTGGTGCGTGGCCAGCAGCAGCGCCGTACGTCCCTGCGCATCGCGGTCATCGATGCTGGCGCCCTGGCCAAGCAATGCGGTGACCTGCGCGGCGTTGCCGCTGGCCGCGGCCTCGCGCAGCTGTTGTTCGGGCGGGCCGCCGGCGGCGGCTAAGGTGGGTGTCAGCATGGCAATGACCAGGGCAAGGCAGATGGACAGGCGCGCCGCCAGCATGCTCTTTCCTCCGTGCGGATGCGTCAGGTGCGCAAGGGGTATCGGGGTATCGATGCGGTCGGGTGCATTCTGTCATGCCGGCCACGCCGCGCGAAGTGATGGATTCGAATGCGCGCCAGTGCCATCGCCAATAGCCGGTACTGCACGCGCACGGCCCAAATACGCCCTATAACAACCCACGCCACCATGCCGGCGCGCGCTGGCCTATATTCCCGAGGCCCGAACCATCGTCCGCCTGCACGGGCCAGGCCTCACTGGAGACAACGCGTGTCCACGACAGAAGCCTATCTGCTTGATTCCATCCGCCTCGCCATGGAGAACGTGCGCGAACGCAATACCTGGCCTTTTGGCGCCGTGGTCGTCAGGGACGGCAAGGTGCTGGCCCGCGCGGTAAACGAGGTGGAGGCCAACTGCGACCCGAGCGCGCACGCCGAAATGCAGGCGGTGCGCGCCGCCAGCCGGGCGCTGGGCAAGCCGGACCTGAGCGGCTGCACGGTGTACGCCAGCGGCTACCCCTGTCCGATGTGCCTGTCGGCGATGTACCTGGCCGGCGTGAAGGCGGTCTACTACGCCTACTCCAATGAAGACGGCGAACCCTACGACCTGTCCGCGGAGCGCGGCTATATCGAACTGGCCCGGCCGCTGGAGCAACGGGAGATGACGCTGGCCTATGTGCCGGCGCGCGACGAGGGCATCGACCTGTACGAGGCGTGGCGCGAGCAGCAGGGCCAATAGACGCCACCATGCGGCGCAAGCGGTGCAGCCGGTGCAAAGGGCGGGAGGCTGCCGCCCCAATTGCACAGCATCGGCATGGCCATCACATTGTCATCGTGACAGGTTAATAGTGAATCACGATGCCGGCGGTGCTACGCCCGGTCACATGTAACGGTGAGCCGTTGCACGGAACCGCGTGCTGCCGGCCTCGTCAAACAAATTAGTCGCCGGAGACAGGATGCGGCGCCGCAGCATTCCACCGCGGCGCAGCACATGCACGCGGCATGTGCTGCATCGTCTCCAGGACTTTTTGACCTCTTCCCGCGCCGGCGCCGCTGCGCCGCGCAGACTCCCAGCAAACGCCCCCCTCTAGCCAAGGAGACGAACGTGCTGAGCCCGCATGAACTTGCCACACTGCTATTGTTGAGCGATGGTCCGGATTCCCTCGATTCCAGCGATTCCCGCCAGATCGATCCCATCGACCTGAAGGCACTGGTCGAAAAGCAACTCGTACAACTTGACATCCTGCACGGCAGCCGGCAGGAGCCGCGCATCACCAGCCACGGCTACTCGATGCTCAAGGCGATGAGACGCTGACGCCCCCAAAGCCAGCCCGGCAGTACCACGCGCCGCAAGGCGCACCCGGAACACCACGGAGCCCACGATGACGGAGCGCCCAGCAGTTGGCGCCGACGGCACGGCAGACACTGACGCGGCGCGCCGCCGATTCCTGCATGAGCTGGGCGGCCTGCTTGCCGCGGCCGGCATCGCGCCCGGCGCGGCAGCAGCCACCCCCGCCGCCTGCCTGCTGACGCCCGCCGCCACCGAAGGCCCCTTCTATCTTGACGACGCCCAGGTACGCGCCGACATCCGCGACGACCGGCCCGGACAACCCTTGCGCCTGCGCATCCGGGTAGTGGATGCCGGGCGCGGCTGCACGCCAGTGCCGGGGGCGCTGGTCAGCATCTGGCATTGCGATGCTGACGGCAGCTACAGCGGCGAAGGCCGCGGCAACCGCCAGGCGCGGTTCCTGCGCGGCGTCCAGCCCACCAGCCAGGACGGCGTGGCAACGTTCATGTCGATCTATCCCGGCTGGTACGCGCCGCGCGCCATCCATATCCATTTCAAGGTGCTGCTCGGGCAGTCGGAAGCTCTGACCAGCCAGCTGTACTTCAGCGATACCCTAAACCGCGAGGTGCTGAGCAGCCACCCGGCCTACCGCGCGCACGGCGTGCCGTCGCGCGCCACCGCGCAGGACCCGATCGCGGGATCCCACCCGAACCAGATGCGCGTGCGCCAGGCCGCTGATGCAGCAGGGCTGCTGGAGGCCGAGTTCACGGTCGGCATCGCCCGCCCCTGAGCCGCCCGGGCCCGTATCCGCGGCATCGGCGGATTCCGCCTAAAACGTGCGCGGGCGCAAAGACCAGCGCCATGGTGTGCTGGCCGTTGCTGCTCTACGTCTTCCCCGGCATCGGCCTCTGGCAGCCCACGGTGCTGTACCGCTGAGCGCGGCGGCACCCGTTTCCTATACTGCTTGGCGATGCCAACCGAAACCGCCCTCGCCAGCCTTCCCGTCGACACCGCATTCCGCACCGACATTCCCGGGCGGCTGGACCGCCTGCCATGGTCGCGCTGGCACTGGCGCGTGGCGATTGCGCTGGGTGTTGCCTGGGTGCTCGATGGCCTGGAAGTCACGCTGGTGGGCTCGGTCGGCGCCGTGCTGGAGCGCCCCGATACGCTGGGCCTGACCGCGACGCAGGTGGGCTGGTCGGGGTCGCTGTATATCGCCGGCGCGGTGCTCGGGGCGCTGGTGTTCGGGCGCATGGCCGACCGCCTCGGGCGCAAGCGGCTGTTCCTGGCCACGCTCGCGGTCTACATGGTGGCGACGCTGGCCACCGCGTTCTCACCCGGCTTTGCCTTCTTTGCGGCCTGCCGCTTCTTCACCGGCCTTGGCATCGGCGGCGAATACGCGGCCATCAACTCCGCCATCGACGAACTGATCCCCGCGCGCGTGCGCGGGCGCGTCAACCTGGCCATCAACGGCAGCTTCTGGCTGGGCGCGGCGCTCGGCGCGGGGCTGAGCCTGGTGCTGCTCGATGCGCGCGTGTTCGGCCCGGTCTGGGGCTGGCGCGTCTGCTTCGCGCTGGGCGCGGTGCTGGCCGTGGCAATCGTGCTGGTGCGCAGGCATGTGCCGGAGAGCCCGCGCTGGCTTGCCACTCACGGCCGCCTGGAAGAGGCCGAGCGCGTGATCGCCGCGATCGAGGCCGAGGTGCGCGCCCGCCACGGCCCGCTGCCGCCGGTGGCACCCGATTGCGTGGCGATGACCATGCGCCGGCGCGCCGCGCCGGGCGTGGGCGAAGTCATGCGCCTGCTGTTGCGGCGCTTCCGCCGCCGCAGCGTGATCACGCTGGCGCTGATGGTGGCGCAAGCCTTCTTCTACAACGCGATCTTCTTCACCTATGCGCTGGTGCTGACGCGCTTCTATGCCGTGCCGGAAGCGCGCGTGGCGCTGTATATCTTTCCTTTTGCGCTGGGTAACGCCCTGGGACCGCTGCTGCTTGGCCCGCTGTTCGACCACATCGGGCGCCGGCGCATGATTGGCGCCACCTACGTGCTGTCCGGCATCGGCCTGGCGCTGACCGGCTGGGCCTTCGTTGCAGGCTGGCTCGATGCGCGCGCCCAGGCGCTGTGCTGGTCAGCGGTGTTCTTCCTGGCCTCGGCCGCGGCCAGTTCCGCCTACCTGACCGCCAGCGAAGTATTCCCGCTGGAAATGCGCGCGCTGGCGATCTCGGTCTTCTATGCCGTGGGCACCGGCACCGGCGGCTTTATCGCGCCGGTGCTGCTGGGCGCGCTGATTGAAAGCGGCAGCCGCGAAGCCGTGGCGGCAGGCTACGGCTTCGGCGCGGTGCTGGTGATCGTTGCCGGGCTGCTGGCGTTGCGCTTCGGCATCGACGCCGAACGCCGGCCGCTGGAGCACATCGCGCCGCCGCTCGCTGCCGACGATTAGCCGCATCACCGCAGCGCTGTTGACATCCTTATATGAACACCGCCTTCGGCTGCCGCCTTACGGCGGAAAGGACGAGGATTCCTACGGCGCTACGTGATGCTCTACGTAGTCACTTCGGTGGGTTCCTGCTTCGTAGAGCGGCTTGACTACGCCGACTCTCCACAGGCTGCAACGCGGTGCCCCCGCGCCAAAACGTTGATCGCGCCGACCACGTCGGCGTGATTCGCATAGCCGCATGCCACACAGGCGAAGCTCGCCTGGCTCTGCCGGTTCTCGGCAGATACATGCCCGCAGCAAGGGCACGTGCGACTGGTGTGCTGTGGCGGCACAGCTATTAGCCAGCCGCCATTCCACGCTAGCTTGTATTCCAGTTGACGCCCGAACTCGTACCAACCCTGATCGAGGATGGCCTTGTTCAGGCCGGACTTGGCCCTGACGTTCTTGCCCGGTTGCCCGCTTGAACCGGCCGCTGACTTGGACATGTTCCGTACCTTCAGGTCCTCGATACACACCATCGCTTGATTTTCGCTGATCGTGGTCGTGGCTTTGTGCAGGTAGTCGAGGCGGGCGTTACCGATGCGTGCGTGGATACGCTGGATTCGGGCCTTGGACTTCTTCCAGTTGTTGCTGAATTTCGTCTTGCGGCTCATCGCCCGCTGCGCACGGCGCAGTCTGGCTTCGTGCTTCCTAAAGCTGTTGAGCGGCGCGAGGAAAGTGCCATCGCTCATGGTGGCAAAGCGAGCGATGCCCATGTCGATGCCGATGGCGCTGGTGGCTTTCGGCACAGGTCGTTCGACCTTCCGCTCAGTCTGGATCGAAACAAACCACTTGCCGCCCGAAAGGCTGACGCAGGCATTGCGTACCTCACCGAGTACGTCGCGGCTGTTCCTGTATCGCAGCCAGCCCAGCTTGGGCAAAAAGATACGCGAGTTGGTCTGATCAAGCTTGATTTGCTTCTGGTCGGGATAGCGGAAACTGTCGCCCAGACCCTTCTTCTTGAAACGCGGGAAGTCGGCCCGTTTTGCGAAGAAATTTGTGTAGGCCCGCTCCAAGTCCTTGAGCGTCTGTTGAAGAGGATGGACTGGTGCATCGGCCAGCCATGCTGTTTCCGTGCTGTTGCGCCACTCCGTGAGTTGCTTACACAGACCGGCATAGCTGAGCTTCTTTTCGCCTTGATCGTAACGCTGTTTCTGCAACGCCAGCGCCTTGTTATAGACAAACCGGCACGATCCAACATAACGGCGCATGTTGCGCTGCTGCTCGCCGTTCGGCATCAATTCGTATTTGAAGGCTTGAAGACGCTGCATGGCCCAATCATACTCTTGGCCTATGAGCGACGACAATGACATTCGGCAGAGGACCTGCGCGACATATTTACCGGCGTTTGCGCAGATTTCGAAGCTGAACTGGTGGAGTTCGATGGGGAGGACGATCACGTTCACCTTCTTGTGAACTACCCGCCAAAGGTCGCGGTGTCCGCACTGGTAAACAGCTTGAAAGGGGTATCCAGCCGTATGATCCGAAAGAAGAACTACCCGAGCATCAGCAAGAAGCTATGGGGCGGTGCGCTGTGGTCGCCGTCTTACTTCGCAGGGAGCTGCGGCGGTGCGCCCATCGAGATCATCCGCCAATACATTGAGCAACAACAGACGCCGCATTAGCCGCTGAAAGGACGCCGACGGCGTCCGCGCTATCCTTCCCCGGCCTAACAGGCCGCTGAAATACCTCCAGGGAATGTCGGCGCCACGACAGGCTGAAGCGTTGATCTGAGGACTCCACCCAACCCCAGATTCATGCGCGGCGCTGACACCTTCACGGAAAGCTTATTCACCATGAGGCGGCTGGAAGATTTCGTGCCGAAGTCCCACCCGCTGCGCTCTATCCGCACCATGGCCAACCAGGCGCTGGTGAAGATGGACCGGTTGTTCGCGCAGATGTACGAGGCCGATATCAAAGGTGGCCAGCCCAGCATCGCGCCGGAAAAGCTGCTCAGAGCCATGCTGCTGCAGGTGCTCTACAGCATTCGCTCCGAGCGCCAGCTCATGGAGCAGACGCAGTACAACCTGCTGTTTCGCTGGTTCATCGGGCTGTCGATGGACGACAGAGTTTGGGTGCCTACGGTCTTCACCAAGAACCGCGAACGGCTGATCAAGCACGATGCCGTGATCGAGTTCTTCAACGAGGTGCTGGTCATTGCGCAGAAGAAGGACTGGCTGTCTGGCGAGCACTTCAGCGTGGACGGCACGCTGATTCAGGCGTAGGCAGGTCACAAGAGCTTCGTGCGCAAGGATGGCAGCGACGACGATAGCGGCGACTTCAGGGGTCGCAAACGCAGCAACGAGACGCACGAGTCCAAGACCGATCCCGATGCCAAGCTGTACCGCAAGGGCAAGACCGCCAGCGAGCTGCGCTACATGGGCCATACTCTGAGCGACAACCGCCACGGCCTGGTGGTGAGCGCCATGGTGACCAATGCGGACGGACACGCCGAACGCGAAGCCGCGAAGGTCATGCTCAACGATGCCAGGCAGGTAACTGAAGACCCGAATGTGGAAGTGACTGTCGGCGCGGACAAGGGCTACGACGCGCAGGAGTTCATCCAGGCGTGCCTGGAAATGAAGGTGACTCCCCACGTGGCACAGAACACCTCGGGGCGGTGCTCGGCCGTTCCTGATGCCATTGCTTGCAGCGCCGGTTATGCCGTCTCGCAGCAGAAGCGCAAGCTGATCGAGCAAGGCTTTGGATGGATCAAGACCGTTGGCCGCATGCGTCAGGTGATGGTGCGCGGACTCAAGAAGGTCGACCAGATGTTTGTGCTGAGCATGGCTGCCTACAACCTCGTGCGCATGCGCTCGCTGGGACAAATCCGTCCGCGGTTGCAGTAATCGCGGTAATGAGGCCGGAAATGAGCGCCAAAACGCGGAAAAAAAACGACGCAGTGAAGCCCGGCTTCCGGATGTGAAATGTAGCGAACACACCAGCCCTTTTGGGGGAAGCTCCGCCGCTTCCATGGTGAGTACTTCAGCAGCCTGCTAAACGCCAAGGCTTGCCGCGCACCTGGTCAAAACCCCGTCAATGTGTGCTGCATTCGTCGTTCATCGCATGCCATGTTACCGCCGTGTTAAGCAGTGCTACAGCCTCCCCTTACACATTTTTACAGCAAGGGACGGGGCAACTGACTAGCCTTTAACTCACACGCGGCGGCCTGAGTGCATGAATCTTTGCGTCAGCGGGCTGCCACTTCTTGGTCATTGACTGGCCATTGTTCAATTCTGCCCGGATGAAGCCGGGCTAATCCACGGGCTGCTTGTCGGCCCAATTGCAAGGTGCGCCGATACGGCCTGGCCACATCGCGCGTGCTGCAGACAACAAACTGAATTGGGGACATGCAAGCCGGGCACCGCGCGACAGCCCTTGCGCAACGCTACCTGCTTGCCTGGAATTTCGCTCATCCGACCTGCACCCTGTGCATGCCGGCTGGGACGCTTTTTTGACTTTGCTTGCCGGAGAACAACACCATGGCCGACCAGCGCAATAATCCGCCACCCAGACAACACCCGCTGACACCGGCACCGCTGCGCCAGCCCCACGGCGACGGCCTGGTGCAACGCCCGCAGCCCGTTCCGGTGCCGCTGTGGCACATCGTGCCGCGCATGGCGGGCTACGGCGTGGTGCTGTTCATCATCTGGGCCGTACTGACAATCATGTTTCCAAATGTGTTTACGCGCTCGTCGGAGCGGGCCGTGGTGAACAGCCCGGTTAGCCTGGTGACGTCTCCCGTGGAAGGCATCGTGATGAAGCAGATGGTGGCCGCGGACCAGCCGTTCTCGGCCAACCAGGCGCTGATGATCGTGCAGAACCCGAACATCGACCGTTCGCTGCTGGTCGACCTGACCGGCAAGAAGCTCGACAACCAGCAGCGGTATGACTCTGCCAAGGCGCGGCTGGAAAGCAACCGCCGGCTGATGGCCGCCACCGAGCAGGACCTGCAGCGCTACAACAGCGCTGCGCAACGCGAGCACGGTGCGCGCGTACGCGCGCTGGAGGCGCGCCTGGCATCGGCCAAGGCACAGGAAGACCAGCAGCAGGAAGTGGTCAACCGCAACCAGAGCATGCAGTGGGCCGGCGCGGTCAGCGAGGCCTACACCAATGCCTCGCGCTACCAGCTGTCGATGCTCTCCAATGCCAAAGCTGCGGCCAAGGCCGAGCTGGATAACGCCGTCGGCGTGAGCGAGGCCGCGCGCAATAAGGTCTATGCCTCGTCCACCGACGGCCCCAGTGCCACGCTGGCCCAGCGGCGCCAGGTACTGAGCGCGGAATCGGCACAGCTGACGGCAGAGCTGGAACAACTGGAGGCCTATGGCAAGTCGGTCGACGAGATGATCGCCACGGAACAGGAACGCCTCGACCGGCTCTCGAACCTGGAGATCCGCTCGACCGAACCCGGCACCATCGAAGACCTGATCGCGCAGCCTGGCATGCGCGTGGCCGCCGGCGCCACCCTGGCGCGCGCCAGCAACTGCGCGCAGACGCGCGTGGTGGCGGTGTTCCCGCGCAGCCTCAGCGACAACCTGCTGCCCGGTGCACGGCTGAACGTGCATGTCGACGGCGTGCCCACGGCGTTGCCGGCATCGGTGGCAGAGGTGCTGCCGCGCGCGCCGGACGGCGACCAGGCGCGTTACTTCGTGCCATTCCCGCCGATCGAGAAGAACGAGATCTATGTGATCGCCAAGCTCGACCGCCCGCTGGACAACGTGCCGGGCAAGGCTGCTGCCTCAGGGACTGCAACACGGGCAGCGGCAGGGGCAGCGGCAGGGCCAAGCCAATCCGGCCATTGCGGCATGGGCCGCTGGGCGCGCGTGACGCTGAACCAGAGCTGGCTGGGCCAGCTGCGGGCATCGCTGATATAACCGCCGACGCAGGCAAAGGAGACCCGGATGCGACTGCCGATCCCGACCGCACGCCTGCCCCGCCTGGTTGCCGGCGCGCTGCTTCCCGCCATGCTCGCGCTGGCGCCATGCGCGGCGCGCGCTGCCGAGCCTGCCCAGCAGACACTGCTGGCCGACGGCTGCAAGACGCTGGCCGAGCGCGTCAGCCGTGAAAGCGGCAACGGCCCCGTCTTCCTCGCCAGCTATGAACCCGCGCCGGGCGGCGAGCCGCTGGCCCCGGCGCTGCGCAATGCCGCCTTCGTCTACGACAACGCGCTGGCCGGCATCGCGCTGGTGGCCTGCAAGCGCCCCGCCGAAGCGCGCCGCATTGCCGACGCCGTGCTGCAGGCGACCCGCCAGGACCGCCACTTCCGCGATGCGCGCCTGCGCAACGCCTACCGCGCCGGCCCGCTGCCGGCTGGCCCGGTGCCGCTGCCAGGCTGGTGGGACGAACCCAGCAAGCGCTGGTTTGAAGATGCCTACCAGGCCGGCACCGCCACCGGCAACGTGGCCTGGGCCGCGCTGCTGCTGCTGGCCGTGCATGACGCCACGCGCGATCCACGCTACCTGGATGGCGCCGCCGCGCTGATGGGCTGGGTGCATGCCACCGTGCCCGACACGGGCGCGCCCGCCGGCTATATCGGCGGCTTCTTCGGCCATGAGCCGAAGCAGACCCGCCAGGGGTGGAAATCGACCGAGCACAACGTCGATACCTATGCCGCCTTCAGTTGGCTCGCCAGCCAGCGCAACGATCCGCGCTGGCGCGATGGCGCGGCGCGCTCGCGCGGCTTTGTCGGCGCCATGTGGCAGGCGCGCGAGGGCCGCTTCATCATCGGCACGCGCGACGATGGGCGCGTGCCAAACGCCGGCCCGTCCGCGCTGGATGCGGTGCTGTGGCCGCTGATCGCGATCCCGGACCCGCCGCAGGACTGGCGCCGCAACCTGGCGTGGGTGGAGGCCAAGCACCGCGCCGGCGCAGGCTACGGCTTCAAGGGCGGCCCCGACGGCATCTGGACCGAAGGCACCGGGCAGGCCGCGCTGGTGCTGCAGGCCGCCGGGCAGGCGCAACAGTCGCAGCCACTGTGGCAGCTGCTGCTGTCGCAGCGGGCGCCGTCCGGGATGCTCTACGCCACGCCCGAGGCACGCATCAGCACCGGGCTGTCGATCGGGCCCACCTCGACCACGGAGGACTTCCACTACTTCCACCTGCCCCACCTGGGCGCCACCGCATGGGCCGTGCTGGCCGCGGCGCGCTGGAACCCCTTCCGTCCGGGCGGATGCCTGGAACCATCCTGCCCGCCGCCGGCCATTGCGGCCGCGCCGGCCAATGCAAGCACCAACACCACCAAGGACTGACGATGTTCGCCCTCTTCCTGGAAAACCAGACGCTGCTGGTCATCAACGGCGGCGTGCTGCTGGCGATGGTGCTGCTCTCGATGCTGTGCCGGCATGACCGGCCGGCGGACCGCGTGCTGTTCGGCGGCGTCGCCGCCTTGCTGCTGGTGGTGTACCTGACCTGGCGCATCCGCGAAACACTGCCGGACTGGCAGATGACCTTCGCCAGCGTGTGGGCCCATGTGTTCTTTACCTTCGAATGCATGACGCTGGCCTATACGCTGCTGTCGATCGTGGTGCTGGCGCGCACCAGCAACCACACCCCCGACGCCGACGCGGGCGAGGCCGCCTTGCGCCGCGCCAAGCAGGTGCCGCCGGTGGACATCTTCATTGCCACCTACAACGAAGGCTTGGACATCCTGGAGAAGACCATTGTCTCGGCGCTGGCGATCGACTACCCGGACTTCCGCGTCTGGGTGCTGGACGACACCCGCCGCGACTGGCTGCGCGAGTTCTGCGAACGCGTCGGCGCGCACTACGTAACGCGCCCGGACAATGCCCACGCCAAGGCCGGCAATCTCAACAACGGCCTGCGCCACAGCGCCGCGGCCGGCGGCGCGCCCTACATCCTGGTGCTGGACGCCGACTTCGCGCCGCATCGCAATATCCTGCTGCGAACCGTGGGCCTGTTCAGCGATGCGCGCGTGGGCGTAGTGCAGACGCCCCAGTTCTATTACAACGCGGATCCGATCCAGTACAACCTGCGCGCCACCGAATGCTGGGTCGATGAGCAACGCGCCTTCTTCGACGTGATGCAGCCAGCCAAGGACGCCTGGGGCGCGGCGTTCTGCATCGGCACCTCGTTCGTGGTGCGGCGCGATCTGATCGACCTGATCGGCGGCTTTCCCACCGGCACGGTGACCGAGGACATCCACCTGACCTACCGGCTGCTGCCGCACGGCTATCTCACGCGCTGGCTCAATGAGCGCCTGAGCGTGGGGCTGTCCGCCGAAGGCCTGCCCGAGTACATCAGCCAGCGCAGCCGCTGGGGGCTGGGCACGATCCAGGTGGCGCTGACCGCGGACGGGCCACTGCGCGGGCGCGGCTACACCGGGATGCAGCGGCTGCACTACGTGCACGGCCTGCTGCACTGGCTGTCGCGGCCGTTCACGCTGATGCTGCTGGCAGGGCCGCTGCTGTACTGGTACCTCGGCGTCTCCACGCTGTACGGCGAGCCGCTGCAGTTCCTCGCCTACGGCCTGCCGGCGCTGGTGGCGTACTGGGCGTACAGCATCTGGATCACCGGCCAGCGCGCGCTGCCGATCTTCACCGAAGTCACGCAGATCGTGGCGGCGCTGGCCGTCACCGCATCGCTGGTGAGCGCGATGTTCAAGCCATTCGGGCGGCCATTCAAGGTGACAAACAAGGGGCTGGACCGCTCCAAGCTGGTGATCCACGGCAAGTTCGTTGCGCTGTACGCGGGGTTGCTGGGTTTCTCCGCGCTGGGACTGGGCCGCGCCCTGGTGGTGGACCCCGATGCGCAAGGGCTCGCCTTCAACACGATCTGGACCGGGGTGGCGCTGATGCTGTACCTGGCCTCGCTGCTGGTCTGCGTGGAACTGCCGCGCCCGCGCAAGGAAGAGCGCTTCCCGCACCGCGCGGCAGCGCTGCTGCGCGTGGATGGCAAGGAATACCGCGTGACCACCAGGGACCTGTCCTGCAACGGCGTTGCCGTCACCACGCCGCTGGCGCCGGCCATCCCCGCCGGCACCGAGGGCGCGCTGTGGCTGGAGCAGACCGGCTGGATCCCGTGCCGCGTGGTGCGCCGCGACGGGCAATTGCTGGGCATCGCCCTGAACGCCGGCATGGCGGCGCGCCACGCGCTGATCCGGCTGCTGTTCACCGATCCCGCACACAACATCGCCCGGCAGGGGCGGCCCAAGCTGGCGCTGTCGCGCTTTGTGCGGCGCGCGCTGCTGGGCTGAACCATGCCAGATAACAATCCCCACTCTCCGGAACCATCCATGCGAAGCTTGCCACGCCCCCGTACCCTGCCCCCGCCGCGCCTGCTGCTGCCCGCCGCGCTCGTGCTGGCCCTTGCGGCCTGCTCGCTCGAACCGCAATACCAGCGCCCCGACGCGCCGGTCCCGTCGGCGTGGCCGGAGGGCGCTGCCTACCGCACCCCGCAGGCCAGTGCGGCACAGCCGGGTCAGCCGGCCCAACCCGCCGGCCCTTCGGCCGCGGACCTGGGATGGCGCGATGTTTTCATCGACCCGCAACTGCGGCAGCTGATCGAACTGGCGCTGGCCAACAACCGCGACCTGCGCATGGCCACGCTTGCCATTGACGAAGCGCGCGCGCTGTACCAGATCGAGCGCGCGGCGCAATTCCCCACGGTGGAGGGCAATGCCGGCATGGTCTCGCAGCGGCTGCCGCAACGGCTGCGCGCGGCGGGCCAGTCGCCGCAGATCACCACCTATAACGCAGGCATCGGCTTCACCGCGTTCGAGCTTGATTTCTTCGGCCGGGTGCGCAGCCTCAAGCATGCCGCGCTCGAGGAATACATGGCCACGGAAGAAGCGCGCCGCAGCGCGCAGATCAGTCTGGTGTCCGAGGTGGCCAACGCCTACCTGACGCTGCTGGCCGACCGCGCGCTGCTGAAGCTGTCGCAGGACACGCTGAAGACGCAGCAGGACGCGGCAGAGATGGTGCGGCGCGGGCGCCAGGTCGGTGCGATGGCGCAACTGGACCAGCATCGCGCGCAAACCCAGGTGCAGACCTCGCAGGTGGGCGTTGAGCAATACACGCGGCAGGTGGCGCAGGATGAGAACGCGCTGTCCTTGCTGATCGGCGGCCCGTTGCCGAAATCCGTGACCGATGCCGGCGCGGCGACTGCCAACGCCAACGCGGCCGCGCAAGATCCGCTGGACGCGCGCACCCTGGTGAGCGAGTTCCCCGAAGGGCTGCCGTCCAGCGTGCTGGTGCGCCGCCCCGACATCCTCAACGCCGAGCACCGCCTCAAGGCGGCCAACGCCAATATCGGCGCGGCGCGCGCGGCCTTCTTCCCGCGCATCTCGCTGACCGGCGCGCTGGGCGTGGCCAGCAGCAGCCTGGCGGGGCTGTTCTCCGGCGGCATGGCGTGGGTGTTCGCGCCGCAGCTGACCGTGCCGATCTTCGACGCCGGGCGTAACCGTGCCGGGCTGGATGCGGCCAACGTGCGCAAGGACATCAACGTCGCCAACTACGAGAAGACCATCCAGACCGCGTTCCGCGAAGTGGCCGACAGCATGGCGGCACGCGCCACCTACGAGCGCCAGGTGCAAGCGCAGGAAGCCCTGGTGCGCGAAGGCAGCGAGACCCGGCGGCTGTCGGAAATGCGTTTCAAGAACGGCGTGGACGACTACTTCGGCGTGTTCGACGCGCAGCGCCAGCTCTACACCGCGCAGCAGGCGCTGATCACGTACAAGCTGGCCGGCCTGACCAGCCGCGTATCGCTGTACAAGTCGCTGGGCGGCGGCTGGCGCGAGGTGACCGAGGCCGCCCCGGCGGCCAATGGCGGCGCACGCCAGGCACCCGCCGCGCGGCCGCAAGCCGCGGCACAGCCCCAGGCGGCAGCACGGCCTCAAGCCGTGACGCAACCTCAAGCCGTAGCGCGGTCCCAGGCCGTGGCGCAGCCTCAAGCTGCCGCACAGCCTCAAGCCGCCGCACAGCCGCAAGCCGTGGCACCGGCTCAGGCCGCAGCCCAGCCCCAGGCCGTAGCGCAACCCCAGGCTCCGGCGCAATCCCCGGCGGCGGCACAGCCGGCACCCGTCGCGGCTACGCCGCGCTGAGCCGGGCGTGCGGGACCCAGGCGCTGGTCAGAAGTACTTCAGCCAGCGCCAGTCCCGCCGCCTTGCCTTCAGCGCCGCGAACCAGCGCACCGTCGGCCACAGCACCAGGGCCAGCACGGCCGCCCCCAGCCACAGCTGCCAGACGTGGTCGAGACCGAACACCTTGCCCTGGTTCAGTCCCCAGCGGTGCACGCAGGCCTGGTACAGCCCCTGCAGCACGTAGAGGTGCAGCAGGTAGAAGAACATCGGCACGGCGCCGAACACGGCCATGCGCCGCGCGATCCAGCCGCCCTGCGCGCGCTCCAGCCACGCCAGCAGCAACCAGCCCACTCCCAGCGTCAGCAGCAGGAACAGCAGCGACGGCGGGTACTTGGTGGCGTTGAGGAAGCTCATCGCGGTGTGCAAGGCGTCGCTGCCCGAGATCCACTTCTGCTCCTGCCCGTAGCCGTTCAGCGCGCGCAGCACCGCAAAGCCTGCCAGCGCCGCCAGCCCGCATCCAGCCAGCAGCCGCTGCCGCACCCCGGCAGGCACCGTGGCGGCAAACCACGGCCCCGCCGCATAGCCCAGCGCAATCACGCCGATCCACGGCAGCACCGGGTATGAGGTGCGCACCCTGAAGCCGTCAGCCACCTCGAACCAGGTGCGGTCGTGCAGGATGGCCCAGGGCACGTGCCAGGCGCTGTCCACCGGGAAATGCAGCGGGCTCAGCAGGTTGTGGCCAGCCACCAGCGCAATGCCCGCGGCAATCAGCACCGCCCGCGGCAGCCATACCAGTGCCGCCAGCGCCATCATGCTCAGGCCGATGGCCCAGATCACCTGCAAGTAGATCACCTGCGGCGGCAAGGTCCCGGTCCAGGCAAAGCCGACCAGCGTCACCTCCAGCAGCACCAGGAACACGCCGCGCTTGAGCAGGAAGCCGCTGACGGCGCGCCGGTCGTGGCCGGCGGCACCGTAGAGCCACGCCGATACGCCGGCCAGCCAGATGAAAACCGGTGCGCACAGATGCGCGGCGAGCCGGCTGAAGAAAAGTGCCGGAGAGGTCGTGGCGACATCCATGGGATCGGCCACCTGGACGTGCAGGAAGAACATATCCCGCACGTGGTCCAGCAGCATGGTCAGGATTACCAGTCCGCGCAGAGCATCAATGGACAGCAGCCGGCCGCCGGCCGGCCGCGTGCCCGCGGCAGAAGGGAAGACTGTCGGAGAAGACAGGGGCGCGGCAGTGCGCGACTTGGCTGGCAGCATCGTCAATAGCTCAGTTGCACGCCCAGCCGCACGCTGCGGCCCGCGCCCGGCGCAATCCACAGGCTGCTGTACGAACTGGCGTAGTAGGTCTTGTCGAACAGGTTGCCCACATTGAGCGACACACGCACATTGCGGCTGTATTGCCAGTAGCCATGCAGATCCACCAGCACATAGGCTGGCAGCGAGAAGCTGTCCTGCACATCGCCCGGACGCCGCCCCACGTAACGCAGGCCGGCACCAACGCCATAGCGCTGGCCCACCGGCGCGGCATCCTCGTACACCGCCAGCAAGCTGCCGCTGGTGCGCGGCACGTTGGACAGCGGCGTGCCGGCGGCAAGTCGCGTGTCCTGCGTGATCTCGGCATCGGTCAGCGCAAAGCTGCCCGACACGCGCCAGTGGGTGCCAAGCTGCCCGGCCACGTCCAGCTCCAGGCCGCGGCTGCGCGCTTCGCCGGCGGCGATATAGAAGGACGGATCGGACGGGTCGGCGGCCAGCACATTGCGCTTGCGGATCTCAAAGATCGCCAGCGTGGCGCCGGTGCGGCGGTCCTCGCTGTCGAACTTGATGCCGGCCTCCACGGCGCGGCCGCGCTCGGGGTCGAACGGCTGGCCCGCGGCGTCGGCGCCGGCATTGGGGCGGAATGACTGGCTGGCATTGGCAAACAGCGACACGTTCTGGCTGGCCAGGTAGCTCACGCCCACGCGCGGCGACACCGCGTTCTGGTGCTGCGTGGTGCGCGTGCCGCGCAGGTGGTTGTCCAGCGACTGGTCGACGGCGTCGAAGCGCACGCCGGCCAGCACGCGCCAGCGCTCGCCCAGGCTCAGCTGGTCCTGCAAGTAGGCGCCGAGATTGCGCTGGCGCTCGTACGTGTCCATGTTCCACGGCATCGGCGGCGCCGGCTGGCCATAGGCCGGCTCGTAGATGTCGATCGCGTACGGCGCCGCGGCGCTGGGGTTCTTGCGCAGGATCGCCATGGTATTGCCGAAGCGGTAGGCATCCACCCCCATCAGCAGTTCATGCCCGACCGGGCCGGTGCTGAACTTGCCGGTCACGCTGGCCTGCAGCGAGACATCGTCCGACTGGAAGTCGCGGTAGCGGCGCTGACGCCAGAGCGTGCGGCCATCGGCGGCCAGTGAAGTCGCCTCGCTGCTGTGCCCCGTCAGTGCGCCGCCGCGATACGACAGGCCGAGCCTGCCCTTCCAGTTTGGATTGAACTGGTGCTCCACGCTGAGCTGGTGCGACTGGCTGTCCAGCCGCATGTCGCCGTCGCCGGGCTCGCCCAGGAAGCGCGAGCGCGGGATGCGCCCCAGCTGGCCGTTGACGGCCACCACGCCGCGGTCCATCGGCGTGGTGTAGCGCTGGAATTCAGCCGCGTACTGCAGCACGGTGTCGTTACCGAGCGTCCAGGTGAACGACGGCGCCACCAGGTAGCGCTGGCTGTTGATGTAGTCGCGCGTGCTGCCCTGGTGGTCGGCCACGGCGATCAGCCGGCCGGCCACGTTCTCGCCGAGCGGGCCGGTGACGTCGGCCGTGACACGATAGCCGTCGCGCGTGCCAAGCTCGAAGCCATAGCGCTGCGCGGGCCGGAACTGCGGCTGGCGCGTGACCACGTTGAAGGTGCCGCCCGGCTCGCTGGTGCCGTACAGCGATGACGTGGGGCCCTTGAGCACTTCCACGCGCTCGATGGTGGCCGCATCCATCGGCGCGGTATAGCCGCGGTTGGCGGCAAAGCCGTTGACCAGGTAGCCCGCGCCGGTGTTCTCATGGCCGGTGAAGCCGCGCATGGCGAAGTTGTCCCACAGGCCGCCGAAGTTGTTCTGGCGCGCGATGCCGCTGACATAGTCGAAGGACTGGTCGAAACGGTCGCGGCGATGTCGTCCAGCATGGCGCGCGGCCCCACGCGCACTGACTGCGAAATCTCGCGCAGCGGCGTGTCGGTGCGGGTCGCGCCGGAGGCGTCGGGCGGGTTGTATGATGCGGAGGCCGTGCCGACCACCGACACCGCCGGCAGCGTAATATCGGAGGCCTCGGCGGTATCCGCCACCTCGGCCAGGCCGGACATCGCCAGCATCAGGGCGGCCACCGGCCGCAATGAGCGCGCCTGGACCGGGCGCAAGTCTGGTACAGCAGGCAGGAACGAAAACGGCATGCGGTGCCGGGCACGGCTGGGCTGCGCAAGCAGCATAAGGAACACCCCAATAAAAACGAGTCGCGGCGGCGGCCATCCGACTGGCAAACCGCAGCGACTCATTAATGATAATAATTTCTCATTAAGATTTTAGGCATGGAACGCATGACCCGTCAACGCGGCGCCGTCATCGACGCGCTGCGCGAAGCTGGCCGGCCTCTGAGCCCGGCCGAAATCCTGGCCGCGGCACAGCGCCAGGTGCCGTCCCTGGGTCTGGCCACGGTCTATCGCAACATCCGCACCCTGCTGGACGATGCGCAGGTGCATGCGGTGGAACTGCCGGGCCAGCCCGACCGCTATGAACTGGCGGGCGAACCCGGCGCCGTGACGCACCGCCACTACTTCCAGTGCCTGACGTGCGATCGCGTATTTCCGCTGGAAGGGTGTCCCGGGCACATGGAAGAGATCACGCCGCCGGGCTTCGAGGTGGAGCACCACGAGCTGACGCTGCTGGGGCGTTGCCCGGACTGCGCCAGCAAGTCCGGCAAGCGGCGCAGGGCGGCGGCGCGGGACCACTGAACAGCGGCGTGTTCGGGGCACGGCCAACTGTACTGAGCCACTGGTCCACACCTGTATATGGCGCTTGCGCCGTGCTTGCCGCATGATGCGGCAGCATTGCACAGGCCACGCCATCAAACAGGATCTCCAAATTGCCGCAAACCGCCGCCCACCGTCGCTCGACCCTGATCGCCGTGCTGGCCCTGACCGGCTCGATGGCCTCGCTGTGCATCGGCACCTCGTTTGCCAAGAGCCTGTTCTCGGCGCTCGGGGCACAGGGCACCACGGCGCTGCGGGTGAGTTTCTCGGCGCTGATCCTGCTGTGCGTCTGGCGCCCGTGGCGCATCCCGCTGACGCGGGCCAACGCGCGCGCGATCGCGCTGTACGGTGCGGCGCTGGGCGCGACCAACCTGCTGTTCTACATGTCGCTGCGCACCATCCCGCTGGGGCTGGCGATCGCGATCGAGTTCACCGGGCCGCTGGCGGTCGCGGTGCTGTCGTCGCGGCGCGCGATCGATTTCCTGTGGATTGGCTTTGCCGTGGCCGGGCTGCTGCTGTTGCTGCCGGTGGGCGATGCCGCCGGCACGCTGGATCCTGTGGGCATCGGCTATGCGCTTGCCGCGGGGGTGGGCTGGGCGCTGTATATCGTGTTCGGGCAGATGGCGGGCAACGCCCACGGCGGGCAGGCCACCTCGCTGGGGCTGACCATGGCGGCCCTGGTGGTGCTGCCGTTCGGGATGGCGCATGCGGGCACCGCGATGTTCAGCCCGACGCTGCTGCTGTTCGGGCTGGCGGTGGGCATCCTGTCGAGCGCGATTCCCTATTCGCTGGAGATGGTGGCGCTCAAGCGCCTGCACCGGCGCACCTTCGGCATCCTGCTGAGCATGGAGCCGGCGATGGGCGCGCTGGCCGGGCTGGCGTTCCTGCATGAACAGCTGAGCGCGCTGCAATGGCTGGCGATCGCCAGCATCATCACCGCCTCGGTCGGCTGCACCATGACCTCGCGCGGCAAGCGCGAAGCCGGTTGACCGCTGGGCTCAGGACGCGCTGAACCAGTCCGCCGGCAGCCGCAGCTCGCTGCGCGCCGGCTGGCCAAGCGCCAGCGTGACTTCATGCAGGTAGCTGTCCTCCGGATTGCGGCGGCTGGCAAAACCGAGGCCGCGCAGGATGGCCAGCATGCGGCGGTTCTCGCTGAGCACGTCGCCGCGCAGGGTGCGCAGGCCGGCCGCGCAGGCCAGCTCGCACAGCCTGGCGATCAGGCGCCGCCCCAGTCCCTGCCCTTGCCAGCCGTCGGCAACGACCACGGCAAATTCCCCCACCTGCCCGGACACCACGTATTCCGCACTGGCGACAATGGCTGATACGCCCTCTGCGTCGGGCGCCTCCACCACCAGCGCCACCCCGCCAGGGCCTGGCGCGGCTAGGCCGTCGACAATCGCGTCCACCACGCGCCCGCCGCTCAGGAAGCGGAAGTAGCGGCTCTCACGCGAGAGTCCGTCCACCAGCGCGCGCAGCGCCCCACTATCCTGTGGCCGCGTACGGCGCAGCGTGACCTGTACGCCCCGTCCCACCATCCAGCTTTCCGCCTTGCCCGTGCGGGCTTCGCTTTGATCATCCATCCTGGCACCATCTGGATTCAAAATTTGTAGTCAGAGTATAGGAGATAACCTGGCTTTTGCAAATGAAGTCAGCATGCTATGCTTGCCCGCATCATGACCCCCAATGCGTCCGACCTCCGCCACTGCTCGATTGCCGCCACGCTGTCGCTGATCGGCGAAAAGTGGACAATGCTGATCCTGCGCGACGTCTTCCACGGCGTGACGCGCTTCGACGACTTCCTGCGCCGGCTGGAATGCTCGCCCGCGGTGCTGTCCGCGCGCCTCAAGACGCTGACCGACGCCGGTCTGCTGCGCAAGGTCGGCTACCGCGAGCCCGGCGAGCGCGAACGCTCCGAATACCGCCCCACCCGCGCCGCCGTGGAGTTGCTGCCGGTGCTGGTCGGCCTGATGCAGTGGGGCGACAGCCACATGGCCCCGTCCGGCGAAGGCCCGGTGCAGATCCGCTCGCGCGCCAGCGGCAAGCTGGTACGCGCGGCACTGGTCGACGAGGACGGCGCGGAAGTATCGCCGCGCGATATGCTGATCGTCCCCGTCAACGCCCAGTCCCCGGCTTCGGACCAGTAGCACCGAGCGCGGCATTGCACCGCACCAGCGCAGCCCACCGCACTGCACCATGAGTGTGCCGCCAGCCCGGCGGCCGCCCCACCACAGCGCATCCCGGCATCACTCCGCCGCACCTCAGCGCAACAAACCCCCACTCACCGTCACATACCGGCCTGGCACACCCCTTGCGTAACAGGGTACGGGCCCGTCAACGGCGACCGGCCCACCCCACATACGCAGCCTCTATTCCATGTAGTGGCTGTCAGGACAACGGCGTCCCCAGAACTGGCCTGAACGGCCTGGTTTGCGGGACGCCATTTGTTTTTGGAGCCAAGGACGATGACCGCCAAAGCCACCCGCATCGAGCTGCTGAGCTTTAAGACCCCGCAGATGCGCGCCTTCCACCTGACCTGGATGGCGTTCTTCGTCTGCTTCTTTGCGTGGTTTGCCTGCGCGCCGCTGATGCCGGTGCTCAAGGGCGAGTTCGGCCTGACCCCGGGCCAGATCGCCAACATCAATATCGCGGCGGTGGCGGTGACCATCCTGGTGCGCCTGGTGATCGGCCCGATGTGCGACCGCTTCGGCCCGCGCAAGACCTATACCGGCCTGCTGGCGCTGGGCGCGCTGCCGGTGCTGGGCGTGGCGCTGGCACAGAACTACGAGACCTTCCTGACCTTCCGCCTGCTGATCGGCGCAGTCGGCGCCAGCTTTGTGATCACGCAGTACCACACATCGGTGATGTTCGCGCCCAACGTAGTCGGCACCGCCAACGCAGCCGCGGCCGGCTGGGGCAATGCCGGCGGCGGCGCCGCGCAAGCCATCATGCCGCTGCTGCTGGCCGCCGTGCTGATGCTCGGCGCCGACCACGCGTTCGGCTGGCGCTTCGCCCTGCTGGTGCCGGGCGTGCTGATGCTGATCATGGCCGTCGTCTACTGGCGCTTCACCCAGGACTGCCCGGAAGGCAACTACTCGGACCTGCGCGCCCGCGGCATCGCCATCACCGGCAAGGACGGCGGCAAGGGCGGCGGCTGGGCCAGCTTCCGCGCCGCCAGCGCCAACTATCGCGTGTGGCTGCTGTTCATCACCTACGGCGCCTGCTTCGGCGTGGAGATCTTCATCCACAACATCGCCGCCTCGTACTACGTCGACCGCTTCGGCCTGAGCCTGAAGGCCGCCGGCATGGCCGCCGCGAGCTTCGGCCTGCTGGCGCTGTTTGCCCGCGCCCTGGGTGGCTGGTTGTCGGACAAGGCGGCGCGCCGCCGCGGCCTGGACGCACGCGCCACGCTGCTGTTCGTGCTGATCCTGGGCGAAGGCCTGGGCCTGCTGTGGTTCGCGCAGGCCGGCAACGTGACGCTGGCGGTGGTCGCGATGCTGCTGTTCGGCCTGTTCACCCACATGGCCTGCGGCGCGACCTACGCCCTGGTGCCCTTTATCGACCGCAAGGCGCTGGGCGGCGTGGCCGGCATCATCGGCGCTGGCGGCAACGTGGGCGCCGTCGCCGCGGGCTTCCTGCTCAAGGGCCTGGGCGACCTGCAGCACACGCTGACGGTGCTGGGCGTGCTGGCCACCATCGCCGCCCTTTGCGCCATCGCCATCCGCTTCAGCGCCGAGCACAAGGCCCAGGAGCAGGCGCTGTACGACAGCGCAATGGCCAACTGATTTTGAAGCATCGCTCCCACAGCACAACAAGCAGCAAAGACTGACTACCGGACAAGGAAAGCATCATGAAACTGATCATCGTCGGCCACGGCATGGTGGGTCACAAGTTCCTGGAATGCCTGGCGGAAGCCGGCGCGCAGAACGTGGAAGTGACCGTGCTGTGCGAAGAACCGCGTCCCGCCTACGATCGCGTGCACCTGTCCGAGTTCTTCGCCGGCAAGTCAGCCGAGGACCTGTCGCTGGTGCCCGCCGGCTTCTTCGAGCAGCACAACAACATGCTGCTGCGCCTGAATGCGCGTGCGGTGGAGATCGACCGCGCCGCGCGCACGGTGAAGGTATCGACCGGCGAGACCCTGTCCTATGACAAGCTGATCCTGGCCACCGGCTCCTACCCCTTCGTGCCGCCGGTGCCGGGCAAGGACCGCAAGGACTGCTTTGTCTATCGCACCATCGAAGACCTGGAAGCGATGCGCGAATGCGGTGCGCGCTCGAAGACCGGCGTGGTGGTCGGCGGTGGTTTGCTTGGCCTGGAGTGCGCCAAGGCGCTGCGCGACATGGACCTGCAGACACACGTGGTGGAGTTTGCGCCGCGCCTGATGGCGGTGCAGGTCGACGAAGGCGGCGGCCGCATGCTGCGCCAGAAGATCCATGGCCTGGGCGTGACCGCGCATACCGGCAAGAACACGGTGGAGATCATCGACGGCGAAGACGGCACCCACCGCATGGTGTTTGCCGACGGCACCCACCTCGACACCGACATGATCGTGTTCTCGGCCGGCATCCGCCCGCGCGACGAACTGGCGCGCACCAGCGGCCTGGCGGTGGGCGAGCGCGGCGGCATCGTGGTGGACAACCAGTGCCTCACCTCGGACCCCGACATCTACGCCATCGGCGAATGCGCGCTGTGGCAAGGCAAGATCTACGGCCTGGTGGCGCCGGGCTATGACATGGCCCGCGTCGCCGCGCGCCACCTGCAGGGCGAAGCCGCCGAGTTTGCCGGCGCCGACATGAGCACCAAGCTCAAGCTGATGGGCGTGGACGTGGCCAGCATCGGCGACCCGCACGGCACTGTGCCGGGTGCGCGCTTCTACCAGTTCTGCGACGACCGCAAGGAGGTCTACAAGAAGCTGGTGGTGTCCGACTGCGGCAAGTACCTGCTGGGCGGCGTGCTGATCGGCGACGCCAGCGAGTACGGCACGCTGCTGCAGATGATGCTGAACAAGATCGAATTGCCCGAGTCGCCCGAATTCCTGATCCTGCCCGACAGCAGCGGCAAGGCCAAGCCCGCGCTGGGCGCCGATGCCCTGCCCGACACTGCCCAGATCTGCTCGTGCAACAACGTCTCCAAGAGCGAGATCTGCGCGGCCGTGTGCGACGGCGCCACCAGCATCGGCGCGCTCAAGACCTGCACCAAGGCCGGCACCGCCTGCGGCGGCTGCGTGCCGCTGGTCACGCAGATCATGAAGGCCGAGATGAAGAAGCAGGGCATGGCCGTCAACAACCATCTCTGCGAGCACTTCCCGTACTCGCGCCAGGAGCTGTATCACCTGGTGCGCGTGGGCAAGTTCAAGACCTTCGATGCGCTGCTGGAAGCGCACGGCAAGGGCATGGGCTGCGATATCTGCAAGCCGGCAGTGGGCAGCATCCTGGCCTCGTGCTGGAACGAGTTCGTGCTCAAGGAAGAGCACGCCAGCCTGCAGGACTCCAACGACTACTACCTGGCCAACATCCAGAAGGACGGCACCTACTCGGTGGTGCCGCGCATGCCGGGTGGCGAAGTCACGCCCGAGGGCCTGATCGCGGTCGGCCAGGTGGCAAAGAAATATGGTCTCTACACCAAGATCACCGGCGGCCAGCGCGTGGACCTTTTTGGTGCACGCGCCGAGGAACTGCCCTTCATCTGGGAAGAACTGATCGCCGCCGGCTTTGAATCGGGCCATGCCTACGGCAAGGCGCTGCGTACGGTGAAGTCGTGCGTGGGCTCCACGTGGTGCCGCTATGGCGTGGGCGATTCGGTGGGCCTGGCGATCGAACTGGAGAACCGCTACAAGGGCCTGCGCGCGCCGCACAAGATCAAGTTCGGCGTGTCCGGCTGCACCCGCGAATGCGCCGAGGCGCAGGGCAAGGATGTTGGCGTGATCGCCACGGACAAGGGCTGGAACCTGTACGTGTGCGGCAACGGCGGCATGAAGCCGCGCCATGCAGAGCTGCTGGCCAGCGACCTCGACCACGACACCCTGGTGCGCTACATCGACCGCTTCCTGATGTTCTACGTGCGCACTGCCGACCGCCTGCAGCGCACCAGCGTCTGGCGCGACAACCTGGAAGGCGGTCTGGACTACCTCAAGGCCGTGGTGCTGGACGACAAGCTGGGCCTCGCCGCCGAACTGGAAGCCGAGATGCAGCACGTGGTCGACACCTACGAAGACGAGTGGAAGAAGGCCGTGACCGATCCCGAGACACGCAAGCGCTTCCGCCACTTCGTCAACAGCGACCGCCGCGACGACAACGTCGCCTTCATCGAAGAGCGCGGGCAGATCCGCCCGGCCACGCCGGAGGAACGGAAATTGCATCGTTCCCGCCTGAGCCACATTCCCGTGGTGTCCATGCCCGCGAAAGCAGCCTGACCGTGCCCGCAAACAAGGAGAACGTGATGAGCCATCCCCACCATCCTGAGACCTGGACCGCCGTCTGCACCGTGCGCGATATCGTGCCCAACACTGGTGTGTGCGCGCTGGTGGACGACAAGCAGGTCGCCGTGTTCCGCATCGGCCGTGGCGACGAGGTCTACGCCATCGACAACTTCGATCCCAACTCGCAGGCCGCGGTGCTGTCGCGCGGGCTGGTCGGCAACCTGGGCGAGCGCCTGGTGGTGGCTTCGCCGATCTACAAGCATCACTTCGACCTGCGCACCGGCGAGTGCCTGGAAGCCCCCGAGCATTCGGTCAATGCCTACGCCGCACGCGTCTATGACGGCAAGATCTGGATTGCCGCCGGCGTGGCCGTGAGCGAGGCCGAGGAAGAACTCGCCGCCTGACACCGGCGCCCATTTGATGTTCCCCCTGTCCTCAAGCCACGCCAACGGAGATGCCGGCATGACGCCTTCCGCCAACCCCCAAGCCCGCCCGCGCCTGGTCGTCGTCGGCAACGGCATGGCCGGCATGCGCACTGTGGAGGAGCTGCTCAGGCTCGCCCCGGACCTGTACGACATCACGGTGTTCGGGGCCGAGCCGCACGGCAACTACAACCGCATCCTGCTGTCGCCGGTGCTGGCCGGCGAAAAGTCGGTGGCGGACATCATGCTGAATACGCGCGAGTGGTACACCGAGCGTGGCATCGAACTGCTTGCCGGCGATCCGGTGGTGGCCATCGACCGCCCGCGCCGCATCGTGCGTTCAGCCTCGGGGCGCGAAGTGCGCTACGACCGCCTGCTGCTGGCTACCGGCTCCAAGCCCTTCATCCTGCCGGTGCCGGGTCACCAGCTCGACGGCGTGATCGCCTTCCGCGATATCCAGGACGTGGAGACCATGCAGCAAGCCGCGCGCGACCACCGCCATGCGGTGGTAATCGGCGGCGGCCTGCTCGGCCTGGAGGCCGCCAACGGGCTGCTGCGCCAGGGCATGGACGTGACCGTGGTTCACCTGCCCGACAGCCTGATGGAGCGCCAGCTCGACAAGCCCGCCGCCACGCTGCTCCAGAGCGCGCTCGAACGCAAAGGCCTGCGCTTCCTGCTGGGCGCGCAGACCGCGGAGATCCTCGGCACCGACCGCGTCACCGGCGTGCGCTTCAAGGACGGCAGCGAGATCCCCGCCGACCTGGTGGTGATGACCGCCGGCGTGCGCCCCAATATCGAACTGGCCACCGGCGCCGGCCTGCACTGCGAGCGCGCCATCGTCGTCGACGACACGCTGCAGACCTATGATCCGCGCATCTACGCCGTGGGCGAGTGCGTGCAGCATCGCCAGGCCACCTTCGGCCTGGTGGCGCCGATCTGGGACCAGGCGCGCGTGTGCGCCGCGCACCTCGCCGGTGCCGGCCATCGCCGTTACGTGCAGCAGGCCACCGCGACTAAACTGAAAGTGACCGGCGTCGACCTGTATTCTGCCGGCGACTTCATCGGCGCCGAAGGCAGTGAAGACCTGGTGCTGCGCGATCCGCGCCGCGGCGTCTACAAGCGCCTGGTGCTGCAGGACGGTTATCTGGTCGGCGCCGTGCTGTACGGCGACGTGCAGGACGGCCCCTGGTACTTCGACATGATCCAACGCCGCACGCCGGTGGGCGCGCTGCGCCAGCGCCTGTTGTTCGGTCAGGCGCAGTGCGAAGCGCTCGCCGCATAAGCATCACCGTAAGTAAGCTATACAACGCCCCCGCACGGAGAACGCGTGAACCTGTCCGACATCCCGGTCGTCTCGGCGACACTGACCACCACCACCGCCACCACCTGCCCGTACTGCGGCGTCGGCTGCGGCGTGCGCGCCACCGTGCGTGCCGACGGCCAGGTCGAGATCGCGGGCGACGCGCAGCACCCGTCCAATCACGGCCGGCTGTGCGTGAAAGGCTCGGCGCTCGGTGAAACCGTGGACCTGGAAGGCCGCCTGCTCCACCCCAAGGTGCGCGGCACCGACGGCTCGCTGCAGCAAGTCTCCTGGGACCATGCGCTGGACACCGTAGCGCAAGGCTTCTCGGACATCGTCCGCCGCCACGGCCCGGATTCGGTCGCGCTCTATGTCTCGGGCCAGCTGCTGACCGAGGACTACTACATCGCCAACAAGCTGATGAAGGGCTTCATCGGCAGCGCCAATATCGACACCAACTCGCGCCTGTGCATGTCGTCGGCCGTGGCCGGCCACAAGCGCGCCTTCGGCGAAGACCTGGTGCCGGGCAACTACGAAGACCTGGAACTGGCCGACCTGGTGGTGCTGGTGGGCTCCAACACCGCGTGGTGCCATCCGATCCTGTTCCAGCGCCTGTCCCAGGCCAAGGAAGCGCGCCCCGAGATGAAGATCGTGGCGATCGACCCGCGCCGCACCGCCACCTGCGAACTGGCCGACCTGCACCTGGCGATCCGCCCGGGCACCGACGTGTGGCTGTTCAACGGGCTGCTGAGCTACCTCGCGCGCGAAGGCCGCACCAGCGCCGCCTTCGTCGCCGCCAGCACCGCGGGGCTGGACGAAGCCCTGCAGGCCGCGGATGCGGCCTGCGCCGATCCCGCTGCCGTGGCCCGCGCCTGCAAGCTGAACGTGCAGGACGTGCTGGCGTTCTACCAGCTGTTCGCGCAGACCGAAAAGACCGTGACCGCCTTCTCGCAAGGCGTCAACCAGTCGTCGGCCGGCACCGACAAGGTCAACAGCATCATCAACTGCCACCTGCTGACCGGCCGCATCGGCGCCCCGGGAATGGGCCCGTTTTCGCTCACCGGCCAGCCCAATGCAATGGGCGGGCGCGAAGTCGGCGGCCTGGCCAACATGCTGGCCGCACACATGGAACTGGCCAACCCGCTGCATCGCGACGTCGTGCAAAGCTTCTGGCAATCGCCGATGGTGGCCGACCGCCCGGGCCTGAAGGCGGTGGAACTGTTCGAGGCCATCGAAGCCGGCCGCGTCAAGGCGGTCTGGGTGATCGCCACCAACCCCGTGGTGAGCCTGCCCGACGCCGACCAGGTGCGCCGCGCGCTGGCCAGGTGCGAACTGGTGGTCACCAGCGACATCATCGAGCGCACCGACACCAACGCCGCTGCGCACGTGCTGCTGCCCGCGCTGGGGTGGGGCGAGAAAGACGGCACCGTTACCAACTCGGAACGGCGCATTTCCCGTCAACGCGCCTTCCTGCCCGCGCCTGGCGAGGCGCGCGCCGACTGGCGGATCCTGTGCGACGTCGCGCGCCGCATGGGCTTTGACGGCTTCGACTATGCGGGCGTGCATGAAATTTTCGACGAGCACGCGCGCCTGAGCGCCTGGCGCAACGATGCCGCACCGCGCGTGTTCGACATCGGCGCGCTGGCCGGGCTGGACCAGGCGCACTATGACGCGCTGGAGCCCGTGCAATGGCCGCTGCCCGCGGGCGCTCCGGCCGGCGCCGGCACGCAGCGCCTGTTTGCCGATGGCCGCTACGCCCATGCCGACGGCCTGGCCCGCTTTGTCGCCACGCCGCCGCGCTCGCCGGCCCACGCGCCCGACGACGATTTCCCGCTGATCCTCAACACCGGCCGCGTGCGCGACCAGTGGCAC
Source organism: Cupriavidus necator N-1 (assembly GCF_000219215.1). NCBI lineage: Bacteria > Pseudomonadati > Pseudomonadota > Betaproteobacteria > Burkholderiales > Burkholderiaceae > Cupriavidus > Cupriavidus necator. Next base: position 778,016 of record NC_015723.1, on the reverse strand, counting down.
ACCATGACGCGCACCGGCAAGTCGGCCAAGCTGGCCGACCACCTGCCCGAGCCCTTCGTCGACATGCACCCGCAGGACGCGCTGCTGTCCGGCGTGGGCGAAGGCAAGCTCGCGCGCGTCAGCACGCGCTGGGGCGCGATGGTGGCACGCGTGCGCCATGGCGGTGGCATCCCGCGCGGCAGCGTGTTCGTGCCGATCCACTGGAACGGCCAGTTCAGCTCCGACGCACGCGTCGGCGCGCTGGTCAATCCTGTGGTCGATCCCGTTTCCGGCGAGCCCGAATTCAAGCACACGCCGGTACGCGTGGAGCCATTCGGCGTGAACTGGCATGGCTTCGTGCTGAGCCGCGGCGCGCTGCCCGCCGAAGCGCTGACCTACTGGACGCGCGTGCAGGGCCGACAGTTCCAGCGCTATGAATTCGCCGGCCGCGACACCGTGGCCGACCGCACCGCCTGGGCCCGAGCGCTGCTCGGCGTGACCGACCCGGACGCCGACTGGCTCGAGTACGAGGACCGCACCGCCGGCGTCTACCATGCGGGCTATGTCGTCAACGACCGGCTTGAAGCGTGCGTCTACGTGTCGACGCGGCCCGAGCTGCCCTCGCGCGCGTGGCTCGCCGGCCTGTTCGGCCGCGAGCAGCTGGAAGACGCCGACCGCATCGGCCTGCTGCTCGGCCAGCCGATGGAGAAAGGCGCCGACACCGGCCCGACGGTGTGCTCGTGCTTTGGCGTGGGCCGCAACACCATCTGCGACGCCGTGCGCAAGCACGACCTGAAGACGCCTGCGGAGATCACCGCCTGCGTCAAGGCCGGCGGCAACTGCGGCTCGTGCGTGCCGGAACTGAAAAAGCTGCTGGTGGAAGTGCGCGTGGCCGAAGTCGCCTGAGCGGTGCGGTAGCGAGGCAACTGGGTTAGCAGCCAGCCGGCCTGATCTTTCATCAGGGATTAGGCACCCTTCACGAGAACCAGATTGTGGTCGCCGCGGCATGCCCCCATGCTAGCCGCGCACCCCCCGACAAGCCGCCCCGGACTCACGGTGCGGCACCAATCTGGAGACAGCATGAAGGATGCGAAGGATTTGCACGCCGCGCCACGATGGCTGGCGGGCGTGATGGTGATGGCTTCGGCGCTAGCTGGCACAAGCGGCGCGGCGGCGGCTGACGCCTACCCCGGCAAGCCGATCACGCTGGTCGTCCCCTACTCCGCCGGCGGCCCGACCGATGTCGTGGCACGCACACTGGCGCAGGCGATGTCGCAGGATCTCGGCCAGAGCGTGGTGGTGGAAAACCGCACCGGCGCCGGCGGCACTGTGGCTGCCGCCTTTGTCGCCCGCGCACAGGCGGACGGCTATACGCTGCTGATCCACCATAACGGCATGGCGACCGCGCCGGCACTGTACAAGAAGCTGTCCTACGCGCCGCTGAAGGATTTCGAGTATGTCGGCCAGGTGGCGGACGTGCCGATGACCCTGATGGGCCGCAAGGACCTGCCAGCCAAGACCGTACCGGAACTGATCCGCTACGTGACGCAGAACAAGGACAAGGTGTCGCTGGCCAATGCCGGGTTGGGCGCCGTATCGCAGCTATGCGGCGTGCTGTTCGAGCAATCGGTCCACGTAAAGCTCAATGCGATCCCTTACCAGGGCGCCGGCCCCGCGCTGACCGCGCTGCTGGGCGGCCAGGTCGACCTGCTGTGCGACCAGACGACGGCCACGCTGCCGCATATCCAGGCCGACCGCGTACGCCTGTTCGGCGTGACCACGCCGGCGCGGATCAAGGCGCTGCCCAGTGCGCCAACGCTGCAGGAAGGCGGTCTCAAGGGCTTTGACGTCAAGGTCTGGCATGGCATCTACGCGCCCAAGGGCACGTCGCCCGCTGTGGTGGCGCGGCTGACCAAGGCCCTGCAGAAGGGGCTGCAAGATCCCGTGGTGATCAAGAAGCTCGATGGCCTGGGCGCGGAAATCGTGCCGGTCGACAAGCAGACGCCGGAAGGCCTGCGCACGCTGCTCAAGGCCGAGAGCGACAAGTGGCAGCCGCTACTGAAGTCGATGCAGATCGAAGCCGACTAAGCTTCTTGTCGGTCATGCCGCCGGTGCCAGGCACCGGTGGCCCTAATTGCTGGCATTACGTTATAGAATCATCCCCGACTTCTCCGGCGATCGTTCTGAATTGCCCATTCTCGCAGTAGCCGGTGCCAGCTCGCACCGCCTCTTCGCGCCCGACTCAGCGGCGCATTCATTTTCCGGATTTACCCACTGTTAGGCGGTAATGCCGTCTTGTTGCGTCGCGTTTTGCGCGTCTCGGCCGGTATCGCCACGTCCCCTCAATGTTGAAGTCCGAGGAGGCTTCCCCATGCCATCTCCCTGCCTGCTGCCCGTGCTTGCCCTCGCCGTGTGCATGGTCGGCGCTGCCGAATTCATGCTGTCACCGATGCTGGCGCCACTTGCAGGCGCCTTTGCCACCACCCCGGCTCGCGCATCGGGACTGGTATCTGCCTATGCCCTTTCCTATGCCGTCGCCGCGCCGCTGATAGGCTGGTTCTCCGATCGTGCCGGTCGGCGCCGCGTGCTGCTGGCTGCATTGCTGCTGTTCGCGCTGGATGGCATCGTCCTTACGCTCGCGCCTACGCTGCATGTCGCCATGGCATTGCGTATCCTCGGCGGACTCGCCGCCGCGGCCACGATTCCCACAGCCTTTGCATTGATCGCAGATCTGCTTCCCCCGGCGCGACAGGCCGGCGCCATGGGCAGCGTCATGCTGGGCATGAGCGCTGGCATTGCCGCAGGCCCGGCAGTGGCTGGGGTGCTGGCCGATGGATTGGGCTGGCGCGCACCTTTCCTTGTCACTGCCGGTGGTTGCCTGGCCGCATTTCTTGCCGGCTGCCACGTACTTCCGTGCAATCTGCCGCGCAGCGGCGATTCCCAGGAAAAACTCAGGAACACCGCGACATCTTCAGGCATCTTGCTGCCATTGATCGCGAAAGGCGCCTGGAATGGAAGCGCCGTGGCGGGCTATGTACTGGCGGGGGAAGTGCTGCGACTGCGTTACGGGCTCGGCGTGGCCGGTGTCGGCGCGGCACTGTCAGTGTTCGGCCTCGGCCTGGGCGTCGGCAATCTGCTGGCAGGGCGTGCCAGCCAGTGCTTCGTGCGCGAGGAAAGTGTTCTGATGGTAGCCACCGCGCTTGTCGCCGTGGCGATGACCCTGTTCACGACAGCCATCCTGGGGTTGCCCGGGTCGCTTGGCTGCCTGCTGGCATGGGGCGCGGCACTCGGCATCGCGGCACCATCGAGCACCGCCATACTGGCTCGGCGGGCTGCGACGGCAAAGGGACAGGTCCTGGCCGTCTCGGAAAGCATCAACAACCTGGCTGTGCTGATGCTGATACCGATCGCGGCCGGCTCACTGGCAGTGCACGGCACCGTCCCAGCCGCATTGCTGGTTGGAGGCTGCTGCCTGGCCGGCGTTGCACTGACTGTCGCGGACCGGCGGATGACGGCATGAGGTGGCGCGGGTGCGATATTCCGCCGCGCCAAAGCAAAAACCCCCAGCCTTTTGGGCTGGGGGTTCTGCGGTATAAGAGCCTGGCGATGACCTACTTTCACACGGGTATCCGCACTATCATCGGCGCGGAGCTGTTTCACGGACCTGTTCGGGATGGGAAGGGGTGGTTCCAGCTCGCTATGGTCACCAGGCATAAGGGGTTGCAGCGCTGAGGTTGAGGTCAACGCTGCGAATAGGGATGTAGTTGGGGTTGTGTGTCTTGTGTCAACTGTTTCGGCACAGTCGCGATCACACACCAGGCAAAACACACTGGTTATAGGATCAAGCCTTACGGGCAATTAGTACTGGTTAGCTTAACGCATTACTGCGCTTCCACACCCAGCCTATCAACGTCCTGGTCTCGAACGACCCTTCAAGGAGGTCAAGCCTCCAGGGAATCCTCATCTTCAGGCGAGTTTCCCGCTTAGATGCTTTCAGCGGTTATCTCTTCCGTACATAGCTACCCTGCGATGCCTCTGGCGAGACAACAGGTACACCAGCGGTACGTCCACTCCGGTCCTCTCGTACTAGGAGCAGCCCCCGTCAAGATTCCAACGCCCACGGCAGATAGGGACCAAACTGTCTCACGACGTTTTAAACCCAGCTCACGTACCTCTTTAAATGGCGAACAGCCATACCCTTGGGACCGGCTACAGCCCCAGGATGAGATGAGCCGACATCGAGGTGCCAAACACCGCCGTCGATATGAACTCTTGGGCGGTATCAGCCTGTTATCCCCAGAGTACCTTTTATCCGTTGAGCGATGGCCCTTCCATTCAGAACCACCGGATCACTATGTCCTGCTTTCGCACCTGCTCGACTTGTCGGTCTCGCAGTTAAGCACGCTTTTGCCATTGCACTTTAGGTACGATGTCCGACCGTACCAAGCGTACCTTCGAACTCCTCCGTTACACTTTGGGAGGAGACCGCCCCAGTCAAACTGCCTACCATGCACTGTCCCCGACCCGGATTCACGGGTCAAGGTTAGAACCTCAAACAAACCAGGGTGGTATTTCAAGGACGGCTCCACGTGAACTAGCGTCCACGCTTCAAAGCCTCCCACCTATCCTACACAGATCGGTTCAAAGTCCAATGCAAAGCTACAGTAAAGGTTCATGGGGTCTTTCCGTCTAGCCGCGGGGAGATTGCATCATCACAAACACTTCAACTTCGCTGAGTCTCGGGAGGAGACAGTGTGGCCATCGTTACGCCATTCGTGCAGGTCGGAACTTACCCGACAAGGAATTTCGCTACCTTAGGACCGTTATAGTTACGGCCGCCGTTTACCGGGACTTCAATCAAGAGCTTGCACCCCATCATTTAATCTTCCGGCACCGGGCAGGCGTCACACCCTATACGTCCACTTTCGTGTTTGCAGAGTGCTGTGTTTTTATTAAACAGTCGCAGCCACCATTTTATTGCAACCCCTTCACCCTTCTGGCGCAGGCCAGTCAAGCTACCAGGGCGTACCTTATCCCGAAGTTACGGTACCAATTTGCCGAGTTCCTTCTCCCGAGTTCTCTCAAGCGCCTTAGAATACTCATCTCGCCCACCTGTGTCGGTTTGCGGTACGGTCTCGTATGACTGAAGCTTAGAGGCTTTTCTTGGAACCACTTCCAATTGCTTCGCAGCACTAGGCCGCTCGCCCCACATCCTTGAATTCCGCGCCCGGATTTGCCTGAGCGCCTTCTCCAATGCAGGGACCGGGACTTCCAACACCCGGACAACCTTCCGCGATCCGTCCCCCCATCGCATCATACGACGGTGCAGGAATATTAACCTGCTTCCCATCAGCTACGCATCTCTGCCTCGCCTTAGGGGCCGACTCACCCTACGCCGATGAACGTTGCGTAGGAAACCTTGGGCTTACGGCGAGGGGGCCTTTCACCCCCTTTATCGCTACTCATGTCAGCATTCGCACTTCCGATACCTCCAGCATCCTTTACAAGACACCTTCACAGGCTTACGGAACGCTCTCCTACCACGCACATTGCTGTGCGTCCGCAGCTTCGGTATATAGCTTAGCCCCGTTACATCTTCCGCGCAGGACGACTCGATCAGTGAGCTATTACGCTTTCTTTAAAGGGTGGCTGCTTCTAAGCCAACCTCCTGACTGTTTTAGCCTTCCCACTTCGTTTCCCACTTAGCTATATTTGGGGACCTTAGCTGGCGGTCTGGGTTGTTTCCCTCTTGACACCGGACGTTAGCACCCGATGTCTGTCTCCCGTGATTGCACTCTTCGGTATTCGGAGTTTGCTATGGCGGGGTAATCAGCAATAGACCCCCCAACCATGACAGTGCTCTACCCCCGAAGGTGAGACACGAGGCACTACCTAAATAGTTTTCGGAGAGAACCAGCTATTTCCAGATTTGTTTAGCCTTTCACCCCTATCCACAGCTCATCCCCTAACTTTTCAACGTTAGTGGGTTCGGTCCTCCAGTACGTGTTACCGCACCTTCAACCTGGCCATGGATAGATCATCTGGTTTCGGGTCTACACCCAGCGACTCAACGCCCTGTTCGGACTCGCTTTCGCTACGCCTTCCCTAATCGGTTAAGCTTGCCACTGAATGTAAGTCGCTGACCCATTATACAAAAGGTACGCCGTCACCCCTTACGAGGCTCCGACTGTTTGTATGCATGCGGTTTCAGGATCTATTTCACTCCCCTCCCGGGGTTCTTTTCGCCTTTCCCTCACGGTACTGGTTCACTATCGGTCGATCACGAGTATTTAGCCTTGGAGGATGGTCCCCCCATCTTCAGACAGGATTTCACGTGTCCCGCCCTACTTGTCGTACACCTAGTTCCACAACGCTGTTTTCGCATACAGGGCTATCACCTGCTATGGCCGGGCTTTCCATCCCGTTCTGCTAACAATGCTGCTAAAGAGTACAAGGCTCTTCCCATTTCGTTCGCCACTACTTTGGGAATCTCGGTTGATTTCTGTTCCTGCAGCTACTTAGATGTTTCAGTTCGCCGCGTTCGCTTCCCTGACCTATGTATTCAGTCAGGGATGACCCATACGGGCCGGGTTTCCCCATTCGGACATCTCCGGATCAAAGCTTGTTTGCCAGCTCCCCGAAGCTTTTCGCAGGCTACCGCGTCCTTCATCGCCTGTGATCGCCAAGGCATCCACCACATGCACTTGTTCGCTTGACCCTATAACGAGTGTGTCTCGATTGCTCGAAACAGTCGCTACAGGATGAGTTCTCGCATTTGTGCCGTATTCCAAGTCATCTTTCGATCACTTAAATACATTTTGGTTGATACAATCACAACCCGGTATCGCGTTTGTACTGCAGCGTCTCATCAACGCTTCGCGACACCTTTACTACATCCCATATTTTTAAAGAACAGCCGATCATTCGATCGCTTGGCAATGCCAAATGCAAACGCTCAATGCTAAGCGCTTGCATTTGACAACCAATCCAAGGTACCAGGTAGTGGTGGAGGATGACGGGATCGAACCGACGACCCCCTGCTTGCAAAGCAGGTGCTCTCCCAGCTGAGCTAATCCCCCTTCGGATAACTTGGTGGGTCTGGTAGGACTTGAACCTACGACCCCCGCCTTATCAAGACGGTGCTCTAACCACCTGAGCTACAGACCCTTGGCTGTAACAGCAAACAAACCGATAAGTGTGAACGCTAGGCTTGAGACACAAGCCTCTAGAAAGGAGGTGATCCAGCCGCACCTTCCGATACGGCTACCTTGTTACGACTTCACCCCAGTCATGAACCCTGCCGTGGTAATCGCCCTCCTTGCGGTTAGGCTAACTACTTCTGGCAAAACCCACTCCCATGGTGTGACGGGCGGTGTGTACAAGACCCGGGAACGTATTCACCGCGGCATGCTGATCCGCGATTACTAGCGATTCCAGCTTCACGTAGTCGAGTTGCAGACTACGATCCGGACTACGATGCGTTTTCTGGGATTAGCTCCCCCTCGCGGGTTGGCAACCCTCTGTACGCACCATTGTATGACGTGTGAAGCCCTACCCATAAGGGCCATGAGGACTTGACGTCATCCCCACCTTCCTCCGGTTTGTCACCGGCAGTCTCTCTAGAGTGCCCTTTCGTAGCAACTAGAGACAAGGGTTGCGCTCGTTGCGGGACTTAACCCAACATCTCACGACACGAGCTGACGACAGCCATGCAGCACCTGTGTCCACTTTCCCTTTCGGGCACCTAATGCATCTCTGCTTCGTTAGTGGCATGTCAAGGGTAGGTAAGGTTTTTCGCGTTGCATCGAATTAATCCACATCATCCACCGCTTGTGCGGGTCCCCGTCAATTCCTTTGAGTTTTAATCTTGCGACCGTACTCCCCAGGCGGTCAACTTCACGCGTTAGCTACGTTACTGAAGAAATGAATCCCCAACAACTAGTTGACATCGTTTAGGGCGTGGACTACCAGGGTATCTAATCCTGTTTGCTCCCCACGCTTTCGTGCATGAGCGTCAGTGACGTCCCAGGGGGCTGCCTTCGCCATCGGTATTCCTCCACATCTCTACGCATTTCACTGCTACACGTGGAATTCTACCCCCCTCTGACATACTCTAGCCTTGCAGTCACAAGCGCCATTCCCAAGTTGAGCTCGGGGATTTCACGCCTGTCTTACAAAACCGCCTGCGCACGCTTTACGCCCAGTAATTCCGATTAACGCTCGCACCCTACGTATTACCGCGGCTGCTGGCACGTAGTTAGCCGGTGCTTATTCTTCCGGTACCGTCATCGACCCCGGGTATTAACCAGAGCCATTTCTTTCCGGACAAAAGTGCTTTACAACCCGAAGGCCTTCTTCACACACGCGGCATTGCTGGATCAGGGTTGCCCCCATTGTCCAAAATTCCCCACTGCTGCCTCCCGTAGGAGTCTGGGCCGTGTCTCAGTCCCAGTGTGGCTGATCGTCCTCTCAGACCAGCTACTGATCGTCGCCTTGGTAGGCTTTTACCCCACCAACTAGCTAATCAGACATCGGCCGCTCCTGTAGCGCGAGGCCTTGCGGTCCCCCGCTTTCACCCTCAGGTCGTATGCGGTATTAGCTAATCTTTCGACTAGTTATCCCCCACTACAGGGCACGTTCCGATGTATTACTCACCCGTTCGCCACTCGCCACCAGGCCGAAGCCCGTGCTGCCGTTCGACTTGCATGTGTAAGGCATGCCGCCAGCGTTCAATCTGAGCCAGGATCAAACTCTTCAGTTCAATCTCTGTGTGGAAGCCTCGCGGCTCCCTCGCTCTTTCGAGCGGTCGCTCACTCTCAGAAAACTGACTGACCAGATCCGAAGACCCAGTCACGTTTTGCTGTGCGAGCACTGTATAACTTGTGAAGCAACACTGTCCGAAGACAGCGGCGTCCGCTACCCAGCGCCCACACTTATCGGTTGTTTGGTTGTTAAAGAACTTCGCTGCCGGCTTTGCCGTTCAGCGCTGCTGCGTTGTCTGCAGCAGAGAAACGAGATTATGCAGAGCTTTCTTCGTTTCGTCAACCGTTTCAGCAACTTTTTTCGCTGCGGCCGGCGCGCTAACTTCGCTGCGCCAACCTACCCGGTCGACCCCGCAAACCCTTGCTGCGTCTGCTTTGCAGCGCTGCGTTGTGTTGCGAGGGGGCGAATATTAAGTGACCGCAGCGGGGTTGGCAAGGGGTTTTTGAAAACTTCTTCGTGCCGCCGTCAGCGCGCCCTTAAAATCGGCAGATGCCTGACATGCCTACCTACCTGCCGTCGCGCCTGCCAGCGGACGGTGCGCGCCTGCTCGACGCCCAGTCTCTCGCCGCAGCGCTGTCGCGCCCTATTGTCTTTGTCGATCTGGAGACTACCGGCGCGGACGCCCAGCGCGACCGCATCACCGAGATCGGCGTGGTCGAAGTCGGCCCGGACGGCATCATTGAATGGGACACCCTGCTCGACCCCGGCATGTCGATCCCGCCGTTCATCCAGCGCATGACCGGCATTACCGAAGAGATGGTGCACGGTCAGCCGACCTTCGAGTCACTGGCGGAATCGCTTGCCGAGCGCCTGCAAGGCCGCTTGTTAGTGGCGCACAACGCGCGCTTCGACTATGGCTTCCTGAAGAACGCCTTCCGGCGTGCCGGCGTGACCTTCCGGGCCGACGTGTTGTGCACGGTAAGGCTGTCGCGCTCGCTGTTCCCTTCCGTGGAACGCCACGGCCTGGACGCGCTGATCGCACGCTTCGGCCTGACGCCCAAGGGCCGCCACCGCGCGCTGGCCGATGCCGAGCTGCTGTGGCAGTTCTGGCAGAAGATCCATGCCACGTATTCCGTCGAACTGGTGGAATCGGCCGTGCGCACGCTCGTGCGGCGGGCCAGCCTGCCGGCCGGCCTGGACGAAACCGCGCTGGAAGACGTGCCGGCGGCGCCCGGCGTCTATATCTTCTATGGCGACCAGGACGTGCCACTCTATGTCGGCAAGAGCGTGCACCTGCGGCAACGGATCGGCGCCCATTTCTCCGGCGACTACCGGTACGGTAAGGACATGCGGCTGGCCCGGCTGGTACGCCGCGTGGAATGGCGCGAGACTGGCGGCGAGACCGGCGCTCTGCTGCTGGAGGCCCGGCTGGTCAAGGCGATGCAGCCAGTGCACAACCAGCTGTTGCGCCGCAATGCCCGGCTCTTTGCCTGGGAACTGCCGCAGCAGTTGCCGGTGCCACGGCTGCGCTCGGATCGCGATACGGATTTCTGCCGGCATCGCGACCTGTTCGGCGTGTTCGGCAACCGCGGCGCGGCCGAGGCTCGCTTGCGCGCACTGGCGCAGGAGCACGGCCTGTGCCTGGCCACGCTGTCGCTGGAGAAAACCACCCGCCGTGGCAGCCCCTGCTTTGCGCGCCAGGTCCATCGCTGCGCCGGGGCCTGCGTCGGCGCCGAGCCGTCGAGCGCGCACCGCGCCCGGCTAGCCGCCGCCCTGGCGCCGATCGCGCTGATGCCCTGGCCCTTCGATGGCCCGGCCGCCTGGCGCGAGCAGCACGACGGACGCGCCTGGTGGCATGTCGCCGACGACTGGTGCTACCTGGGCTGCGCTGCCACGCTGGAAGAAGCGCAGGCGCTGGCGGCGGCACCAGCGCATTTCGACCTCGATACGTACCAGATCCTCGCGCCGCGGCTGGCGCAATGGATGCCACAGGCGATGCCGCTGTCCGTGCACAGACCGTTCACGCTGACCGCCCCCGAGGCCCCCGCCGAGGCACCACGCCCGGCACGCATCCCGGCCGGGCAGACTGCCCGCAAGGCGCCGCCGGCTGCCGCGCAGCAACCCCTGGGCTTGTTCGCCGACTGAAGCCGGCCACGCTCTGTGCGTCATCGCGCAGAGTGCGCTTGCAGCGAGACGCGCGGCTCCGTTAGCCTGCACAGGCCGGCCCTTGCAGCCGGCCGCGCCGACGCGGAGCCTACATGCCAGCCAACCCAGTCCCTCCTGCCGAAACGGCCCACGGCGCCGCCAGCCTGCGTGCAAGCCTGGGCGTCTTGTGGGCGGCAGCCATCACCGGTGCCTGCGCCGGCCTGGAGGCCAGCGCCATGCAGGACGTCTTCGATTCCTGGAAAAACGTCCCCATCGATGAGGCGAAACGCCAGTGGGGTCCACCGCAAGCGGTGCAGGCGCTGCCCTCTGGCACGGCTTATGTCTGGAACGATTCGGTTGCGCCCGCGCGCGCGCCGGGCAGCGGCCCGCGCGATGCCGGCATGGAGCGCACGCCGGTGCCGGGCCAATGCCAGCGCAAGCTGGTGACCGGCCAGGACGGCATCGTGATCGGCGGCGAGTGGCGCGGCGATGCCTGCTGCATCACCACGCTCATCGGCCACTGCGCCAGCCTGAAATATCGGGGGCACAGCTGAGCCACGGCGCCCGCGGGTGCCAGCCCGGCTCAGTCGATACTGGCGCCCGACGCCTTCACCGCCTGCCCCCAGCGCTTCTGCTCGACAGTGATCGTGGCGGCAAAGGCCTCCGGCGACTGCCATGCGGGCTCGGCACCCTGCTGCTCGAGCTTCGCCTTGGTGTCGGGGTCGGCCAGCACCGTGCGCAAGGCACCGGACAGGCGCGCGACCACGTCCTTGGGCGTGCCCGCCGGCGCCAACATGCCGTAGAAGCCCACCACTTCGAAGCCCTTCAGCCCGGCCTCCTGCATCGTCGGCACATCCGGCAGCGCGGGCGAGCGCTGCGGCGACGTCACCGCCAGCGCACGCACCTTGCCCGCCTTGATGTACTGCGTGAACAGCGGGATCGAGTCGGCCATCATCTGCGCCTGGCCGCCCATCACGTCGGTCAGCGCCGGCGAGCTGCCCTTGTACGGGATATGGACGATGAACGTGCCCGAAGCCTGCTTGAACATTTCCGGCATCAGGTGCGAGATGCCGCCATTGCCGCCTGACGCAAAATTCAGCTTGCCCGGGTTGGCCTTGGCATAGCTGATGAACGTCTTCAGGTCGCGCGCCGGCACGTTGTTGTTGACCACCATCACCAGCGGGATCAGCGCGGTACGTGCCACCGGCGCGAAGTCCTTCGGCATGCTGTAGGGCAGCTTGGGATAGAGCGAATTGTTGATGGCCATCTGCCCGGTGTTGGCCAGCAGCAGCGTGTAACCGTCCGGCGCGGACTTGGCGACGTTGTCCGAGCCGATATTGCCGGCCGCGCCGGCCTTATAGTCGATCACGATCGTCTGGCCAAGGATCGGCTGCAGCTTTTCGGCCAGCAGGCGCGCGTGCGTGTCGACCGGACCGCCGGGCGGAAATGCCACCACCAGCCGGATCGGCTTTTCCGGCCAGGCTGCTTGCGCGGTCCCCGCCGCCAGCGCCAGCGGCGCGGCGGCCAGGGCCAGCAGTGCGTGTTTCAGGATGTCCCGGCGGGCTTGCAGCTTATTCTTCGTCTTGTCCACGGTTGATTTCTCCTTGATACAGGGCTGCCCGCCAGCGCCCTGGTCGGCGTGCTACGGACAGTCGCCAACCGCCATTGTGACTCTTTTGTGACTTTTTGATGTCATTTTCATGACAACACGAAAGACTCGAGCCGCCGGCTCAGCGCGCCGGCCACGCGCCCGTGTCCGCCAGCACGGGCGAATACTCCCGAAATCCGAAGCGCAGCGGCAGCACCGCCGGCCGCCGTATCACGCGCTCGACATGCAACCGCATCAGCCGTTCGGCGCCGGTGAACGAGGCCAGATCCTCGCCCTCCCAGATCACCTCGGCGCGCCCGCCCACATGCAGCAGCGAGCCATCGGCAAAATCCGGCACCAGAATCCCGGCACGCGGATTGGCCAGCAGGTTGCCGACCGTATTGAAGAAGTTGTTGCCGTTGAAGTCCGGGAACGTCAGCGTGCCGGCCTCGTCCACGCGGATAAAGCCAGGCTTGCCGCCGCGGTGCGAGACATCGGTGCCGCCCGTGTGCTCGCCCTCGTCCTGCGGCGACGCGGCGTGGCTGGTGGCGATGAACAGGGTATCGGCGCCGCGCAGCCAGGCCACCGCCTGCTCGTCCAGCGCTTCACCGTGCCAGGCGGGCGGCGCGGGCGCCGGCTCGGCAAGGCTCACGTCGCGCAACTGGATATAGCGCGGGCAGTTGCCAAAGCTCTGCTCGACCTCGACCGTCATCCCGCCCTCGTCGCGCGCCGCGATGATCCCGTTCATGCGGTTGCGCCGGCGCGTAGGCAGCTCGATCCCGAGCAGGCCGATACGCGCGCCCTGCGCCAGTGCCGGGGCCGCCGGATCGCCGGGCAGCGGCACGGCGTCGATGCGCAGGTGCGTGGCGTCAGGCGTATGCGCAAACCCCGGCGTCCCGGCCAGCATCGTGGCCCAGGGCTGTCCGTCGGCATCGACGGCGCCAACCAGCAGGAACGGCAGCTGCGCAAAGAACGTGCGGTGCTGCTCCGGCATCTCGCCACGGATCACCCGCGGGCCGGACGCGGCCATGCGTTCGCGCTTGCCGGCGCGCTCCTGAGCGGCCAGTTCGCCGGCGTGGAATGGCAGGCCGGCGTGCGGCCATGTGGGCAGATCCATGACGGGCTCCTTATCCTTGTCCGATAGATTGTCGATACGCGGGACCGGCAGGCGCTACGCGGCCAGGCCGACTTTCGACACCAGCATCGGCACGAAGCCGGGCAAGGCTTCGATGCGGCGCAGCCAGGCGTTCAGCGCGGGGTACGGCGCCAGCGGCACGTTGCCTTCCTCGGCGCGGGCGATATAGCTGTAGGCCGCCACGTCGGCGATGGTGGCATGGTCGGCCGCCAGGAACGGCTGCCCGGCCAGCAGGGTTTCCATCAGCGTGAACAGCCGCTGCGCGCGGGCGATGGCATCGTCCATCGCCACCGGCCTGCCGAACAGCACGCCCAGACGCGCCGCCGCCGGCCCGAAGGCAATGTCGCCGGCGGCCACCGACAGCCAGCGCTGCACGCGCGCCGCGCCTACCGGGTCGCGCGGCAGCCAGCGGCCGTCGTCATAGCGCGTGGCCAGGTAGACCAGGATGGCGTTGGAATCGCCGACGACCACGCCGTCGTCGTCCAGCACCGGCACCTGGCCGAACGGGTTCAGGCGCAGGAAGGCCTCGCTGCGCTGCTCGCCGCCGCGCAGGTCAACGTCCACCAGACGGTAAGGCAAGCCCAGCAGCCCCAGGAACAGTTCTGCGCGATGGGCGTGGCCGGACACCGGCGAGCGGTACAGCACCAGCGGCTTGGCGGGGCGGTTGGACTCTTGCATGGCACTCTCCTCAACGGTTGGGATAGCCGGATTCTGGACGCCGAACCCGTTGCAATAAATAGGGCAATTGATATTTGACTACTCCAAAAAATGGAGTAATGTGTGGCGCCATGGACAAGCTACGCGCGATGCAGACCTTTGTGCGGATCGTCGACGAAGGCAGCCTGACGGCAGCCGCCACGACGCTGCATACCTCGTTGCCGGCGGTGGTGCGCACGCTGGCGGCACTGGAATCCGAATTGCAGGTCCGGCTGCTCAACCGCACCACGCGGCGGCTGTCGCTGACCGGCGAGGGGCGCAGCTACCTGGACAGCTGCCGGCGCATCCTGGCCACCATCGACGAGGTCGAGGCCGGCCTGACCGCCAGCCATGTCGAACCCAGCGGCCAGCTCACGCTGACCGCCTCGGTGCTGTTCGGGCAGATGTATGTGGCGCCGGCGGTCACACGTTTCGTGCAGCGCTATCCGCGCGTGCGCTGCCGCATGGAATTCACCGACCGCGTGGTGAACCTGCTTGAAGAAGACCTGGACGTGGGCGTGCGCATCGGCCCGCTGGCCGATTCCACGCTGGTGGCACAGACCGTCGGCCGCATCCGCCGCGTGGTGGTGGCCACGCCCGCCTACCTGCGCAAGCACGGCGTGCCGCGCCATCCCGAGGAACTGGCCAGCGCCAACTGCGTGCGCTTCACCGGCAACCACGCGCACTGGTGGACCTTCCAGGCAGACGGCCGGGAGTTCCACGTGCAGGTGTCCGGCAACCTGGAATTCAACCAGACCGCGCCCGCCGTGGCTGCCTGTGCCGAAGGCGCGGGCTTCGGCCACTTCCTGTCTTACCAGGTCGCGCAACTGGTCGAGGCGCGCAAACTGCGCATCGTGCTGGAGGATTTCGAGCAACCGGCATGGCCGCTGTCGCTGATCTATCCCCATGCACGGCTGTTGCCGGCACGCACGCGCGCCTTTATCGAATGGATGCGGGATGACCTGAGCCCGCGCTTCAACTGACAACGTTCCATCGCAAAAAGACCATGCCCCTGTCGAGCGCCCCCACTCCAACCGGCTTCGGCACCCGCGTGCGGCGCCTGCTCCATCGACCGAGCGGCAACGCCTTGCGCGCAGCCGTGCTGGGCGTCAACGACGGGCTGGTGTCAAGCTTCTGCCTGGTGATGGGCCTGGAGGGCGCGGCGGCCTCGCGCGAGGCCGTCATCCTGGCCGGGCTGGCGGGCCTGACCGCGGGCGCTTGCTCGATGGCGCTGGGCGAATGGCTGTCGGTGACCAACAGCCGCGAGATGAACAACAAGCGCCTGCGCGACATGGCGCACGAGCTCGCGCATGATGCCGCCCGGGCCCGGCAGCGGCTGGTCGCGGTGATCGAGGGCAAGGGCGTGCTCCCGGCCGACGCCGGGCGCGCCGCCGACGAGATCATGCGCAACCCGCGCGCGGCCCTGGACACCTTTGCGCGCGAAGTGCTGGGCATCAACCCGCAGGAGCGCGGCGGCAACCCGGTGCAGGCGGCGGTAATTTCCTTCGTGCTGTACAGCAGCGGTGCGCTGGTGCCGTTGCTGCCGTTCTTCGTGACCGCAGGGCCATCGGCGCAGCTCGGCAGCATCGTCGCGTGCCTGGCCGGCCTTGGCCTGGTGGGCTGGGGCACCTCGTCGTTCAATGGCCGCCCGGGATGGTTCTCGGCGCTGCGGCAGGTGCTGATCGGGGGCATGGCGGCAGCCTTCACCTACGGACTGGGCACCGTGTTCGGCTCGCTCTGACCCACGCTGAGGCAAGCGGCGCAGCGTGCGCGCCGCACCGCCACCTCCGGCGCAGCCCACCCACCCGCCACGCCGGGCCACCACCCGACAAAACCCTTGACGCGTCGCGGCGCGCACCGGTATTTTCAAATTCGAATCAGAATTCGAATACGGAGTGCCTATGTCAGCGACCCAATCCGGCTTCACCGCCAACGCCTCCTTTCCCCGTATCGATACCCCCTCGATCCTGCAGCCGCCGCGCCAGCGCCGTGCGCGCGAGACCGAACAGGCCTTGCTGGGCGCGGGCCGCGAACTGCTTGCCTCGCGTGACTTTGCTGCCGTTTCCGTGGCGCAGATCGCCGCGGCGTGCCAGGTATCGGTGGGCGCCTTCTATGGGCGCTTCCGCGACAAGATGGCCTATTTCGAGGCCTTGCGCGCGCTGGTCATGGAAGAAACCGCCGCGTCGACCGAGCGCTACCTGGCGCAGGAGCGCTGGGAGGACGTGCCGACACCGGTGCTGCTGGAAAAGGCCGCGCGCTTCATGGTGCTCGGCACCCTGGCCAACCGCGGCGTGATCCGGGCATCGCTGCGGCATGCGTCCACGCGGCCCGAGGAATGGGTGCCCCACCGCCAGAGCGGTGAAGCCATCGTGGAGCGCATGGTGCAGTTGCTAGTGCCACGGCTGGCGATGCCTGCCGAGACCGCCGAGCTGCGCGTGCGCTTTGCCATGCAGGCGGTGTTCAGCGTGCTGGTCAATGCCGTGCTCAATGATTCCGGCCCACTGCACCTCGACGACGAACAGATGATCCCGGAACTCAACCGCCTGATGGCCGGCTATCTCGGCATCACCTGCGCAGAGCCGGCCTGAGCACACCACCGGCCCACGCCACCCGCGGTAATGCAGCCAGGCCATGGCTGCCATGAATTGCGCAGCGCTTGCTTGGCTGGCGCGCCGGACCTCCCTAGAATGTGCCCACGCCGGGCCCCGTGCCCGGCGCCCCCGGCCTGCCGCAAAACGGCGCGCCGGGCGCAGCCCTATCCGCATCAACGTTCACCGGGACCGCTCATGGCCACGCTTTTCCTCGTCCGGCACGGACAAGCCTCGTTTGGCGCCGCCAACTACGATTGCCTGTCGCCGACCGGCCGCCAGCAGGCGCGCTGGCTGGGCGAGTATTTCCAGGAGCGCGGCGTCAGCTTCAGCCGCGTGGTAGCCGGCACGCTAGTGCGGCAGCAGGACACCGCCAGCGAGATCCTGGCCGGCATGGGTCAGCCGCAGGCAGCGATCGTCTCGCACCCGGGCCTGAACGAATACGACGGCGAGGCGCTGTACCGTTGCCACACCGGCGGCGCCGACCACCGCGCGCACCAGAACGGCGACTACAACGATTACTGGCGCACCTTCCGCGCGGCCTACGCCGCATGGACCCAGGACGGGCTGGCCGACATGCCCGAGAGCTGGGCCGATTTCGGCGCCCGCATTGCCGGCGCCCTGGCGCACGCGAGCGAAGGCACGACGCGCGAGGATGCCATCCTGGTGGTGAGCTCCGGTGGCGCCATCGGCCGCGCCACGGCCGACCTGCTTGGCGCACCGGCCCAGGCCGCCATCGAGATGAACCTGCAATTCCGCAACACGGCGTTCTGCGAGATCATCGTCGGCCGCGGCGTGCAGCGGCTGCTGAGCTTCAACAACGTGCCGCACCTGGAACGCGCCGACCGGCGCAGCGCAGTGACGTTCGCCTGACGCGCGACACACCGCAAACAAGAAAGGCCGCAATATCGCGGCCCTTTTTGTTCCAGCTGCTGGCGCGGGCACTCTGACATGCCCGCGCCGCCGGTCCTTCTCCCTTTACTACCTCTTGCTGCAGCAATCCTCGCGCGGCATCCCTGCGCGGCACGCCCCGGCTGCTACAGCTTTACAGACGCTCGACGATGGTCACGTTGGCGAGCCCGCCGCCTTCGCACATCGTCTGCAGGCCGTAGCGCTTGCCGTGCGTATGCAGCGCATGCACCAGCGTGGTCATCAGCTTGGCGCCCGAGCCGCCCAGCGGATGGCCCAGCGCGATCGCGCCGCCATGCACGTTCAGGCGCTCCGGATCGGCTCCGGTGGCCTTCAGCCAGGCCAGCGGCACCGGGGCGAAGGCTTCGTTGACTTCGAACAGGTCGATATCGCCGATGCGCAGGCCCGCCTTCTTCAGCGCGACTTCCGTGGCCGGCAGCGGCGCTTCCAGCATCACGACCGGATCATGGCCGATCACCGTCATGGTGTGCACGCGCGCCAGCGGCTTGACGCCGAGCTTCTTCAGTCCGGCCTCGTTGACCACCATCAGGCCGGCGGCGCCGTCGCAGATCTGGCTGGCGGAGGCAGCCGTCACGCGGCCGCCTTCGGCGATCAGCTTGACGCTGCCGATGCTTTCTAGCGTGGCGTCATAGCGGATGCCTTCGTCAGTGGTGTGCATTTCGCCGTTGGCACCGTCAGCCGTGCGCACTTCCACCGGCAGGATTTCGGCAGTGAAGCGGCCCGCCTTGGTGGCGGCGATGGCGCGCTGGTGGCTCTGCAGTGCGTAGGCATCCAGCTGCTCGCGCGACAGGTCATACTTGCGCGCGATCATTTCGGCGCCGGTGAACTGGCTGAACTGCACGCCGGGGTAGCGCGCCTCGACACCGGGGCTCTTGGGCACGCCGAAACCGTTCTTGGCCGGCAGCTGAGACGACAGGCCCATCGGCACGCGCGTCATGCTTTCCACGCCGGCGGCGATGACGATGTCCATCGCGCCCGACATCACTGCCTGCGCGGCAAAGTGCAGTGCCTGCTGCGACGAACCGCACTGGCGGTCCACCGAGGTGCCGGGCACGCTTTCAGGCAGGCGCGAGGCCAGGATGGCATTGCGCGCCACGTTGCCGGCCTGCTCGCCGACCTGGCTCACGCAGCCCATGATGACGTCTTCGACCAGCGCCGGGTCGGCGCCGGTGCGTTCCACCAGTGCGTCCAGCACCTGCGCGGCCAGGTCGGCCGGATGCCAGCCCGACAGCTTGCCGCCCTTGCGGCCACCGGCAGTACGGACCGCCGCAACGATATATGCCTCTGCCATGTGATCTCCTTGGTTCGGTGCAGGCTGCCGGGGCAGCCATGGTGTTGTCCGGAGTGCCGGCATCTGGCGCCGGCAGTGTCGCTTTGCATTGTTGCGCCGCGGGTGGCGGCAAGCGTCGTCGGAAGCGACGAAGTTTGCCGCAGGCCTCAGGTGCGCGGCGCCAGCACTGCAAAGATGGCGGTCGCGCGCAGCAGGCAGCGCTCGCCGCTGACCAGCCGGCAGGTGCCGTAGCGCAGGCGCGAGCCGAGCTTGTCGAACTCCACGCGGGCCTCGACCCAGTCGCCCTGGCGCGCGGAATCCAGGTAGTCCAGGCTCAGGTTGACGGTCACCGCGCTTTTGGAGCGCCCGGTTTCCAGCGACATCATCATGCCGATGGCGGTATCGGCCAGCGTCGCCAGCATGCCGCCGTGCGGGATGCCCAGGTTGTTCAGGTGACTCTCGTCGATCCGCACCGCCAGCGTGCGGCGCCCGGCATGCAGGTAGAGCTGGCCGAAGCCCGCCATGTAGCCGCTCAGGCGGCGCAGCGGGGCGAAGCCCTCCGGCACGTCCCCGCCGGCAGCTTCGCCCGGCTCGGCGATGGCCTGGGTCATCGCCGCCTCGATCTCGGCCTCGGCCATGGCGTCAGGCAAAGAAGCGCGAGGCCACGCTGAGGTGCTCGCGGCAATCGGCCACCATGCGCGTGATCAGCTCTTCGCAGCTGGGTACGTCGTCGATCAGGCCCACGCACTGGCCGGCGCTGATGATGCCGCCGTCGGTCTCGCCCGCCTTGAGCGCCGCCTTGCCGCGCACGCCGGCAACCAGGTGCTTGACGTCCTCGAACTGCGCGCCACC
Source organism: Cupriavidus necator N-1 (assembly GCF_000219215.1). Classification (NCBI taxonomy): domain Bacteria; kingdom Pseudomonadati; phylum Pseudomonadota; class Betaproteobacteria; order Burkholderiales; family Burkholderiaceae; genus Cupriavidus; species Cupriavidus necator. Next base: position 758,130 of record NC_015723.1, on the reverse strand, counting down.
CGGGCGGCGTTCAATGCTCACCACCTCGTCCGACACGGCGTTCTTGAGCACGCGCGCGGTGTTGTGCAGCGTGCGGAAGATCAGGTTGGTATCGCGCTCGCTGGCCTGCACCAGCGCCTTCTTGACGTTGTCGTGGATCGGCGCCTCGCGCGTGGCGCAGAAGCGCGTGCCCATGTTGACGCCCTCGGCGCCCAGCACCAGTGCCGCTGCCATGCCCCGTCCGTCGGCGATGCCGCCGGAGGCGATCACCGGGATCGACAGCTTGCGCACCGCCTGCGGGATCAGCACCATGCCGGGCACGTCGTCCTCGCCGGGGTGGCCGGCGCACTCGAAGCCGTCGATCGACACCGCGTCCACGCCCAGGCGCTCGGCCGACAGCGCATGGCGCACCGCCACGCACTTGTGGATCACCTTGATGCCGGCGGCCTTGGCGCGCGCGATATGTTCCTTGGGATTGTTGCCGGCGGTTTCCAGCACCTTGACGCCGCTCTCGATGATGACGTCGAGGTAGCGCGCGTACGGCGGCGGATTGATCGACGGCAGCAGGGTCAGGTTCACGCCGAACGGCTTGTCGGTCATCTCGCGGCAGCGGCGGATCTCGTTGGCCAGGTCCTCGGGCGTGGGTTGCGTCAGCGCCGTGAGGATGCCCAGCCCGCCGGCGTTGGAAACGGCGGAGGCCATCTCGGCGTAGCCAACCCATTGCATGCCACCCTGGATGATCGGGTAGCGGATGCCAAGCAGTTCGGTGATTCGTGTCTTCATGGATGTCCCTTTGCTGTCTGCGCCGGCAGGGCGCGCACGGTGTTACGGTATGGTCGTGGGTGTGCCGGTCCTGCCGCTTGATCCCCGTCAGTCTACGACCGAGCACCGATTTCCGGCCTCGTCGGAAGCGACGATTGCGGGCGGCGCATTCTGCACTAGTGTTGGGCGATCTCCCGTGCCGTCTTCCCCACCCCGGCACCCCTCCCCCTTTTCCCGGCAGGAGCCCTCATGACGCAAGCCACGCCTTCGTTCGAAACCCTGCGCTACGCCGTTGAAGACGGTGTCGCCACCATCACCCTGCACCGCCCGGACCAGCTCAATGCGTTCACCGCGCAGATGATGCATGAGCTGATCGCCGCGTTCGACGCCACCGATGCCGACGACAACGTGCGCGCCGTCATCGTCACCGGCTCGGGCCGCGCCTTCTGCGCCGGCGCCGACCTGTCCGGCGGCAGCGCCACCTTCGACTTCGAGAAGCGCTATGGCGCCAGCCCCGATACCGCGCACCGCGACGGCGGCGGGCGCGTGTCGCTGCGCATCTTCCGCAGCCTCAAGCCGGTGATCGCCGCGGTCAACGGCGCCGCGGTAGGCGTGGGCGTGACCATGCAGCTGCCGATGGATATCCGGCTGGCATCGACCGACGCCAAGTTCGGCTTTGTCTTTGCGCGCCGGGGTATCACGCCGGAAGCGGCGTCGTCGTGGTTCCTGTCGCGCGTGGTCGGCATCTCGACCGCGCTGGAATGGTGCTATACCGGCCGCGTGTTCTCCGCCCAGGAAGCGCATGAACGTGGCCTGGTGCGCTCACTGCACGCGCCCGAGGACCTGCTGCCTGCCGCCCAGGCCATTGCCCGCGAGATCGCCGCCAATGCCGCGCCAGTCTCGGTGGCGATCTCGCGCCAGCTGATCTGGCGCATGGCCGGCGCCAGCCACCCGATGGAAGCGCACAAGCTCGACAGCCGCGCGATCCAATCGCGCGGGCGCTCCGCCGACGTGAAGGAAGGCGTCAGCGCCTTCCTGGAGAAGCGTCCCGCCGCCTTCCCGGAAACCGTGTCGCACGACATGCCGGACTTCTTCGACTGGACCAGCGAGCCGCCCTTCATCTGAAGCGCGCCCGTCGATCAACCTTTCCGGAATTCGCATGAACGTCAGCCAAGCCGTCGCCAGCCGCAAGTCCGTCCGCGGCTTCCTGCCCCGGGCCGTTGCGCCCGACACCATCCGCCGCGTGCTCGACGCCGCCGCGCGCGCCCCCTCCGGGGGCAACCTGCAGCCCTGGCATATCCATGTCGTCGGCGGCGAGGCCCTGGAGGGGCTGCGCGCCATCATGCGCGAGCGCATCGCCCAGGCGCCCGCGGGTGACGAGCGCGAATACGACATCTACCCGCGCGAGCTGGTCTCGCCCTATCGCGACCGCCGCTTCCAGGTGGGCGAGGCGCTCTACCACTACCTCGGCATCCCGCGCGAGGACAAGGCGCGGCGGCTGGCGCAGTTTGCCAACAACTTCACCTTCTTCGGCGCGCCGCTGGCGCTGTTCTGCACCGTGGACCGCCGCATGGGTCCGCCGCAATGGTCGGACCTGGGCATGTACCTGCAGACGGTGATGCTGCTGCTGCGTGAAGAAGGGCTGGACAGCTGCGCGCAGGAATGCTGGGCGATGTACCCGCAGACCATCGGCAAGTTCCTGTCGCTGCCGGCCGAACGGATGCTGTTCACCGGCATGGCGATCGGCTACGAAGACCCCGAGGCGCCCGCCAACCAGCTGCGCGCCGTGCGCGCGCCGCTGGACGAATTCACGGAGTTCATGGGCATCTGAGCCGCAACCGCGCGCGCAGCCTTCGGCTGCGGCGCGGCCTCAGAGCAGCCCGAGCTGGCGCGCGATGGCCACTGCCTGGGTGCGGTTGCTGGCGTGCAGCTTGGCGCTGATATTGCGCAGGTGCGTGCGCACCGTGGTTTCGGACACGAACAGCCGCTCGGCCATGGCCACATTGGAATAGCCCTCGGCCAGCAGCTGCAGCACCTTCTGCTCCTTGGGCGTCAGCGGCTCAACCAGTGCGGCCGGTGCCGGCCGGCCCGCACCGGCGGCCTGCTCGCCCCCGGCCTGGCCGCAAGCCTGCAGCAGCTTTTCCACGTAGGGAGCAGGCAGGCTGGCCGACTGGCGCGAGCAGGCATCGGCCACCAGCCTGCGCACATCGTCGCCCTCGTCGGCAAAGATGCGGACAAAGCCTTCGGCAGCGCCGAAACGCAGCGCCTCGCCCATCACCACCAGCGCGTGCGCGCCGTCACCAGTGCGCTGGCACGCCTGCGCCAGCAGGATGCGCAGCTTGAGCGCGCGGCGCATCAGCTGGTTGCCCGCGGCAGCCGCCAGCTCGCGCTCGATGGCCTCGCGCACCGGCGTGCCCGGGCGCGCATACAGGTCCAGCCGCAGCCGGCCAAGGGTGATGTCCTCGACATCACTGGCAAAGGAGCTGACCCCGGGCCGCGTGCGCCACAGCGCCGGATCGGCGGCACGTTCGATCGCCTCCTGCGCCGCGTGGACATTGCCCTGGCGCAGTGCCAGCCGTGCGCGCTCCAGCATTGCCGCCATCACCAGCCGCGTCAGCCCGCGGTGGTGCCCCAGCGCCTCCAGTTGCGCCAGCCATTCATGCGCCTGGTCGGCTTCGCCGCGCTCGAAGGCAATGCGGGCCAGCACCGTGTGCCCGGTGATGATCTGGTCAGGCAGCCCGAGGTCGCGCGACAGCGGCAGGTAGACGTTGAGCAGGCGGCTGGCGCGCTCGGAATCACCGCTTTCGTACAGGCCTTCCGCCAGCAGGATGCCGGCCATGGCGTTGCCGTTGGTGGGCCCGAAGCGGTTCGGCAGCATCGTGCTGGCGGCGATGCGAAACCGTGCCAGCGCCTGCTGCAGCCGCCCCTGGCGCAGGTCGATCAGCCCTTCGACCGACTCCGAGAAGATCTTGTTGAAATTGCTGTCCGAGCCGCGCACCGCGTGCCGCGCCACCTGCAGCAGCCGGCGCGCCTCCGGGTAGTCGCCGGCGACTGCAGCCAGGCGCGCCATCGACGTGCCCAGGATCGCATCGGGGAAGGCATAGCCCATCGGCAACGGCGGCAGCTCATTGCGGGCGAAGGCGCGCGCATCGTCGAAGCGGTCCATCATGTTCAGCAGCATGTGGCGCAGCGCGCGGATATGCGCCAGCAGGTCGCCGGCCGCGCCCTCGGTGGGGATCTGCTGCAGCAGGGCAATGGCTTCGGCCGGGCCGCGCGTGAACGACACCGCCCAGACGCGTGCGATCTGCAGCTTGGGCCAGCGCGCCAGTTCCTCCGCCGGCACCGCCTCCAGCCAGCGCGTCAGCAGGCGCATGCGGCCCTGCGCCAGCAGGTCGTCCGCGGCGCCGTCCAGCAACGGCAGCGCGCGCGCCAGCGCACCGGCCGCGAAGGCATGCTCGATGGCGGGCACCGGGCGCCCCTGCGACTCATACCAGCGCGATGCCGACAGGTGCAGCTGCGGCACGGCGTCAGGCATGGCCTGCGCCAGCTGGCCGCGCAGGAAGCCGGAAAAGAGGCTGTGATAGCGGTACCACTGTTCCGATGCCGAACCGGAGCCACGTTCGCCATAGCGCTCGCTCTCCAGCGGCAGCAGGAACAGGTTGGCGCGCTCCAGCCACGCCAGGATCTCGTCGCTGCTGCCAGCGGTCGCGGGCTCGCACACGGCGTCGCACAGCGGCCCGCACAACTGGTCCAGGATCGACGTGCGCAGCAGGAAGTCACGCACCGGCTCGGGCAGGTGCAGGAATACGTCTTCGACCAGGTAGTCGGCGATCGCCGCGTTGGAGCCGGAGAAGCCGGCGATAAAGCCCTCTGGCTGGCTGCGCCGCTCCAGCGCCACCGACGCCAGCCACAATGCCGTGGCCCAGCCCTCGGTACGCCGGTGCAGCACGCTGATGGCCGCCTGCTCCAGCTTCAATCCGCGCGCATGGCGCAGGAAGGACGCGGTTTCGCCAGCGGAAAAGCGCAGTTGCGCGGGCTCGATCTCAAGCAGCTCGCCGCGTGCGCGCAAGCGGCCCAGGCCGGATTCCGGCACCCAGCGCGTGCCGATCACCACGCGGCAGCCGGGCGGCAGGCTTTCCACCAGTTGCCAGACCAGTCCGGTCACGGCGGCATTCTGGATCGCTTCGAAATCATCGAGGAACAGCGTGAAGGCGCCATTGTGGCTGGCCAGGCGGTCGATCAGCGCGAGCGCCTGCTCGCCGGGATCCTGGGCCAGCGCCCCGTGCGCGGACCGGCCGGGCCCGCCGCCGCCAAGGCCCTGCGCGATGGCAGCCTCGACCGAACCCAGGAAGCGCGAGGCATCATTGTCCGAACGGTCCAGCGTCAGCCAGGCGGTGCGCCCGCCCGCGGCCTCCAGCCGCGCGCGGCACTGGAGCATGGCCGTGGTCTTGCCGAAGCCCGCTGGTGCGCGCACCAGCACAAGCTTGACAAAGCCCGCCGCGCACACGGCCTCGCAGATCGCCGCGCGCTCGACCTGGAACGGGGTCAGCAGCGGCGGACGCAGTTTGGCCGCCAGCGATGCGGCGCCGGCGGGCGGCGGCGGGCGCCGTCCGGTCTCCTCGATACTTGCCATTGGCTGTTGTCGTCTCCCGCACATCGCTGCCGTTGCAGGCCGCGCGATGCGCCGCCCGCGCTGCGGATGCAGCCGGGCGGCCGTGGCTGTGATGTAACGGAGGATTATGACGTAAACCGCCGCACTGGCGAAAATGCGGGCGGCGGCAAGCGGCCTACACCAGTTTGTTGGCGTGGCCGGCCCAGTAGCGGTCGCGCAGTAGCCGCTTGAGCAGCTTGCCGGTCGGCAGGCGCGGCAGCTCGGACTCGAAGTCGACCGAGCGCGGGCACTTGATGGCCGACAGGCTGGCGCGGCAGAACGCGATCAGTTCCGCGGCCAGCTCGGGCCCGGCCTGGCCCATGTCGGCCGGCTGCACCACGGCCTTGACCTCTTCGCCGAAGTCCTCGTTGGGCACGCCGATCACGGCCACGTCCATCACCTTGGGATGCGTCATCAGCAGATTCTCGGCCTCCTGCGGGTAGATGTTGACGCCGCCGGAGATGATCATGTTGGCCTTGCGGTCGGTCAGGTACAGGTAGCCGTCCGCATCCGCGTAGCCGACATCGCCGATGGTGCTCCAGTCCGGCTGCTGCGGGTGGCGCGACTCCGCGGTCTTGGCCTCGTCATTGTGGTACGCAAAGGCGCGGCCTTCGGCAAAGTAGATCGTGCCCGATTCGCCCGGCGGCAGCAGCGCGCCGTCCGGTCCGCAGATGCGCAGCTTGCCGACCATGGCCCGGCCCACCGTGCCCTTGCGCTCCAGCCACTCCGGCGTGCTGACCACGGTCACGCCATTGCCTTCCGTCCCTGCGTAGTACTCCCAGATCACCGGTCCCCACCACGCGATCATGGCTTCCTTGACCTGCACCGGGCACGGCGCGGCCGCGTGGATCGCCACGCGCAGCGACGACACGTCATAGGCCTGCCGCTGCGCCTCGGGCAGCTTGAGCATGCGCGAGAACATCGTCGGCACCAGCTGCGTATGCGTGATGCGGTGCTGCTGCACCAGCTGCAGGTAGTGCTCGGCATCGAAATGCTCCATCACCACCGCGGTCCCGCCCAGCGCCTGCACGGTCATGTTGTAGCGCAGCGGCGCCGCGTGGTACAGCGGCGCGGGCGACAGGTAGCGCGTCTCGGCATCGAAGCCATAGAGCCGCTGGCACAGGCTGGTCAGGGTCGTGGGATCTTCGATATTCGCGCTCGACGGCGGCGCATACACCCCCTTCGGCCGGCCCGTGGTGCCGGACGAATACAGCATGTCGCCGCCGGTCACTTCGTCATCGATGCGCGTTGCCGGGCAGCGCGCCAGCGCGGTCTCGTACGCGTCATAGCCCGGCACGGTGCCATCCAGCATCAACCTGCCACGCAATGCCGGCGTCTGCCCGGCCAGGGCTGCCGCGACCTCGGCCTGCGCGTGCGTGGTGACCAGCAGCTTCGCGCCGCTGTCATTGATGATGTAGGCGGCATCGGCCACGTTCAGCCGCGTGCTCAGGCAGATATAGACAATGCCGCTGCGCTGCGCGCCCCAGCACAGTTCGAACAGGCGCGGATGATTCTCGATCATGAACGCCACGCGGTCACCGGGCTGCAGTCCCTGGCTGCGGAACAGATGGGCGACCTGGTTCGAGCGTTCGTCCAGTTCGCGGTAGGTGACGACTGCGCCGCTGCTGCCCATGATGACGGCTGGTTTGTCGGGCGTGCGCTGCGCGTGGATGTGCGGATGCATGGCGTTGAACTCCTCGACGGGTGTCGGTGTGTTGGCGGATGCCGATCCCGCATTCTCGGAACGTCGGCCGGTTCAACAATCGTCGGAAGCGACGAAGCGACACCGCCGCCGCTTTGCCGCAGTGCCGCAAAGCAGGGCCGCGGGCGCGTCGGGACAGCTTCGTCCGATGCGACGATGCGCCACCGGGCGGCCTGGCACGATGATGCCCGCCAGACTACCGCAATCACGCCTCACCCCCATTCCAAAGGAGCCAAGGTGGATTTCCAGTTCAGCGAAGAACAGTCGATGCTGCGCGACACGCTCGCGCGTTACCTGGCCGACCACTATGATTTCGAAGCCCGCCGCGCTGCCGTGCAGTCCGCCGCGGGCTGGCGCCCGGATTGCTGGCGCGCATTCGCGCGCGAGCTCGGCATTCTCGGCGCGGCCTACCCCGAGACGCTGGGTGGCCTGGGCGGCGGCGCGGCCGAGCACATGATCGTGATGGAGCAGCTGGGCCGCCATCTGGTGCTGGAGCCCTACCTGGGCACCGTGGTGCTGGGCGGCGGCGCGCTGATGCACAGCAGCCCCGAGCTGGCCGCGCAGTGGGTGCCGGCCATCATCGGCGGCGAAGCCACCGCCGCCTGGGCCCACGCCGAACCCACCAGCCGCTATTGCCGCCACGACGTGCAGGCCAGCGCCGCGCGCCAGGGCAACGGCTACAAGCTGAGCGGGCACAAGCGGGCCGCGGTCGGCGCGCCGTTCGCCACCCACCTGGTGGTCAGCGCCCGCACCTCCGGCGCGCGCCGCGACCGGGACGGCATCAGCCTGTTCTGGATTGCACGCGACACGCCGGGCGTGACGCTGCGCGAGTACCCGACCTTCGACGGCCTGCGCGCCGCCGAGGTGCTGCTCGACAACGTGCAGGTGCCAGCCAGCCAGCGCATCGGCGCGGAAGGCGAAGCCTTTGCGCTGATCGAACAACTGTGCGACGAAGCCATGGTCGCGCTCTCTGCCGAAGCCAATGGCGCCATGGCCCGCATGCTGGCCGACACCATCGACTATGCGCGCCAGCGCAAGCAGTTCGGCGTGCCGATCGGCACCTTCCAGGTACTGCAGCACCGCATGGCCGACATGTACATGCAGCTGGAGCAATCCGTGGCGCTGACCCAGGTGGCGGCGATGCAGGCCGCCAGCGCACCGCAGGCACGCGCCCAGGCGGCGTGCGCGGCCAAGATCCAGGCCGGCCAGGCCGGTGCCTTTGTCGGCCAGGCGGCGGTGCAGATCCACGGCGGCATGGGCGTCACCGAAGAGCTGGCCGTGGGCCACTACTTCAAGCGCGTCACCGCGATCGACCTGCAGCTGGGCTCGGCCGAGCACCACCTGCGCCGCTACGCCGACCTGCTCTACCCCGCCCAGGCCGCGGCCTGAAGCCGGCATTCCCGAACACAGACGATTACCCAGCGAGGCCCGTCGATGAATCTCGATTTCTCCCCGCAAGACCAGCAGTTCCGTGAAGACGTGCGCGCCTGGATCGCCCAGGCCTATGACGCCGACCTGCGCGCGATGATGGCGCAGTCCAAGAACGGCTACCTCGACAAGGCCGCGCAACTGCGCTGGCAGAAGGCGCTGCACGCGCGCGGCTGGGCCGCGCCGAACTGGCCGAAAGAATATGGCGGCCCGGGCTGGAGCTCGACCGAGCGCTTTATCTTCCAGTCGGAACTGGCCGCCGCGGGCTGCCCGCCAGTGTCGCCGATGGGCCTGAAGATGGTGGCGCCGGTGATCATGAAGTACGGCACGCCCGAACAGAAGCAGCGCTTCCTGCCGCCGATCCTGAGCTCGGATGTGTGGTGGTGCCAGGGATATTCCGAACCGAACTCCGGCTCCGACCTGGCCTCGCTGCAGATGCGCGCCGATCATGGCACCGACAGCGACGGCGAGCACTACATCCTGAACGGCTCCAAGATCTGGACCACGCATGCGCAGTGGGCCGACTGGATGTTCTGCCTGGTGCGGACCAGCCGCGAATCGAAGCGCCAGGAAGGGATTTCGTTCCTGCTGCTCGACCTGCATACCCCCGGCATCACGGTGTCAGCACTGCCGACGCTGGACGGTCCCATGACCGGCCAGCAGGAAGTGAACCAGGTGTTCTTCGAGAACGTGCGCGTGCCGGTGGCGAACCGCATCGGGGAGGAAGGCAAGGGCTGGACCTATGCCAAGTACCTGCTGGAATTCGAGCGCGGCGGTACGTATAGCCCGATGCTGCGCAAGCAGCTGTCGAAGATCGCGGATATTGCCGCGGAACAGCCTGCCGACGACGGTGGCCGCTTGCTGGACGATCCCGCCTTCCGCCGCAAGCTGGCGGCGCTGCACCTGCGTGCTGCCGCGCTTGAAGCGGTTGAGTTGCGGGTGTTCTCAGGCGTGGAATCCGGGACCTCGATCGGGGCCGCGTCGAGCATGCTGAAGCTCACGGGCACTGAAACCCTGCAGGCGGCCAGCGAACTTGCGGTGGAAGCCGCGGGGCCGGCGGCGTTGCCGTTCGTGCAGGACACCTGGGCTCAATTGCAGGGACGCGAGGCCGCGCCGCGTGTCGGGCCTGAATATGCTGCCGTGCTGGCGCCGCGTTATTTCAACTATCGCAAGGCGTCGATTTACGGAGGGTCTAACGAGATCCAGCGCAATATCATTGCCAAGCTTGTGTTGGGGCTTTGAGCGTTTGTGTACCAGTGATGGTTTCAAGAGCAGCCGCCGTGTGCGGCTGTTTTTTTTTGGAGTTTGGCGATATCGCATCAACGCCTTCGGTTGCGCTCCGCGCAAACGCAGAAAAACCGACAGGGCACTTTGGGCCTGCGCAGCGGCCGTAGGCGTCCCCGCAATGCCGTTTGCAGCAGGCGGCCTACGCCCTGCATGGGGATCGTTCAATAGTGGGTTAACGCAGGCACTGCCCCACACTCACATGGCGTAGCAGGGTCGAAAGGGCACCCACGCCCAAACGGCAAGCACCACCGTGCGAACCACCAACACCGTGGAATTGATTGCCAGCCGCATAGGCGACGCGTTTTTTGGTTACTTTTTGTCGCTCGGACAAAAAGTGACTCGCCGGCTACGCCGGCGAAACAGCCCACGCCTGCCAAGAGCCACAGACCGACCGCTCCAATCCGCCAAAAGCGCTGAAAGCCCCTCCTAGGGTTCTCTCCTAGGGTTCACCCTTAATTGACGGCTCATCCCTCACGCCCATATATTTTTATGAACATATAGTACATTTTTGAACATAAACACAGCCAACAGGCAGACAAAATGCCCCTAAAGATCGGAATCAACGGCGCCGGCATCGGAGGCCTCGCCGCAGCCATCGCACTACGCAAGCTCGGCATGGACGCCATCGTCTACGAACAAGCCCCCCGCTTCGCCCGCGTAGGCGCCGACATCAACCTGACCCCCAACGCCGTACGCGCCCTCGACGGGCTAGGCATCGGCGCCGCCCTGCGTGAAACCGCCGCACGCCCCTGCCACCGCATCAGCCGCATGTGGGACACCGGCGAAGAAACTTCCCGCCTGCCGATGCAGGAAGACGCCGAGCGCCGCTACGGCGCCCCGCAGCTGACCATGCACCGCGCCGACCTGATGACCGCACTGGAAGCCGCCGTGCCGTCCGAATGCGTGCGCCTTGGCCACAAGGCCGTGGCCATCGAGCCGCATGCCGATGGCGCCACGCTGCGCTTCGCCAATGGCGCAAAGGAGCGCGTCGATGTGCTGGTCGGCGCCGACGGCATCCACTCGACCGTGCGCACCGCCCTGTTCGGCCAGGAAAGCCCGATCTTCACCGGCGTGGTGGCCTACCGCGCGGTCGTTCCGGCCGAGCGCCTCGCCGGCGTGTCCAACCTGGGCGCCTTCACCAAATGGTGGGGCCCGGAGTCCGCCACGCAGATCGTCACCTTCCCGCTCAACCGCGGCCGCGACATCTTTATCTTCGCCACCGTCGCGCAGGAAGCCTGGCGCCATGAGTCCTGGACCACGCCGGGCCGCGTGGAAGACCTGCGCAGCGCCTATGCCGGCTTCCACCCCGAGGCCCGCGCACTGCTGGATGCCTGCGACGAGGTGCTGATCTCCGCGCTGTACGTGCGCGACCCGCTGCCGGCATGGTCCGCCGGCCCGGTCACGCTAATGGGCGACGCCTGCCATCCGATGATGCCGTTCATGGCGCAAGGTGCAGGCATGGCGATTGAAGACGGTGTAGTGCTCGCACGCTGCCTCGCTGATAGCGCGCGCGGCGGTGCCGCAGGCGTGCCCGCCGCGCTGGCGCGCTACCAGGCCGCGCGCCACGAACGCACCAGCCGCATCCAGATCGGCTCGCGCAGCAATGCCTGGCTGAAGGAAGGCGGCAATGCCGACTGGGTGTACGATTACGACGCTTGGAACGTCGCCCTCGGCTGAAGCCGAGGCGATCGTTTCCGCCGGCACGGCCGCCTGCGCGGCCGTTTTCCGTTGACAGCAGACACCACCATGCCCAAGTCCCGCCCACAGCCTGACCTTGCCGACGATGCCGATACGGAAGACGCCCGCGAAGCCCAGCTGGTCTCGCCGGTGATCCGCGGCCTGCGCCTGCTGCGCTTCATCGCCGAGGGCGGCGCCACCGCCAACCTGAGCGAAGTGGGCCGGCGCATCGACGTGAACCGCGTCACCGTGATGCGGCTGCTGGACACACTGGAGCATGAGGGCATGGTGGAACGCCTGCCGCAAGGCGGACACCAGGTAGGCTTCAACTTCCTGAAGCTGGCCTCGCGCGTGCTGGCCACCAATGACCTGACCAGCTTTGCCGCACGCGTGCTGGCCCGGCTGAGCGCGTCGCTGCAGCTGTCGGCCTACCTGGCTGTGCGCGATGGCGGCGATGCACTCTACCTGCTGCGGCAGATGCCCGCGGCCTCGCTGGTCAGCAATATCCAGGTGGGCAGCCGCGTTGCCGCGCACCTGACCACGCCCGGGCGGATGCTGATTGCCGAGCTGCCGCCGGAGACGCTGCGCGAGCTGCTGGGGCCCGATCCGCTGCCGACGGTCACCGGCCAGAGCCCGGCCACCCACGCGCGGCTGGCCGATATCCTTGCCGCCGACCGCGAACGCGGCTGCGCCTGGAGCTTCTCCGCCTATGAACCGGGCATCGATTCCTGCGCGGCACCGGTGCGCGGCGCCGACGGCGACGTGATCGCCGCCATCAGCGTGGCGGGACCGCAGCAGCGCTTTGAAGCCGATGGCGCGCTGCGCGAGCGCGTGGCGAAGGAAGTCAGGCAGGCCGCGCGCGACCTGTCGGGCCTGATGGGGTACCGCTGTGCCACTACTCCGCGGTAATCCCGTACGCCTTGATCAGCTTCGCCCACGCCGCGGTTTCCTCGCGGATGCGGGCCTCGAGCGCCTGCGGCGTGCTGCCCACCGGCTCCATACCCTGGCGCTGCAGCTCGGCACGCACCGCGGGCGTTGCCAGCAGCGCGCGCACGTCGGCGCTGAGCGCATCGGCCGCCGGCTGCGGCGTGGCCTTGGGCACCAGCAGCGCATACCAGGAACTGACGTCGATGCCGGGCACGCCCTGCTCGGCCAGCGACGGCACGTTCGGCGCGGCCGGCGAGCGCCTGGGCTGCGTCACCGCCAGCGCGCGCAGCGCGCCGGACTGGATGAACGGCGCCAGCGTCGGCCATGTGCCGAACAGTACCGGCACCTGCCCGCCCACCACGTCGTTGAGCGCCTGCGTGGTGCCTTTGTAGGGCACGTGCAGCAGCGTGATGCCGGCCTTGTTGCGGAACAGTTCGCCGGCCAGGTGCAGGCCGCTGCCGACGCCCGGGCTGGCGTAGCCCAGCGGCTTGCCGGACTTCTCTGCCTGCTGGGCCAGCCTGACCAGCTCCTGCACGGAATTCGCTTTCACTGACGGATGCACCGCCAGCACGTTGGGCGAGCCCGCCAGCAGCGACACCGGCCGGAAATCACGCTCGACGTTGTAGGTCAGCGCCGGCATCAGCGTCGGGTTGATGGTCAGGTTGCCCGCCGGGGCCACCAGCAGCGTGCAGCCGTCGCCCGGTGCGCGCCGCACCGTGTCAATGCCGATATTGCCGTTGGCGCCAGGCTTGTTGTCGACCACGAACGGCGTGCCGCGCCGCTGCTGCAGCCCGTGCGCCAGCGTGCGCGCGAGCTGGTCTGCCGGGCCGCCGGCGGGGAACGGCACCACGATGCGCACGTTCGCACAACCGGCGGCCTGTACCGCCTGCCACGGCACGCACGCCGCCACCGCAGCGGCCAGCGCCGTGCCAACCAGCCATTGCCGCCGGCGCGGCGACCTGTTGTATCTCTTGCATTGCTGCATATTGCTTCCCATCGGATGGCAGGCGGCGCGCGTTGCCGTCACGCGAACGGCTTCGGCACCTCCGGCCGGTAGTCGAGCAGTCGCGACAGCTCGGCCGCCGCCCGCCTGACCTGTTCCACCACGTTGTCGAGCTGGTCCGGATCGATGCGCGAGGCCGGGATGGTCGCGCCCAGCGCCGCCACCACCTTGCCGCTGCGGTCGCGCACCGGCGCCGCGATGGTGGAGATGCTGGCCTCGAAGAACCCTTCATGCAGCACATAGCCGCGCTGGCGGTCGCGCTGGACCATGTCGTACAGCTCTTCGACGGTGCGCGGGGTGCTTTCGGAATACACCTCCAGGCGCTCCTCCGGATACAGCGCGCGCAACTCCGCCAGCGACAGATCCTCCAGCAGCACGCGGCCCAGCACGGTGGCATGCGCCGGCAGCCGCGTGCCGACATTGACCGTGCTGGCAAACGGGCGCGAGGCCACCGACTTGGCCACATAGACGATGGAGCGCCCGTCGCGCACCACCAGGTTGCACGGATAGTGGATCTCGTCGCGCAGCCGGTCCAGCAGCGGGCGGCCCAGCTCGGTCAGCTCCAGCGAAGCCAGGTAGTCAAAGCCCAGCCGCAGCACCGCCATGCCCAGGCGGAACTCGCGCCCGCCGTCGGTGCGCTCGACGAAGCCCATCATTTCCAGCGTGGCCAGCAGCCGGAACACGGTCGAACGCGGCACCTTGAGCCGGCGCGCCAGCTCGGCCGCCGACAAGGTGCGCTCACGGCTGCTGAATTCGGCCAGCAGCCGCAGGCCGCGCTCCAGCCCCGGCACGATGTACTTGTCCTGGGCGCTCTCTTGGGCGCCCTCCTGGCCGCTTTCCTGCGTGTCTTCCTGCGGCGAATCGGTCGTCATGGTCTGTCTCTGCAATATTCGGTCTTGGCGTAACGCTCTCATATATCACGCCTGCACCCCGTAGGGTACCCGTATTGCCGGCAGACCCCGCCCCGGGCCCGCCTATGCCCCTGGGCGCAGGTAGTCGCGCAGCCAGGCCGCGCATTGCTCGCCCTGGGCGGCGGGCCAGCGCACCACGATGGTCTCGTCGCGGCGGCGCAGCTCGACGCAGATGTCCGACAGCGGCCCGCGCGCGGCCTCGCCGCGCCCGAACAGCCGCGAGAACAGCCCGGCGGCGGCGGGTGCCGGCGGCGTGGACTGCGCCGGCAGCACCGCATGGCCGTTGACCGCCGCGGCCGATGCCACCGGTGCCGCAGGTGCGGACTTCGCCGCCGGCTCGGGCGCTGCTTGCGCCTCCTGCGGCGACAGCCGTGCCAGCAGGTTGGCGCCGAACTCGTCCCACATGCGGTCGGCCTTGGTCTTCATCACGCTCAGGCCGAACGTGCCCAGCCGGCCCAGCACGTCCACCTGCACCTTGATACGCACCTGCGTGCCGCCATCGTCCAGCGCGGTCAGGAAGAGCTCGCTCGACTGGCGCAGCGAGCTGGCCACCGAAGCATCCTCGCCGGTGCCCTCGGTGCGCAGGTAATGCGGCGCGCGTGTCTCGACAATCTTGGTATGCAGACGGAAGCGCGCGTTGATGAAGGCGATCTTGACCGCCATATGGGCGATGTACTCGACATCGCTCAGCACCTCGATCGATTCCATGCCGGGCACGCACGCGCCCATCACGTTGGGGTCGAGCAGCAGCTCCCACACGCGCGCCGGCGGCGCCGCGGTGACCAGGGTCTTTTCAATTTCCACGCATTTTCTCCGCGGCGGACAGGACCGATTCAACGATGCCGACATAGCCCGTGCAACGGCACAGGTTGCCGTTCAGGCCGTGGCGGACCTCGTCTTCGGTAGGGTTGGGGTTGTTGGCAAGCAGCGCGCACGAGGCCATCAGGAAGCCCGGGGTGCAATAGCCGCACTGCAGCCCGCCGTTGTCCATGAAGCACTGCTGCAGCGGATGCAGCTGGCCGTCGGCGGCCAGCCCCTCCACGGTCATCACATGGCGCCCGCGTGCCTGCACGGCGAGCATCAGGCAGGACTTGACCACCTCGCCGTCGACCAGCACGGAGCAGGCACCACAGATGCCGGTCTCGCAGCCGCGCTTGGTGCCGGTCAGGTTCAGGTCGTCGCGCAGCAGGTCGGACAGCAGGCGCCGCGCCGGCACCTCCACCTGGTGTTCTTCGCCGTTGACGGTGAGTTCGATGCTGACTTGGTTCATGAGGACTCCTTACTCCGATGCCACGCCGAACAGCTCGGCAATGGTGCGGCGCGCGACTACCCGCACCATCTCGCGCCGGTAGCTTTCGGACCCGCGCATGTCCGAGACCGCGTTGATGTCCGCGGCGACAATGGCGGCCGCTTCCTCGGCCAGTTCCGCGGTGACGGCCTTGCCGGCCAGTAGCGCTTCGGCGCGGCGCAGCCGGGCCGGAATCGGCGTGGACGCGCCTACCGCCAGGTGGGCCTCGACGCAGAACGCGCCCTCGCGCCGCACCGCCAGCGCCACGCTGGCGAGCGGCCGGTGCTCGGCGGCGGTGCGCAGGAAGCGCGCATAGCGGCCATCGGCGCCGGCACCCGGCGCCGGCACGCGGATCTGCGTGAGGATCTCGTCGGGCGCCAGCGCCGTGACGTAGTAGTCGACCAGGAAGTCCTCGATATCGATCTCGCGCTCGCCGCCTCGGCCGCTGACCACAATCCGCGCGCCCAGCGCCATCATGCAGCCCGGCGGATCGGTGGCGGGGTCGGCATAGCAGAGGTTGCCGCCGATGGTGCCCTGGTTGCGCACCTGCGGATTGGCCACGCGCGAGGCCATGCTGGCCAGCATGGGGTAGTGCGCCTGCACCAGCGGCGAGCGCGCCACCTCGGCATGCAAGGTCAGCGCGCCGATGCGCAGGCCCTCGCGCGCATCGAAGGTGATGCCGCGCAGCGCATCAAGCCGGCCCAGCGAGACCAGGTGGCCGGGCGTCAGCATGCGCTGGCGCATGCCGAGCATCAGCGCGGTGCCGCCGGCAAGGATGCGGCAACTGTCGCCCAGGTCGGCCAGCATCTGGCTGGCCTCGGCCACCGTGGCCGGCTCAAGGAATGCAAAGTCACGCATGGGCGGCCTCCTTCTGCTTCAGTTCGCGCAGGCCAGCCAGCACCTTCTCCGGCGTGATCGGCAGCGACTGGATGCGCACGCCCACGGCGTCGAACACGGCATTGGCGATCGCCGCCGCGCCCGGCAGGATCGCGGTTTCGCTGGCGCCCTTGGCACCATAGGGGCCGTTGGGATCGTTCGATTCCACCACGTCAGTGCGCAGCATCGGCACTGCGTCGGCGGTAGGCATGGTGTAGTCGGCAAAGTTGCCGTTCATCAGGCGGCCATCCTCATATTGCAGGTTCTCGTACAGGGTCCAGCCGATCGCCTGCACGGTCGCGCCGTGGGTCTGGCCGTGCACGGCGAGCGGGTTGATGGCCTTGCCGCAGTCGTCGGCGACAAAGCTGTCGATCACGGTAACCTGGCCGGTGCTGGTGTCGACTTCCACTTCCACCGCCTGTGCCGCGAAGGAGTGCGCGGGCGCGACGTTGCCGTAGTAGTCGGCATCGTGCATCACCGTGGGCGCGTCATAGGTGGCGCGAACATGGATGCCCTCGCCGCCGTGGCGGAAGATATGCAGCCGCGCGATCTCCGCCAGCGTGGCGGACTTGTCGGGCTGGTCCGGCGCGGCGATGCGGCCATCGGCAATCTCCAGTTGTTCCGCGTCCACGCCGAGCTTCTCCGCCGCGAGTGCCAGCAGCTTCTGCCGCGCCTCGCGCGCGGCACGCAGCACTGCATTGCCGGCGATGATGGTCACGCGCGACGCCAGCGAGCCCAGGCAGAACGGCGCGGTATCGGTATCCGGCGCCATCACGGTGATGTGCGACAGCGGGATGCCCAGCTCCTGCGCGCAGATCTGGCTGAGCATGGTGTTGGCGCCCTGCCCCATGTCGCATTCGCTGGTCTGCAGCATTACGCGGCCGTCCTCGTTGACCTTGAGCAGGATGGTCGAGCCGTCCCAGTTGCCCAGCGTGCGGTTGCCGCTGACGTGCATGGCCGCGGCAATGCCCACGCCGCGCCGGCGCGTGCCGGTGCTGCGCGGGGCGGCGCGATTCTCGTCCCAGCCGATGGCCTTGCGGGTCATGTCCAGGCACTCGGCCATGCCGGTGCTGCTGATCTTCCAGCCATGCACGCTGGTCTCGCCGGCGCCGATCGCATTGCGCTTGTGCACCTCCACCGGGTCCATGCCGACCATGCCGGCCAGCACCGTCAGGTGGCAGTTCAGCGGAAACTGCATCTGCTGCCCGCCAAAGCCGCGGAAGGCGCCGCGCGGCGGGTTGTTGGTATAGGCCATGACCGCGTGCGAGCGCACGTTCTGCACGCGGTGCATATTGTCGCTGCGCATGACGGTGACGTGCATCACGTCACCGGCAAGCCCGGAGTAAGCGCCGCATTCGGCCGTGATGCGCACATCCTTGGCCAGGATCACCCCGTCCGCCGACAGCCCCATGCGCAGCCACACTTTCATCGGCACGCTGGCGCGCGCGCCCTGGAAGTCTTCCAGCCGGTTGTTGACCAGCCGCACCGGGCGCTCCAGCCGGCTGGCCAGGAAGGCGCAGATCAGGCTGTTGTTCTCCTCGACGATCTTGGCGCCGAAGCCGCCGCCGGTGGTGGCCTGCACCACGCGGATGGTCGAGACCGGCCGGTCCAGCGCCTCGGCCAGCCGCGCGCGCGCCAGGAACACGGACTGGGTCGAGGCCCACAGCGTGAGCCGCCCGTTGCCGTCCTGCGCCGCCACCGAGGCCATCGGCTCCAGGTAGCCCGGATACTGCGAGTGCATGTCGTAGGTGGCCTCATACACCGCGGCGCAGGCTTCGAACGCGGCATCCACGTCGCCCCGCACGATGTGCATCTCATGGCCGATATTGCGCGTGCCGGCATGGATCTCGGGTGCGCCCTCGGCCAGCGCCGCTGCGGGCGTCAGCAGCGCGGGCTGCGCCTCATACTCGATGCGGACCAGGTCCAGCGCGTCGCGCGCGATTTCCTCGCTGACCGCCACCACCGCGGCCACTTCCTCGCCGACGTGGCGCACCACGCCGCAGGCCAGGATGCGCTGCTCCTTGCGGTGCGGGCCCCAGTTGCGGGTGGGCACATCCTGCCCGGTCACCACCAGCTTGACGCCGGGCAGCGCCTTCGCCGCGGCGGTGTCGATGCGCACGATACGCGCGTGCGGGTGCGGGCTGCGCAGCACCTTGGCGTGCAGCATGCCGGGCAACTTGATGTCGCCGGCATACCGCGCGCGCCCCATGACCTTTTCCCGCGCGGTCACCTGCGGCGTGGAGCTTCCCACGATGGCCTTGCTCATGCCGGCCTCCTGCTTGTCTGGTTGCATGAATGCGATGCGGTGCGTCATTCCGCCGCGATCGCGAGGTCGCGGATCACCTTGCCCAGCCGCTCGTAGTCGGCCGCGTTGACCTTTTCCAGCGCGGCCGGGACGCCGCCCACCGGGCTGGCGCCGAAGGTGGCCATCTTCTCGGTCACGTCGGGCAAGCGCAGCACGTCGTTGAGCTGCTGGTTCAGCACCTTGACCACCTCGGGCGGCGTGCCCTTGGGCGCCATCACGCCATGCCAGGCGCCGACCACCACGTCCTTGTAGCCAAGCTCGGCCAGCGTCGGCACGTTGGGCAGCAGCGGCGAGCGCTTTGCGTCCGTGATCGCCAGCGGGATCAGCCGGCCGGTGTTGATGTACTGCGCCACCGGGCCCAGCGTGACGTAGGCAAAGTTCACGTGCCCCGCCACCACGTCGTTGACCGCCGGCGCCACGCCCTTGTACGGCACGTGCTGGATCTTCACGCCCGCGGCGCGGTTCAGCATCTCGCCGGCGATATGCATCGGCGAACCCGCGCCCGGGCTGCCATAGGTCAGCGTCTTGCCGCCCTTGGCCGCGGCAATCATCTCGCCCACGGTCTTGATGCCCGCCTGCGGGTTGGCCACCAGCAGCACCGCCTGCACCGCGGTCTGGATCACGGGGGTGAAGCCGTACAGCGGGTCATAGCTGGCCGACGGCGCCAGCCTGAGCACCATCGGCGCCAGCGTGAAAGGGTTGGGCGTGTACAGCAGCGTGTAGCCGTCCGCCGGCGCGCGGCTGACAAAGCTGGCGCCGACCACGCCGCCGGCGCCGGGGCGGTTCTCGACAATGACCGGCTGCTTCAGGCGCGCCGACAGCTTATCGGCATAGAGCCGGGCCATGGCGTCGGTGTCGCCGCCGGGCGGATAGGCCACGACCATGGTCACGGTCTTGGCCGGATACGCGGCGGTGGCCAGCGCGCTGCCCGCGGCAAGCGCGAGCGCGGCCATGGCAGTGGCGGCAAGGAAAAGGCGGCGGGGGCGTTCGTGTCTCATCAACAGCTCCTGTGGGGGCGCATTCGCGGTTGGAGTGGGCTGTTTTGCGCACCGCGAAAACAGGGTTGGCTCGGGTTACAACACTTTTGGTTGTTTTATTAGTAAAACGTACGTTCACATCAGGAACGTTATTAATCCTAGGTCGTCAATATTGACAACTCAACTTACGTTAAATACCAATTGACATGGTAATTTTTTAGACTTGCCCGTTGCCGTGAAAGCGACACACGGTGGCGGAATTGGCTAGCGGCTGTGAGACAATCTGGCCCGCAAACCGGCCCCGCATGACGGCCGGCAGACCCGATCAAGAGGAACGCATGCCCCGTGACGCCGCGCCCGCCAAGGGCCAGCCCGCGCCAGACACCGACATCACCAGCCCGTGGACCGACCTCGACGAGGCCGGCAGCGGCCTGACCGTCGACAATTTCCTGACCACGATGCTGAGCCAGCTGGTCACCGCGCTGCGCAGCACGGTGACCAAGCCCTATGCGGAACAGTTCGGCCTGACCGTGCCGGAGTGGCGCATCCTGGCGCTGCTGGCGCACGCGCGCGAGCTGCCGTTTGCCGAGCTGGTGACGCAATCGACCTCGGACAAGGCGCTGGTGAGCCGCACGCTGCGGCTGCTGGAGGAACGGGGGCTAGTGCAGCTGACTTCGGCCGGCAACACGCCGCGCAAGAAGCTGATCTGTGCGATCAGCGAAGCTGGTGCGGCACTGCACGACCAGGTGATGCCGCTGGCGCGGCGGGGGCAGGCGCAGGTGATACGGCAGTTGTCGCCAGAGGAGCGCGAAGCGGTCTACCAGGGGCTGCGCAAGCTGTTGCGCGCGCAGGCCTGACAAGGAAAGCGGCTTCCGGACGACTTGCTCGCCCGGAGCCGCCACAGCCAGCGTTTGCCGGGCACCCCAACCCGGCCTTCACTCCCGCCGCCTCAGTGGCGCGCTGCCACGCTCTGGCGCTGGTACGAGGCCAGCGTCAGCCGCATGGCGTCACGCACAGCCGCCACCGAGCGGTTGTCGTCATCCCCCTTGCGCGTCACCAGCGACAGGGTCAGCACCGGCGCCGAGCGGCCCAGCCGCACCAGCCGCACCGGGTAGTTTTGCACCAGCGTCGGGTCGGGCCCCTGCAGGATCGACACCCCCAGCCCGGCACTGACCATTGCCACGATCGCCGGCGCACTGTCGAACTCCAGCGTGCCGCGGATTTCGGACACGTGCGCATGCACGTACTGCGCCGCCATCGCCCCGGACACGGTATTGCGGTCGTAGCGGATCCAGTCGTACAGGCGGAACAGCGAGGCCACGTTGGTCTCGGTGGACGCGGGTGGTGCGATCAGCATCAGTTCGCGCCGCATCATCGGGGTCCAGCGCAGCCGCGCCGAACCGCCGGCTGCCGGCTGCGCCACGAGCGCCGCATCGATGTCGCCTGCCTTGACCGATGCCGTCAGCGTGCTGCTGCGCCCGCGCACCAGCCGCAGTTCCAGCCTGGGATGGCGCTCGCGCACATAGCGCACGATGCCGGGCAGCACGACCGGTTGCAGCGACTCGATCACCCCCAGCCGCACTACCCCCTCCACCGCCAGTCCACTTCCGGAGCGCAGCGCTTCCAGGTTCTGCAGTGCCTGGCGCATGGTGTCGGCCACCTCGCGCGCGAGCTGGTTGGGCCGCGCCTGCAGCCCGGAGCGGTCGAACAGCGGCTTGCCCAGGTACTGCTCAAGCTGCTTCATCTGCATGCTGACAGCGCTGGGGGTGACGTTGGCCTGACGCGCGGCGCCGGCGAAGGTGCCGGTCTGCAGCACGCCCTCAAGCGTATGGAAGGTCTCAATTTTCATCAAAAAATCTTATGAAGTAACTCAAATAAGTTCGCTTTTCTAATGATAGGGCACGCCGCTAGACTGGGCTCACGGGATCGAACACAGATCGAACCCAACCACTGCACGCTACGCAAAACACGGAGGAGCCCCCGACATGTCAGTCATCGCCGCATCGCAACGCCCCGTCGCCTGGACCGCCCAGCAAGCCCGCGAGGACCGCTCCTGGGTACTGCGCATGAACGAGGCCGAAGTCCAGGGCATGCGTGACGCGCTCGACCACGCCAGGACACTGAACAAGCCGCTGCTGGCAATGCAGCAGGCCGACTTTCCGCTCAATGACGCCGCCCGCGCCGTGCTCAGGCGCGCCATCGACATCACCCAGGGCGGCTGGGGCATGTGCCTGCTCAAGGGCTTTCCGGTCGACGAATGGACCGAGGAGGAATCGCGCCTGGCCTACTGGGGCATGAGCCTGTACATGGGCGTGGGCCGCACGCAGAACCGCGCCAGCCAGTTCATGAACGACGTGCGCAATGAAGGCGGCGAATACAAGGTCAAGGGCGGCCGCGGCTACAACACCAATGCCGGGCTGGATTTTCACCAGGACTCGTGCGACGTGGTCGGCCTGCTGTGCCGGCGCACCGCGCGCGCGGGCGGCACCAGCAAGGTGACCAGTTCGATAGCGCTGTATGAGGAAGTGCAGCGCCGCCGCCCCGACCTGATCCCGGTGCTCAAGGACACCTTCTTCCACAGCTACCAAGGCACGCAGGACCCCAGCCAGCCGCCGTACTACCGCTGCCCGGTCTTCGGC
Source organism: Cupriavidus necator N-1 (assembly GCF_000219215.1). Classification (NCBI taxonomy): domain Bacteria; kingdom Pseudomonadati; phylum Pseudomonadota; class Betaproteobacteria; order Burkholderiales; family Burkholderiaceae; genus Cupriavidus; species Cupriavidus necator. The sequence goes on along the minus strand of NC_015723.1, from coordinate 735,718 downwards.
AGCCATCCCGAGTATTTCTCCGCGCGCACCAACCGCAAGAACACCGACGCCGCGCAGCGCGACTTTGCCGAGCTGCCGCGCCTGACGCCGGCGCAGGTCGAGGCGCTGGACCTGCTCGACGAGCTGATGCCGAGCGAGCTGCTGTGCTTCACCATGGAACTGGAGCAAGGCGACATGCAGCTGCTGAACAACTACGTCACGCTGCATTCGCGCACGCCGTTCGAGGACCATGAGGAGCCGGACCGCAAGCGCCACCTGTTCCGCCTGTGGCTGGCCGTGCCGGGTTCGCAGCCGCTGCCCGAAGACTGGAAGGAATATTACGGCGACGTGCGTGCCGGATCGGTGCGCGGCGGCGTGCGCGGCAGTGAGATCACGCAGGAATTCCTTGACTATGAGAAGCGCCAGGCGGCGGCGCTCGGCATGCTGTTCGAGACCTGGCGCCCACAGCTGCGCCAGGAAGACATGGTGCGCATCCTGGCCGGGCATGCGGCCAAGGCGGCCGCGGGCGCCACGGCATGAGCGGCGACAGCACGCACTCCCCTTCGCTGAAGGAACGCCTGCGCCGGCCCGAGCCGGTGCTGGCGCCCGGCGTCTACGATGCCCTCAGCGCGCTGCTGGCCGAGCAGGCCGGCTTCGAGGCGCTGTACCTGTCGGGCGGCGCGGTCGCCTACACGCTGCTGGGCCACTCCGACGTGGGCCTGACCACGGCCACCGAGACCGCCGACGTGCTGGCGCGCATCACCGACCGCGTGTCGCTGCCGGTGATCGTCGACGGCGACACCGGCTACGGCAACGCGCTCAACACGCAGCGCACGGTGCGCGCTTTCGAGCGCGCCGGCGCGGCGATGATCCAGCTCGAGGACCAGGGCTTTCCCAAGCGTTGCGGCCACCTCGCCGGCAAGTCGCTGGTCACGGTGCGCGAGATGTGCGGCAAGCTGCGTGCCGCTCTCGACGCGCGCCATAGCGCCGACACACTGATCCTGGCGCGCACCGACGCCGTCGCCGTGGAAGGCCTGGACGCCGCCATCGAGCGCGCCGAAGCCTATCTGGCCTGCGGCGTCGACGCGCTGTTTATCGAGGCAGTAGTGTCAGCCGCCGACATGGACCGCGTCTGCGGCCGCTTCGCCGCACGCGTGCCGCTGCTGGCCAATATGGTCGAGGGCGGCAAGACCCCGATCCAGAGCGCGGCCGAACTGGGCGGGCGCGGCTACCGCATCGTGATCTACCCGGGCGGCACCGTGCGCTTCGCCTCGCGCCAGCTGCAGCGCTACTTCGCCGGCCTCAGGGCCGACGGCAGCACACGCGCATTCATGGAGGAAATGAACGATTTCGACGCACTGAACCGGCTGATCGGCACGCCCCAGCTGCTCGACGCCGGCCGCCGCTATGCGGACGACGACTAACGGCACGCGCCGCCACGTTGCCCCGCACATGCTGTAAGGCATTCCGCCCACCAGAGGCAGGCCAGAAGCCCCCGCAACGATGCCCCCATCGTCCAGGTACATAAAGAGAGAAACGGAGACAACCCATGCAACGACGCGAATTCCTGGCGCTGCTGGCGGCCAGCACAATGCTGCCCGGCACCCTGCAGGCCGCCCCGGCCGTGACCAAGTTGCTGGTCGGCGCCACGCCCGGCGGCGGCACTGACCTGGTGGCGCGCGCGCTGGCCGCTGAACTGGAGCAACGCCTGAAGCACCCCTATATCGTCGAGAACCGCGGCGGCGCAGCCGGCAACATCGCGGCGAGCGCGCGCGGTGGCCAAGGCCGATCCGGACGGCGGCACGCTGCTGCTCAGCTACACCAGCCACGCCATCAATCCCGCGCTGTTCGACAAGAAGCCGTTCGACCCGATCAAGGACTTCACGCCGATTTCGCTGATCGCCACCTCGCCGCTGCTGCTGGTGTCACGCCCCGACCTGGGCGCGAACAACGTGCGCGAGCTGATCGCGCTGGCCAAGTCCAGGCCCGGCAAGCTCAGCATCGCCGTGGCCGGCCTCGGCAGCGCCAACCACCTGGCCGGCGAGATGTTCAAGCAAGAGGCGCGCATTGACCTGGTCAGCGTGCCTTACAAAGGCGCGTCCCCCGCGATCGCCGACGTGGTCGCCGGCCAGGCCGACTTGCTGCTGGGCAACGTCGCCACGGTGCAGCCGCTGTTGCGGGCCGGCAAGGTCAAGGGGCTGGGCGTCAGCAGCCTGAAGCGCCTGCCCGCGTTCCCGCAGATCGCGCCGATCGCCGACGTGGTGCCCAATTTCGACTACAGCTCGTGGTACGGCCTGCTCGGGCCGGCCGGCATGTCGGCGGACGTGGTTGCACAGCTGGAGAAAGCCGTGCGCGCCGCGGTCGCGTCGCCGGCAATGCGCAAGCGCCTGGCCGGCGAAGGGCTGATGCCGGTGGGCAATGATGCCGCGCAGTTCACGCAGTTCCTGCAGGGGGAAATCGCGCGTTGGGCGAAGGTGGTGGCGGTTACCGGGGCGCGGATGAGCTGAGCTTCCGGCGCAAAGAAAAAGGGCTGCACCGGATCACGGTGCAGCCCCCAAGGGAACGGGACGAGCAACGCCCGTTCAGACCTCCAGCTCCTCCAGCACGCGGCCCTTGGTCTCAATCCCAAGGAAATGTACCGTGACAGCCGCCAGCGCGGGCACCACGGACAGCGCGAAGAAGGCAATGCTGAGATCACCACTGCCGATGGTGCTGGCAATCAGCCCCGGCGCGAAGATCGCCGCCAGCTTGAGCCACGCCCCACCCAGCCCACACCCCATCGCCCGCACGCTGGTCGGATACAGTTCCGGCGTATAGACATAGGCGGTGATGAAGCCGCTGGCCAGGAACCCCATCGCCAGCGCGCACAGGGTCGCGACCACATACACGTTCGACGCGTGGAACACCCCCGCCAGCACCAGCGACAGCGCGCACAGCAGGAACGACACATTGATCACCGGCTTGCGCCCGACCTTGTCCACAATCATCGCGCACACCAGCGAACCGACCACGCCCAGCACCGAGGCGCCGGCGGCGAGGTTCAGCGCCAGCTGCAGCGGCGCGTGGTAGACGGTCTTGTAGACCGTGGGCAGCCACGTCGACAGCCCGTACTGGATAAAGCCGCAGGTTGCCCACAGCATCCACACCGCCAGCGTGCGGCCGATATAGGGCTTGCTGACCAGGTCGCGCACGCGGCGGCGCGGGTGCTGTGCCATGCGTTCGTAGGCGCTGGTGTCGCCCAGCGGCGGCAGCGGCGTCCTGGCGCGCGCCTCGAAGGCCCACAGCGCGGCATCGGCCTCGTCCAGCCGGCCCTTCTCGGCCAGCCAGCGCGGCGATTCCGGGATCACGCGGCGCAGGATGAAGAACAGCACCAGCGGCACGCCGCCGATGAAATACATCAGCTCCCAGCCGTAGTGCGGCACCAGCCAGGCGCCGATGCCGTTGGACACCATCAGCCCGATCGGGAACACCACCTCGTACAGCAGCACGAAGCGCCCGCGCCCATGGGCGCGCGTGACCTCGTTGATATAGGTGGCCGCCACCGGCAGTTCGCCGCCCAGGCCCAGGCCCTGCACGATGCGCAGCAGCGCGAAGATCTCGAACGACGGGGCAAAGCCGCAGGCCAGGCTCATCAGCCCGATGATGCCCGCGCTCCAGCCGATCGAGCGCAGCCGGCCGAAGCGCTCGGCCAGCCCCGGGAACAGCAGCGCCCCGACCAACTGGCCGACCGACGGCGCCGCGATCAGAAAGCCGATCTGGCCCGGCGTGAGCGACCACTGCGCGATCAGCAGCGGCAGCGTGGCGGCGATGGCGATCACGTCGAAGCCATCGAAGAAGGTGGCCAGGCCGATCAGCAACCGGGCGCGGATATGCATGGCGTTTCCCGGCATGCGCTCGATGCGGGCAACGATATTGCCGCGCGTGAGCGGGCCGCTGCGGGCCGCCGCTGCGCTCTGGCCGGCGCTGTCAGCCGTGGTCACGATACCTGCGGTGGCGGCCACCGGTGCGCCGGGGGACGCTGCGTCTTGTCTCTGGGTCAGCACGGGATGTCTCGGTTTGATTCTTGGGGCGGCCCGGCATGCGGGAGGTTTGCTCCCCTCTCCCGCATGCGGGAGAGGGGCCAGGGGTGAGGGGCGGCGGTTCTGGTGGCGTGGTGCCTTGCCAAACCACCCCTCACCCTGCCCTCTCCCCATGAGGGGAGAGGGGAACACCATCGGTGTCCAAAGGCTGTGCGGCAGGATTACAGGTCGAGCACCAGCTTGCTGCCCTTGCACCCCGACACGCACACCATCATGGTCTTGTTGCTGGCGCGCTCGCTGCTGCTGAGCACGCTGTCGCGATGGTCGGGGCAGCCTTCCAGCACCGCGGTCTCGCACGAGCCGCACACGCCTTCGCGGCAGCTGTAGTCCATCTGTACGCCGGCATCGAGCAGCGCGTCCAGCAGCGACTTGCCGGACGGCACCTTGACGGTGGTGCCGGTGCGCGACAGCGACACGGTGTACTCGCCTTCCTGCACCGCCTCGGTCGAGGGATCGGCGGCAAAGCGCTCGATGTGCACGTTCGGGTAGCTATGCGCTTCGCAGGCAGCCTCGAACGCCTTCAGCATCGGGCCGGGGCCGCAGCAGTAGAAGTGCGTCTGCGGGTCCTGGCCGGCCAGCATCGCGTTCAAGTCCGGCGGCACGCCGGCCTCGTCGTCGAAGTGAAAGCGCACTGCATCGCCATGGGCCGACAGCTGTTCGACGAATGCGGCCTCGGCACGCGAACGGGCGCAGTAGATCAGCGTGAACGACTTGCCCAGTTCGGCCAGCCGGCGCGCCATGCAGACGATCGGCGTCACGCCGATGCCGCCGGCGACCAGCACGGTGTGCGCGGCGCTTTCGTCCAGGGCGAAGTTGTTGCGCGGCGCCCCCACGGTCAGCGTGGTGCCAACGCGCAGCTGCTCATGCACGTAGCGCGAACCGCCGCGGCTGCCGCGGTCCAGCAGCACGCCCACGGTATAGCGCTGGCGCGCTTCGGGCGCGCCGCACAGCGAGTAGCTGCGCACCAGGCCGTTGCCCAGGTGCAGGTCGATATGGGCGCCCGGGCTGTACTCGGGCAGGGTCTTCCCTTCGGGATCTTGCAGTTCGATGCTGACCACGCCGCGCGCTTCATAGCGCATGGCGTGGACGCGCAGGGTCAGGGACTGGTGGGCACTCATTGCTGCTTCCTTCGATTGCTGCTGACTTACCGCTTCTCGGTCAGGAACTTGCCTGCCGGTCCGCCCGCGTTCTTCTGGCGGCGGGTGTTGCCGTCGATGCCGCCTTCGATCGCCCATTCGGCGAACATGGTCGGCCCCGGCTCGAAAGCGCGCGGCTCCCAGTGTTCGTCCAGCTGGTCTTCGTCGGCGTAGTACTCGATCAGGCCGCCGGCCGGGTTCCTGAAGTACCAGAAGTAGGCCGACGAGATCGGGTGCCGGCCCGGGCCGAGCTGCGTGTCCCACCCCTTGCGCGAGACATGCATGCCGCCGCCGAAGACTTCATGGATGTCGCGCACGGTGAAGGCGACGTGGTTCAGGCCGCTTTTGGGTTCCGGCAGCTGCAGCAGGAACAGGTCGTGGTGGCCGCCTTCGGGCGTGCAGCGCAGGAAGGCGCCGCGGTCCGGATAGCGGTCCGACGGCACGAAGCCGAACTTCTCGACATAGAAGCGCTCCGTGGCCTTGACGTCCTTGACGAAGAACACCACGTGGCCCACTTCGATCGGGGTGGCGTGGTCGTAGATCGGGCTGCGCTGGTTCAGGCGCGGCTTGTCGTTCCACGTGTTCATCAGTGCGCATTCGACCTGCACGTCATGCTTGCGCGTGGCCTGGAAACGCACGGCCAGGCCGTTCGGGTCGGTGCAGCCGATGCGCATCGTATCGCCCTCGCCTTGCTTCACGAAGCCCGGTGCGTCGGCAATCGTCTTGGCGAGCTGGTCCAGCGAGGCCTGCGAGTCCACGCCCCACACCACTTCGCGCAGCGTCGGGCCGGCTTCGATCGCGGGCGGCAGCGTGGCGTCGTCGATGCGGCGCACCAGCACGCGGCAGCCGTTGAGCGTTTCGAAATCCAGGCCCTGCGCGTCGTCGCGCTTGATGGCCAGGCCCCAGTCGGTGAAAAAGCCACGGCAGGCGTCAAAGTCATCCGCGCCGTAGACGATCTCGTCGATCCCCAATACCTTGATCATTGCTTCTCTCCAGCCTGCCGGGTTCAGTGGTTGGCCCACGGCAGCGGTTGTTCGTTCAGGCCCCAGTACACGCTCTTCTGCTCCATGTACTGCAGGATGCCAAGCCGTCCCTTCTCGCGGCCCAGGCCACTGTCGCGCCAGCCGCCGAACGGCGTCGCGATCGAGAACTGCTTGTAGGTGTTGATCCACACGTTGCCCGCCTGCACGGCCCGTGCCACGCGCCAGGCGCGTTTGTAGTCACGCGTCCAGATGCCGGCGGCGAGCGCATAGACGCTGTCGTTGGCCTGCGCGATCAGGTCGTCCTCGTCGTCGAACGGGATCGCCACCAGCACCGGCCCGAAGATCTCTTCCTGGCAGATACGGGCGTTGTTATCCAGCCCTTCGATGATGGTCGGCGTGTAGAAATAGCCGTTGGGCAGGCCGGCCACGTCGGGGCGCAGGCCGCCGGTGCGCAGCTGGCCGCCCTCTTCCACGCCGGCGGCGACGTACGACTCGATGCTGTCGCGATGGCGGTCGGTGATCAGCGGGCCCATCTGGGTGCGCTCATCGGCGGGGTCGCCCACGCGCAGGTGCGCGGCGCCCGCGGCCAGGCGGTCGATAAAGGCTTCGTACTGCGAGCGTGCCACGAACAGGCGCGAGCCGGCGATGCACGACTCGCCCGACGAGCTGAAGATTCCGTACAGCACGCCGTTGACCGCATGGTCCAGGTCGGCATCGTCGAACACCATGGTCGGCGACTTGCCGCCCAGTTCCAGCGACACCGGCATCATCTTGTCGGCGGCGATATGGGCGATGTGCTTGCCGGTGGTGGTGCCGCCGGTGAACGACACGCGCCGCACCAGCGGATGCTTGGTGATGGCGTCGCCGATCACCGAGCCCTTGCCCGGCAGCACGCTGACCAGGCCCTTGGGCACGCCGGCCTCTTCGCAGATGCGCGCCAGTTCCAGCGCCATCAGCGGGGTGACTTCAGCGGGCTTGACCACCACGGCGTTGCCCGCGGCCAGCGCCGGCGCCATCTTCTGCGCCTCGCTGGCGATCGGCGAGTTCCACGGCGTGATCGCCGCGACCACGCCCATGGGCTCGTACACGCTCATGGTCAGGCAGTCGCCGCGCTGCGGCGTGATGGTTTCTTCCAGCGTCTCGCAGGCGGCGGCAAAGAACTGGAAGGTGCCGGCGGCACTGGCCACCAGGGCGCGCGTCTCGCTGATCGGCTTGCCGTTGTCCAGGCGCTGGCGCTGGGCCAGTTGCTCGCCCTGGGCGCGGATCAGTTCGGCCACGCGGTACAGGACCGCGGCGCGCTCATGCGGCTTGCGCTGGGCCCAGCCGCTGGTGAGGAAGGCCTGGTGGGCGCCCTGCACCGCTTCTTCCACGTCCGACAGGTTGGCGGCGTTGAGTTCGGCCACCACTTCGCCGGTAGCCGGGTAGCGCGTGCCATAGCGGTCGCCGGTCCCCAGGCGCCATTCGCCCGCGATGCAGATGGGGAGTACTTCTTGCGTCTTCATTGTCGTTGCCTGCTAAGTCTGTAGGGCGTGGCTGCCGGGACTAGATCGATACCGCGTGCGCGCGGTTGCCCAGTGCGCGCACCACGCTGAACACCGTCAGCGCGGAAGTCTTGGGGTTGGCCGCGAGCGGCTTGCCGCGCATGGTCAGCTCGAAGCCGCCGAAAGCGCCTCGCGCCTCCACGTGATGCACGTTCTCCACCGCATGCGGGTCGGCCAGCAGCTTCACCGACGTGCGGTCCAGCCCCAGGCCTGCCAGCGACACAGTGGCGGCCACGTTGGCGTTCTTGGGATACAGGCGCGCCGCGTCGCGTGCCGTGCCTTCGAAGATCACGGTCGCCTCGGTCAGCGCATTCAGGTCGAAGAGCTGCTCGGCCGGCGTGCCGGCCCAGGCGCGAGCCGGCTTGCGGCCGGTGTAGATCACTTCATCCAGCCCGCCGACACGCGCCGCGGCCAGCGCATCGATCGCGCCGATCGCACCCGACAACAGCTGCACCTGCGTGCCGCCGCGGCGCGCCGCCGCTTCCAGCCGCTCGGCCATGCCGGGCTCGGACAGCGCGCCCACCGACACCACCATGCACGGGATGCCGCGCTCCAGCGCCGGCACGATGTGCTCTTCCAGCGCATGGTGGCCGGCACACTCGACCAGCAGGTCGGGACGCTGGTCGTCCAGGTGCGTCGCCACGCGGGCGCCCGGCGCCAGCGCGCAGACCGCGTCGCGTGCCTCGTCCATCGTGTGCTCCGGCACGATCACCACGTCGAACACCACGTCAGGATCGCTCTTGAGCAATTCCATCACGCCGCGGCCGATCGCGCCGCAGCCAACCATGGACACATGCAGCATCTCCGGTCTCCCTCAGGCGGTGACAGTGGTTTGTTCGCGCGCCGGCTCTTCGTTGTCCTTGTTCACCGGGGGGCCGGCAAAGATGGTCTTGAAGGAACCGATCGACAGCATGTCGATTTCAAGCAGGAACGGGCCGGACTCGGCCGTGGCCGCTTCCAGCGCGGCGTCGACCTCGGCCAGGTTGCTCACGCGGGCATGGCGCAGCGACAGCGACTTTGCCAGCGTGGCGTAGTCCGGCGTATGCAGGTCCACGTAGTGGCGGCGGCCGCCGTACTGCGCGTCCTGGATGTTCTTGATCACGCCGTAGCCCTTGTCGTTCATCAGCACGATCACCATGTCGGCGCGTTCCTGCACCGCGGTGGCCAGTTCGCCCAGGTTCAGGATGAAGCCGCCGTCGCCGGCCAGCGTGAACGTCTTCTTGCCCGAAGCGGTCGCCGCAGCACCGATCGCGGCGCCGATGCCCATCGCCAGGCCCTGGCCGATGCCGCCGCCCAGCGCATGCACGCCGGCACGCGAATCGAAGATGCGCAGATGGCGGTTGCCCCAGGTGCTGTTCGACACGGTCACGTCGCGCACCCAGTTGAAGCTGCGGCCGACCGCGCCCTGCAGCGCCTGCACCAGCGCCGAGTACGGGCCCAGGCCGTCGACCAGGCTGTTGACGGCGGTGTCGTGCGCGCGGCGCAGGTCGGCGGCGAAGGCCGGATCGATCTGCATGCGCTTTTCGAGCCGATCCGCCAGGGCGTCCAGCGCCAGCGCGGCGTCGCCGCTGACAAAGTAGTCGCTCAGGTAGCAGCGGCCTTCGGCGGCTGGGTCGGCGTCGATGCGCAGCAGCGGGCGCGGCAGCTTCAGTTCGTACTTCAGGGTTTCATTGCCGCGCAGGCGCGAACCCACCACCAGCATCGCATCGCAGGTCTGGTAGAAGTTTTCGACCGGCTTGTGCAGGTTGAAGGCACCCAGCGAGCGGGGATCGTCTTCCGGCACAATGCCGCGGCCCTGCGTGCTGGTGACCACGCCGAAGCCCAGGTCCAGCAGGCGCTGCACCTGCTTGCTGGCGTGGCGCGCACCGCCGCCCAGCCACAGCAGCGGGCGCTTGGCCTTGACCAGGCGCTCGGCCAGCGCGTCCAGCGCGTGCGCCGACGGCACGTGCTGCGGCACCGGCAGCGGCTGCAGGTCGGCCGGCATGTCGATCAGCGCGGCCTGGATGTCGATGGGGATCTCCACGCTGACCGGGCCGGTCGGCGCCGTCAGCGCGGTCTGCACGGCCAGCTTGATGGTGCTGATGGCGGTGTCGGCACTGCGGATGCGGAAGGCGGCCTTGGACACAGCCTTGAGCATGGTGAGCTGGTCCGGGGCTTCGTGGATGTAGGCGAGGCTCTGGTCCAGGTACGGCGTTTCGATCTGGCCGGTGATGTGCAGCATCGGCGTGCCGGCGGTCAGCGCTTCGACCATGGCGCCGGCGGCGTTGCCCGCGGCGGTGCCGGTGCTGGTCAGGCATACGCCCAGGCCGCCGGTGGTGCGGGCATAGGCGTCGGCCATATTGGTGCCGCCCGCTTCGCCGCGCGCCGGCACGAAGCGGATCTTGCCGCGCTCGCCCATGGCATCGAGGATCGGCATATTGTGGATCGAGATCACGCCGAAGGCGGCCTTGACGCCGCACTGCTCGAGAAACGCCGTGATGGCGCAGCCGACGGTGACCTGCTGTTGTTCGTACTGGTGTTGATTAGGCATGACGGGAGTGTCCTCCGGAGATATCGAAATGGCTGCCCGTGGTGTACGAAGACAACGGCGAGGCAAGGAACAGGATGGCGCGGGCTGCCTCGACCGGCAGGCCCAGGCGGCCAAGGGGAATATGTTTCTGCTGGGCCAGGCGCGCGGTCCATGCGGCCCAGTCCAGGTGGCGGTCTGCTTCGGGGCGCGCCTCGAAGCGGCGGCGCCACTGGCCCGATTCGACCAGCCCGATCAGGATGCCGTTGACGCGGACGCCCTTGGGCGCAAACTCGGTGGCCATCGAGCGCACCAGGTTGAGCACGCCGGCACGCGCGGCGGAGGTCGCCACCATGTGCGGCTCCGGCTGCTGCGCCAGCAGCGAGTTGACGCAGACGATGGCGCCCTGGCCTGACTTCTCCAGTTGCGGCAGGAAGGCGCGCGTCGGGTGGATCACGGAGAAGAACTTGAGCTGCAGCTCTTCCATCCAGGCAGCGTCTTCGGTGTTGGCGAAGGTCGACACCCGACCCTGGCCGGCATTGTTGACCAGCATGTCGACGTTGCCCAGCGTGGCCTGCACGGCAGCGGCAAAGGCGGCGACCTGTTCAGGCTTGAGCACGTCGCAGGTGGCGGCATAGAGCCGGCATCCGGGGAATTTCTCGCGCAACTGCGCCTCGGCGCTGCGCAGGCGGCTCTCGTCGCGGCCGCACATGGCCACGGCGGCACCCGCTTCGAGCAGCAGCTCGACGGTCGCCAGCCCGATGCCGGAGGACCCGCCGGTAACGACGGCAACCTTGCCGCCGAGTTCAATCATGGACATTGTCCTCACTCCCGATACAGATTCACCACCTTGGCGCCGCTGCTGTGCAGCGACGGGCGGTAGTCGAGCAGGCGCGACAGCTCGCCCGCGGTATCCCTGACCTTCTCCACCATCGCATCCAGCTGCGCCGGATCGATATGCGCGGCGGGGATGGTTGCGCCCAGCGCCGCCACCACCTTGCCGGTGCGGTCGCGCACCGGCGCGGCAATGGTCGAAATGCTGGCTTCGAAGAAGCCTTCCTGCAACACGTAGCCTCGCTCGCGGTCGCGCTGGACGATCTCGTGCAGCTCGTCGACCGTGCGCGGCGTGCTCTCGGAGAACACCGCAAGGTGCGTTTCCGGGTACAGCGTGCGCAGCTCCGCCAGCGACAGGTCTTCCAGCAGCACGCGCCCCAGCACCGTGGCATGCGCGGGCAGGCGCGTGCCGACGTTGACCGAGCTGGCAAACGGCCGCGGCGACACCGCCTTGGCCACGTAGACGATCGAACGCCCGTCGCGCACCACCAGGTTGCTGGGGTAGCCGATCTCGTCGCGCAGCCGCTCCAGCAGCGGGCGGCCCAGCTCGGTCAGCTCCAGCGACGCCAGGTATTCAAACCCCAGGCGCAGCACGGCCATGCCCAGCCGGAAATCCCGGCCGCCATCGGCGCGTTCCACAAAGCCCAGCATTTCCAGCGTGGCCAGCAGGCGGAACACGGTCGAGCGCGGCACCTTCAGACGGCGCGCCAGTTCCGCTGCCGACATGGTGCGGTCCTTGCTGCTGAACTCGCTCAGCAGGCGCAGGCCGCGCTCCAGGCCCGGAACGATGTACTTGTCCGGGGTCTCGTTGGCGGCGGGCGTGGCCGGGATGGGGTTGCTGCTCATGGCTTCGGTGGATGCGTGCTGACGGACGTTCGCCGGCATTAGCGCTTGATCTTCGTCAGCGGATGCTCGGGCGGGTAGGTCGGCGTGATCGGCTTCTTGGCACCCAGCATCACGCACATCAGCGCGTCTTCCTCGCCGATGTTGATTTCCTCGCGGTAGACGCCAGGGGGCACCGAGACCAGGTCACGGTCGGTCAGGATGGTCTCGAAGCGCTCGCCGTCCTTTTCCAGGATCAGCTTGACCTTGCCGCGCAGGATGAAGAACACCTCTTCCACATCGGTGTGGATATGCGACGGGCCTTCATGGCCGGCCGGGATGATCATCGTGGAGAAGGTGAAATGCTCGCTCGGCACGGTGTTGGTGTCGGCGGCCACGCCGGTGCCGCCGGTGCCCAGGTAGCGCATCTGCGCGCGGCGGTACTTGGGGTCGTAGTCGGCCTGGAACTTCAGCGCGTCCCAGTCGTACTTGCGCGTGGAGAAGCGCGCCACGCGGCTTTCCATCCACTGGTCGAACGAGGCGTCCTCCGGCTGGTCCCAGGAACGCTTGATGTTTTGTGGTTGAGAAAGATCGCTCATTTGGATTCCTTCTGTTTTCAGTGGATCGGTTGGTTCAATGCATGACAAAGCCGCCGTTGACCGCCAGCGTCTGGCCGGTCACGAAACGGGCGAGGTCGGACAGTGCAAACAGCACCGCGCCGCAAACATCGTCGGGCAGTTGCTCGCGCGTGATCGCGCGCTGCTCGCGGTACAGGTCGTGCCGGTGCTGCGGCACGTATTCGGTGGCTTCCACCAGCGTCAGGCCCGGGGCCACGGCGTTCACCGTGATCTGGTCCTTGCCCAGTTCACGCGCCAGCGACCGGGTCATGCCGATGATGGCGCTCTTGCTCGCCACGTAGGCCAGCAGGTTGGGCGCGCCCCACAGCGGCGTGTCCGAAGCCAGGTTGACGATGGCGCCGCGGCCGCTGGCGCGCAGCGCCGGCAGGCAGGCGGTGGTCATCAGCCAGGTGCCGCGCACGTTGACGTTCATCACGCGGTCCCAGGTGGCGATGTCGATGGTGGCGGCGTCACGGCCGCCGGAATCCGTCACCGCGGCGTTGTTGACCAGGCCGTCGAGCCCGCCCAGCGCCTTGACCGCGGCCTCGGCGCAAGCCTGCACCGAGGCCGGATCGGACAGGTCCAGCGTGACCGGCACCACCTTCAGGCCGCGGGCGCGCAGGGCGTCGGCTTCCTGCTGCAGGCGCTCGGCCAGGATGTCGGCCATGGCCACGGTGGCGCCGGCTTCGGCCAGCGCCTTGACGAAGGCCAGGCCCAGTCCGCGCGCGGCGCCTGTGACCAGCACCTTGCGCCCGGCCAGCAAGGTGTTGTTGGTGTTTGCCTCAGGCATGGCTGGCGGCTCCGGCGGGTTGCAGCATGGCGACGGGCTCGTCGGCCACTTCCTGCTCGGCGCGGCGCTTGAGCAGGCGGCGCACGCGGGTGATGCCGGCGTCGTGCTGGTACAGCATCTCGTGGTCGCGCGCGTTCGGGGCCATCATTTCCAGCACCACGCGGTCCTGCTCCAGCACGTCCCAGTGCAGCTGCTCCAGGCGGTTGCGATACAGGAAGCGCCACACGTCGCGCTCCCAGGCCTGCACGTGGCGGGTACGCCAGAAGAACACCATGCAGTGGTCTTCATCCACCGGCGTGGCCATGCCGACGATGCCGAACGGGCCGCCCGGGCCGACACTGGCGCGGTACGGAATCGCCAGGCGCAGCCACAGCGTGCCGGTCTCGCCAAATTCCACCCAGTCGAAATTGACGCCGCGCTGGCCGGTCTTCTCGAACACCAGGCCATGCTCGGTCTCGCGCACCTGCATCACGGCGGACTTCTCGCCGCTGGCCATCGAGTGCGACACCGCATGCAGGTAGGCACCGTGCATCGGGTCCATCACGTTGTCGATGGCGTAGCGGTAGTTGCAGTCCCAGTGCGCCACGCACAGGAAGTTGCTGTGTTCTTCGCTGACCAGTTCTTCCGGCAGGCGCAGTTCGTCGGGGCTGCCCTCGCCTTGCGGGGCCTGGTCGCCGAACCACAGGAAGATGGCGCCGGCCTTTTCCTGCACCGGGTAGCTGCGCACGCAGGTGCGGCCTTCCAGCGGGCAGCTTTCCACCGCCGGCACGCTCTTGACCTGGCCGTCGCCGCCGACCTCGACGCCGTGGTACCAGCAGGCAACGCGGTCGCCCAGGTTCCAGCCCATCGACAGGCGCGCGCCTCGGTGCGGGCAGCGGTCTTCCAGGGCGTGGACCTGGCCTTCGCCGTCGCGCCACAGCACGATGTTCTGGCTCAGGCGGGTGATGCCGATCGGGGCATGGGACACCGCCCACGAGGCGGCGACCGGGTACCAGTAGTTGCGCAGGCCGGTGTTCAGGCGGGCTTCGGTGCGGGCTTGCTTGTTCGATTCCATGGTTTTCTCGCTTCGAGGCTGGACTTGGACTGGGGCGGGCTCAGGCACCCAGCCGGCGCATTTCGGACAGGAAGCGCTCTTCGGTCCAGCGCTGGCCGTCCACGCCCAGGAAACCGGCGTCGTTGAAGGCGCGCACGATGTCCTGCGGGTTCTGCGCGCCGCCTTCGAACGCGGCTTCCAGGGCATCGCCCAGCGCGTTCTCATAGGCGGTCGGTGCGGCGGCGCGGGTCTGCCAGACGATGTTGGCGACCTTGCCGGGTTGCTCGATATGGCCCTTGCCTGCCACGTTGTTCGGCGCCGGACGCTCCCAGGGCACCAGGTTCGGGTTGTACGTGAGGCTTTCCATTGCGCTTTGCTCCATGTCTTGCAGCGGGGGGACCGTGTTCCGCGTGCCGCGTCGACCGGTATTGCGATCGCCTGGCTACGTTTTACTAATGAAACACTGGTTTAGATATTGAACACAGGTACGACTATAGACAACGCGGCCACAAAAATTGACTGGGGTTAACCCGCGATCGGCACTACGAAATCTGGAAGGGGTGGCGCAAGGTGCGCGCCACCACGTGGGATGCGGCGGCAGGCGCCGCCGCGGTGGCTTCAGGTGATGTCGTCCAGCACCGAGCGGATCAGCCGCGCGGTGGCGGCGGCCTGGTCGATATAGCAGGCGTGGCCGGCATCGGGGATCAGCGAGAACGGCAGGCCGAAGCGTTCGGCCAGCGTGCCGCAGGCGGGCGGCGTGGTGACCACGTCATGGCTGCCGCAGGCAATCTGCGTGGGCAAGGCATCGGGGCGCTGCGCCAGGTAGGCGTGGATGTCGTCGCCGCACAGCATCGCCACCGCCTGCCGGTAGCCGTCCGGGTTCAGCCGTTGCATGTTCCAGCGCACCCATGCCTGTGCGCCGGGGTCGGCCTCTTCGCTCAGCAGCCGGGCCGGCCCGCGTTGCGCCAGGCCATCGACGCCCAGGGATTCCAGCGCCTCCAGCCGCTGGCGCGCAACCTCCCTTGCCTGGGCTTCCCTTCCCGCGCCGCCGTAGCCTTGCGCCACGCTGAGCAACAGCAGGCGCGCGGGCAGCTGGCGCGCGTTGGCGACATAGGCCGCCGCCATCAGCGCGCCCAGCGAATGCCCGACGATCAGCGCCGGCTGCACGCCCAGGGCCTGCAGCAGTCCGTCCAGCCGCTGCGCGTAGTCAGATGCCAATGGCCGCGCCTGCGCCAGCGGCGACGAATCGCCATAGCCCGGCGCATCCCAGGCGATCACCCGCGCGTGCGCGGCCAGCAGGCTCGCGCACGGCAGCCACGACGCCGCGCCGGAACTGATGCCGTGCAGCAGCACGACCGCCGGGCCAGTGCCCCCGCCGCAGCGGTAGGCCACGCGCTCGCCGCCCGCGCCCACCTGCACCACGCGCTGGGCAAACCCGCTGTCGAGGGCTTCCAGCAACTGCCGGTCTGGCTCAGTTGGCTTGCGAGGCTGATTTTGTTCCATATATAAAACTTAGGTTTGAGAATAAAACTTTTGAAGCATAGGCGTGTCGGGGTCCAACCGGGATGAGGGTTAACGATAGGGAGAGCGAAAACCTGTGCGCAGAGCCGGCGTTAGCCGTCGTGGCGCCGCCTCACTAGGGATAACCCTCCTCACATCTTGTGGAAACTCACGGCTATATTTTGCCTAACGTTTCTTATGTTGTTTGATGTTTCATATATAAAACACAAAAGAGACCGAAACAGCATTCGCGGCCGCCATCCGTAGTGGCAGCGGACAACAAGACGACAAAACGGAAAACGGAAGGAAACTGGTAGATGAAACTTGCACGAATTGCCGCAGGCCTGGCCGCGGCTCTCCCCCTGCTGGCCTCGGCACAATCTTCGGTCACCCTGTACGGGGTCATCGACACGGGCGTCGAGTATGTGAGCAATGTCGGCGCCAACGGCAACGGCCTGGTGCGCATGCCCAACCTGACCGCGACCGTGCCCTCGCGCTGGGGCATCCGCGGCACCGAAGACCTGGGCGGCGGCCTGAAGAGCATCTTCGTGCTGGAGTCGGGCTTCTCGCCGGATTCGGGCACCTCCAATCAGGGCGGCCGCCTGTTCGGGCGCCAGGCTCTGGTCGGGCTGACCAACCAGTACGGGACGCTGTCGTTCGGCCGGCAGTACACCATGCTGTTCTGGGCCACGCTCGACAGCGACGTCCTGGGGCCCAACGTGTACGGCTCGGGCTCGCTCGACAGCTACCTGCCCAATACGCGCGCCGACAACGCGGTGTCGTACAAGGCCAACTTCAACGGCTTCGTGGTGGGCGCCACCTACAGCTTCGGGCGCGACGCGGTCAACGCCGGCCCCAGCCCCTCGGGCACCAACTGCGCCGGCGAGAACGCCGCCGACAAGAAGGCGTGCCGCGAGTGGTCGGCCATGCTCGGCTACGACAACAAGACCTGGGGCGTCACCGCCGCGTATGACTCGCAGCGCGGCGGCCCGGGCGCCTTCGGTGGCCTGACCAACAGCAACCTGACCGACGACCGCCTGTCGCTGGGCGGCTACATGCTGTTCCAGCGCGCCAAGATCGGCGCCGGCTGGATCCGCCGCGACAACGAGGGCAGCCGCACGCCGATCAGCGACCTGTACTACGCCGGCGCGTCCTACGACATCACCCCCGCGGTCAACCTGGCGGGCCAGGTCTACTTCCTGAACTACCACGGCAGCGACAACCAGGCCATGCTCTATACGCTGCGCGCGATGTACAGCTTCAGCAAGCGCACCTCGGTGTACGCCACCGCCGGCTTTATCAACAACGGCGGCCAGCTGGCCATGTCAGTCAGCGGCGGCTCGCCTGGCTCGAACCCGCGCCCGGGCGAGAACCAGTGGGGCTCGATGATCGGCATCAAGCACGTTTTCTGATTTCCTCCGCGCCCCCCGGCGGTACCGTCCGGCGCATGCAACGCGCCGGACGCCAACACAGCCATTGGCCCCGGCCCGTCCGGGCGCCGCGTCTTACAGAGGTCTGAACATCATGAAGTCCGTACGCCGCAAAGTACTCGCCACGCTGGCCGCCGCGACCGCCCTGGTCGCTGCCACCGGCGGCACCGCCCTGGCCCAGGGTGCGTACCCGAACAAGCCCATCACCATCGTTGTGGCCTACCCGGCCGGCGGCGACGTCGACGTGCTGGCGCGCATGTTCGCCGAAAAGCTCGCCCCGCGCCTGAAGCAGTCGGTGGTGGTGGAAAACCGCACCGGCGCCGCCGGCACCATCGGCAGCGCCTACGTGGCGCGCGCCAACCCGGACGGCTACACTCTGCTGCTGGCCCCCAACACCGTCGCCATCGCGCCGCTGGTGCTCAAGGCCGGCGCCGGCGCCAGCTATGACGTGCAGCACGATTTCACGCCCATCAGCCAGATCGGCACGCAGTCGCTGTTCGTGGTCGTCAACAAGGGCACCGGCATCACCAAGGTCAGCGACCTGGTGGCACGCGCCAAGGCCGGCAAGGTGGAAACCTATGCCACGCCCGGCAATGGCTCGCCGATGCACATCATGGGCGAACTGTTCAACAAGTCCGCCGGCATCAAGATCAGCCAGGTGCCCTACCGCGGCCTGGCGCCCGCCATCGTCGACGTGATCGGCGGGCAGGTGCCGGTGACCTACATCACCTACGGCGCGATCTCGCAGTACGTCGGCAACGGCAGCCTGGTGCCGCTGGCGGTGGCGGACCAGAAGCGCTCGCCGTTCGCGCCCAACGTGCCGACGCTGGCCGAGCTGGGCTACAAGGACGTGGAAATCGGCGCCTGGCAGGCCCTGCTCGGGCCCAAGGGCATGCCGGCCGACCTGGTGCGCACGCTCAACACGCACGTCAACGAGATCCTGAAGATGCCCGACGTGGTGGCGCGCATGGCCACCATCGCGGTCACGCCTTCGGGCGGCGAGCCCGCGGTGCTGTCAAAGCTGATCGCAGCCGACACGGCCCGCTATACCAAGGTGGTCAAGGAGTTCGGCATCCAGGCCGACTGAGGCCGGAGCAATGCCGGCAGGCAAAACAAAACCCGCCAGTCACGGCGGGTTTTGCTTTGGTGCTTTGGCTTGCTGCTTGCCAGCGTCAGTTCACCCGCCGGTTCATCCCTTCCCAGAACGGCTCGCGCAGCTTGCGCCGCAGCAGTTTGCCCGATGGGTTGCGCGGCAGCGCTTCGACAAACTCGATGCTCTTGGGCACCTTGAAGCCCGCCAGCCGCTGGCGCGTCCACGCGATGATGCCGGCCTGGTCCGGCGCCTGCCCGGGCTTGAGCACGACGATGGCCTTGACCGCCTCGCCCCACTTCTCGTCGGGCACGCCGATCACCGCCACGTCCGCCACTTGCGGGTGGCCGTAGATCGCGCTTTCAACCTCGGCCGGATAGACGTTCTCGCCGCCGCTGATGATCATGTCCTTGACGCGGTCATGGATGTACAGGTAGCCGTCGGCATCCATGTAGCCCGCGTCGCCGGTGCGCAGCCAGCCTTCGGCGTCGATGGTGCGCGCGGTCTCTTCGGGCTGCTTCCAGTAGCCGGCCATGTTGTGCTGCGAGCGCACCACGAGTTCGCCGACCTCGCCGGGCGCGAGCTGGCGGCCTTCATAGTCGACCACCTTGATCTCCACGCCAGGCAGCGGCTTGCCCGCGGCACGCATGCGCGGCACTTCCTCGGTGGTGTGGTCCTCGGGCGGCAGCGCCACGATGGTGCCGGTGGTCTCGGTCATGCCGTACTGCTGCACGAAGCCGCAGCCGAACACCTCGATGCCCTCGCGCAGCAGCGCCGCCGGAATCGGCGCGGCGCCGTACAGCAGGTACTTCAGGCGCGAGTAGTCCACCTGGCGCGCGCGCGGGTCGCGCAGCACGATCTGCATCGCGGCCGGCACCAGGAACAGCTTGCTGATGCGTTCCTTCTCGATAAAGTCGAGCACCGCGCGCGGATCGAACTCGCGCGCTACCACGCCCTTGGCACCGGACAGCAGGTTGCGCAGGCCCCAGCCGGAGCCGCCGATATGCGCCACCGGCATCGCCACCAGCGAAACATCGTCGGCGACCCAGTGCGACCAGCGCACGTTCTCGCGCTCGCTGACTTCGGTGCCGATGGTCAGGTTGCGGTGCGTGAGCATCGCGCCCTTGGGCCGGCCGGTGGTGCCGGATGTGTACAGCTGCAGCAGCACGTCATGCGCGGCGGGCTGGTGCGCGGGCGGCGTATCCGGCTGCGCGTCGCGCCAGCCGGTGTAGCACTGCCAGTCGCCTTGCTCGGCGCACGGCTCCATCACCACCACCTTGCGCACCATCGGCAGCGCGGGCAGCAGGTTCCGGACCATTGCCGCCGATTCCGCCCCGACGAAGAGCACCACGGCATCGCAATGGCCGAGGATGAACTCCACCTCGGGCGGCGCCAGGCGCCAGCTGGCCGGCGTCATCACCGCGCCGATCTTGGACGCGCCAAGCAGCAGCTCGAAATAGTGGTCGCTGTTCTTGCCGATATAGCCGATGCGCTCGCCGACCCCGGCGCCTTCAGCCAGCAGGGCCTGTGCCACGCGATTGGTGTTCCGCTCGAACTCGGCATAGGTGGTCTGCCGGCCTTCGAACGCATACGCCACCGCCTCGGGCCGCAGGCGCGCGAAGTGGCGTACCGCGTGGGGCAATGTCGTCAGATAGCTGAAGTCCATCCGCGCCTCCTGATTCTGATAGTGTCCGGACCAGCGGTGCGCGGGCCCGGACACGACGATGTGCTGGCGCTACGCTCAGCGCGGCGCCATGCGGATGGCGCCGTCCAGGCGCACCGACTCGCCGTTGAAATAGCCGTTGCGGCACATCTCGACGGCCAGCGAGGCAAACTCTTCCGGCTGCCCCAGGCGCTTGGGGAACGGCACCGAAGCGGCCAGCGCGGCCTTGACGTTCTCTGCCGCACCCTGCAGCAGCGGCGTATTGAAGATGCCCGGCAAGATGGTGTTGACGCGGATGCCTTCACCCGCCAGGTCTCGCGCGATCGGCAGCGTCATGCCGACCACGCCGGCCTTCGATGCCGAGTACGCGGCCTGGCCCATCTGGCCGTCCTGCGCCGCCACCGACGCGGTATTGACGATCACGCCGCGCTCGCCGCCGGCGCTGTCCAGCGTCAGCATGCCCGCGGCCGAGCGTGCGATGCAGCGGAAGGTGCCGATCAGGTTGATCTGGATGATGCGCTCGAAGGCATCGGTCGGGAAATGCTTGATCTGGTCCGGCGCTTCCTTGGAACGCGAGGCGGTCTTGATGGCGTTGCCGGTGCCGGCGCAGTTGACCAGGATGCGTTCCTGGCCGATGGCGGCGCGCGCCTTGGCAAAGCCGGCCTCGACCTCGGCCTCCGAGGTGACGTTGACCTGACAGAACACGCCGCCCAGTTCACGCGCCAGCGCTTCGCCCTTCTCCACGTTGAGGTCGAACAATGCGACGCGCACGCCCTGCGCTGCCAGCGCACGTGCCGTCGCCGCGCCCAGGCCCGAAGCGCCACCCGTCACCACTGCCGATACCGATGCATTGAGTTCCATATCGTCTTCCCTTGTCTCTTGTTCCTGGCCCGGCCGGATCCAGCGCGGCCCCGCGGTTTGATGAAGCCGGCAGGCGCAAGAATCGCCTGTACCGGAGTAGGGTCGAGATTCGTGGATCGGCCGTTGCAACGCATCGTCCGAAGCGACGAATGAGGATGGCGCGTGCCTGCGGCGCGCTCCGGCACCCGGCGCGACCAATGCGCTACAGTGACGCGATCGACGGCCATTCCGGCGCCGCCCGGCACCGGCAACCGACTACGAACCATGCACAAACCCGAACACCACGCCCCCACCCCTGCGCCCCGCTGGCATGCCGCACTGCGGCCGGTGCTGCGTGCGTTCGCCGTGCTGGCCGCGCTGTTGACGCTGCTGTGCGCCATTCCGGCGCACGCCGCCCCGGCCGGCTCCCTCGCCGCACTGCTGGGCAAGGCGGATAAGCCCGCGGCGCCGGCCAGCGCACCCGCCGCCAGCGTGCCGCTGGCGCAGTCGCTGGACCAGGTGATCGCCACGCTGCAGAACGACGGCGAGCGGCGCGCCCTGGTGGGCCAGCTGCAAACCATGCGCCAGGGGCTGGGTGACTCCGGGGCCGCGCCCGCCTCCGCCGCGGCAGCCCCGGCCGGTGCCTCCGCGCCCGGCCTGATCGGTGCCGTCGCTGAAGTGCTGGACGAAGTCGATACCCATCTGCGCAAGGATCGCGGCCCGTGGCAGTTCTGGCGCTGGCGCACGCGCTTCGCGGGCGAGGAATGGCACGCCGCGCTCACCCACAACGGCGCCCGCACGACGCTGGCCTCGCTGCGTGAATTCGCGCTGGTGCTGGCAGCCTGGGCAGTGAGCGGCGGGGTCTTGTGGGAGATCGGCCACCGCATCCGGCGCCGGCGCGCGCGCAAACCCACGCGCGCCGAGCGCGGCAAGCTGCCCGAACTGCCATCGTGGGTCGACGTCGGCGTCTTCATGCTGCGCCATATCGGGCCCTGGGTGGTGGCATTCGGGCTGACCTCGCTGCTGGCCCAACGCGTATTTGCCCAATCGCCGGCCAGCGTCGCCGCCGTGCTGGTAGCGTATGCAATCGTGGCGGGAGCGATCGCGGCAGCGGTGTGCCAGGTCATCTTCACGCTGTTCCGCAGCGCGCACCGGCAGCTGGCGGTGCGGCAGCTGCTGGCGCGCTCACCGTGGCTGCTGATCTGCACGGGGGCGCTGGCGGCGCTGGGCGACGGCGCCACCGACAGCCGCGTGATCGCCGTGCTCGGCACCAACCTGTGCGCGCTGGTGGCCACCGTGGCCAATATCGCCGCAGCCCTGGGCATCGGCGCGTTCGCGCTGTGTTTCCGCCGGCAGATCGGCCAGCTGATCAGCCAGCGGCCGCTGGCCTTCCGCCAGGCCCACCCGGCCGCGACCGACCTGCTGCGGCTGGCCGGGCAGGCCTGGCACCTGCCGGTGCTGGCGGTGGTAGTGGCATCGGTGGTCGGCACCATCCTGGCCACCGGCCATGCGGATGTGTTCCTGCGCCGCACGGTGGCATCGGTGGCATTGTTCCTCGCCGGGCTGCTGCTGACGATGGTGGCGGGGCACTCGCCCAAGGCCACCGCGCGGCCGCCGCGCATCCGCGACCGCCGCCGCTCGGCCTACCTGCAGCGCTTCGGGCGCTTTGCGCTGGCACTGGTGCGCGTGCTGATCTGGGCGGTCTTCATTGAGATGGTGATGCGCATCTGGGGCACGTCGCTGGTGCGCCTGGCCGAGTCGTCCGCCGCGGGCCGCCATCTCACCGAGACGGTCTTCAGCGTCACCAGCACCGTGCTGCTGGCCTGGCTGGTCTGGCTGCTGATCGACACCGCCATCATGCAATCACTGTCGCCGGCGCACGGGCGCGGCGCGCAGCCCAGCCTGCGGGTCAAGACCATCCTGCCGCTGGTGCGCAACGCCTCGCTCATCGGCCTGCTGGTGATCACGGTGATCGCGGTGCTGGCCAACCTGGGCGTCAATGTGACGCCGCTGCTGGCCGGCGCGGGCGTGGTCGGCCTGGCCATCGGCTTCGGCGCGCAAAGCCTGGTGCAGGACCTGATCACGGGGCTGTTCATCGTGGTCGAGGACTCCATCGCCATCGGCGACTCGATCGAACTGCCGGACCACGCCGGCGTGGTCGAAGCCATGACCATCCGCACGGTCAGGCTGCGCGACGGCCGCGGCGCGCTGCACACGCTGCCGTACAGCCAGATCAAGGCAGTCAAGAACCTGTCGCGCGGCTATGCCTACGCGGTGTTCAACATCGGCATCACCTACCAGAGCGACCTGGACCAGGCGCTGGAGCTGATCCGCACCACCGGCGCCGAACTGGCGCGCGACCATCGCTACGCGCGCAACCTAATGTCTGGGCTGGACATCCTGGGGCTGGACCGTTTCGACCCCAACGGGCCGGTGGTGATGGCACAGTTCAAGACCCGGCCCCTGATGCAGGCCGAGATCACGCGCGCCTTCAATGCGCGGCTCAAGCGCAATTTCGACGCCAGCGGCATCCGCATGGCATCGCCGAGCCTGACGATTCAGGTGGGTGGCGGCGCAGCGCAACTACTGGATCCGGAAAGCGCCAACGAAAAAGCGACCCAGCGGGCGACTGATCCGACGATTCAGGGACAGTAGCAATGCGGTTGGCGCGGGCGTTCCTCTTCACGACGGAGGCGGCGCCAGCCACGGGTTGAGCACCTGCAGCCCGGCCGCTTCAAAGGGCGACACATCCCGCGTCGCGACTATCATGCCGTTGGCCGCGGCAATCGCGGCGATGTAGCCATCCGGCGTGGGAAGGCCGCGGCCACGGCTTCTGGCGGCAGTGGCGAGTTCCGCATAGTGCCGGGCCGCATTCGTGTCGAACGGCAAGATGCGCCCTTCGAACAGCGTCACCAGGCCGTCCAGCGCAGCGGCCAGCATGGCGCGGCGCCTGCCCGCGGGCAGCGCGCCGATGCCGAACAGCAGTTCGGCCAGCGTCACACTGGACAGGTACAAGGTCTCGGCGGCCTGGTCGTTGAGCCAGCAGCGCACGGAGTCAGCCGGTTCCGGCTTCATGGCCTCGGAAATGACATTCGTATCCAGGACGATCATTCAAACCTCACCGGCTCGGCCGCTGCCTTGTCCTTGCCCTGCTCGATCGCTTCAACGTCCGCATTCGACAAGCCGATCTCGCGGCCAAGCATCGCCAGCGCATCGCCCAGGCGCACGCGCTTCTGCGGCATCACCGCGCTGGCCAGGATCTCACGCACCTCAGCTTCAGTGCTGCGTCCGTTCTGGGCGGCACGGACCCGCAGCGCACGGTGCACGTCGTCGGGCACATTTCTAACGGTCAGGATCGGCATGATCGCCTCCATGGATGCAGTCAATGACTGCATTATTACACCAATGCTGTCATTCAAACAAATGCTGTGGCCTTGCTGGGTCGAACCTGTGGCGCAAGCGCCAACAGATTCGTGGCGCATGTGGAACGTCGCGCACTATTTCAGCGCTGGAAATTTCTTTTCTTCTCGGGTATTACCATCGCGCCGCGACATGATCACGCCCCTGCCCGGCCTGGCGGGGAGTTACGTCGCGCAATCCGGGTTTCCCCCCCCGATACGGGGGATAAAACAAACAACATTGTTTGGCATGATTGCGTTACGGCGGACATGACGGGACAATGCGCGCCGCCAGCAGCATCCGTATCGGCGCAGTACAGAACGCCAGAACGGAACCGATAACACAAAGAGATGTAGCCACTTGCCGTGGCGCAGAGCAATAGGCGTTTGCCACCGGGGGGATCTGAACATGGGCGAACACCCGACTACGGACGAGGACTTCCATCGTCTGGTCGACTCAATCTACGAGTCCGCGCTGGACGTTGCGGTCATGCCCGCCGCCCTCGACCTCTTTTCCCGTTACACCTGCACAGGCAGCCCGCGTTACCTGATCTGGGACAAGCTTGCCGGCCATGCCCGCCTTGGCGTGACCCCGCACGGCTGCTTCACCAGCGGCGTCAGCATGCCCGACTGGCTGCCCGGTCCGCTCGACCTGCCCCATCCGGGCGCTTGCTGCCCCCCCAATGACGCCCCCGCGCTGGCCTGCGACGGCACGTCCGCGCTGGCGGCGTCGCACAATGGCGGCATGACGGACGCAGCCACGGCTGCGCTGGCCTGCAGCGGACTGGAACAAGGCATCCGCCTGATTGAGAACGCCGAGGTTTGCGTGCTGATGAGCGGCACCAGCGCGGGCAGCATCAGCACAGGCCAGCGCGAGCGGCGCCTGGCCCACGTGATGCCGCACTGGGTGCGCGCGGCACGGATGCAGCAGCGCAACTTCGAGCTGAGCGGGCTGGCCAGCCTGGGCCTGGCCGGGCTGGATACGTTGGATTTCGGCGTGATGGTGCTGCAGGCGGACCTGCGCGTGCGCTACGCCAACAGCTGGGCCGAGGCGCTGGTGCAGGCCGACGGCCACCTGTCGCTGCAGGGCGGCGTGCTGCGCGCCCACAGCGACACGCTGCAGGCGGTGCTGCGCAAGCTGCTCGACGGTGCCATGCGTGCCCGCGGCACTGAGGCGGCCTCCGGCTCGTGGATGCACATCACCTCGGGCGGACAGCCGGTGCCGATCATCGTCACGCCGCTGGTGTCGCGCCAGCCGGTGGAAGGCCCGTGGCAATTGCCGGCCGCGATGATGCTGTTCGGCAACTCGGAATCGCGCTCGGTGCTGGATGCCGGCGTGCTGACCTCGCTGTTCGGGCTGTCGCGCAAGGAAAGCATTATCGCGATCCGCCTGGCTGCCGGCGAAACCCTCAACGAAATTGCCGAGCGCGAATTTCTCTCGCCCCACACCGTGCGCGTGCATATCCGCGACACGCTGCGCAAGACCGGCACGCATCGCCAGTCGGAATTGGTGCGGCTGCTGCACCTGCTGCCGGGCGTGAACCTGGAGCGCGCCGGCGTGACCCCGCCCGCGCGGCCGCGCACGCCGCGCACGCGCGCCGCCTGAGACGCTGCACCACCCGCCTTCCCATCAGTTCACCGCCGCCTGCGCCGCCGCCAGGAAGCGCTGCACCTGGCGGTCGCCGTCGTCGGGCCGCGCCGCCAGCGCAATGCCGATGCGCCCGGCCGGACGCGGGCTGGACAATGGCAGGAAGCGCACGCGCCGGTTGGCGTAGCGTGCCGCCACGCTCGGCACCAGGGCCACGCCAAGCCCACTCTCGACCAGGCTGACCTGGGTCTGCACCTGCACCGCCTCCTGCGTGACGCGCGGCACAAAGCCCGCCTGCTGGCACAGCAGCATGGCCACCGCGTGCAGATTGGGCACCTGCGCCGCCGGATACATGATGAAAGGCTCGTCCGCGAGCGCGCGCAGCGGGATGGCGTCTGCGCTTGCCAGCGGGCTGTCAGCCGGCACCGCCGCGACAAAGACGTCGTTTTCCAGCGGCGTCAGCGAATAGTTGCCCGTGTTCAGGATCGGGAAGCGCACCAGGCCGGCGTCGATCTGGTGCTTTTCCAGGCGGTCCAGAATCGCGGCGGTGGTGGATTCATGCAGGATCAGCTCGATGCCGGGATGCGCCGCGCGGAACGCCGGGATCAGCTTGGGCAGCAGCGCATACGTCGCCGACCCGATAAAGCCGATGCGCAGCGCGCCGCGCTCGCCCTGCCCTGCAGCGATTGCCGCGGCACGTGCCTGTTGTGCATGAAACAGCGCACGGCGCGCATCGTGCAGCGCGGCCTCGCCCGCCTGTGTCAGCCGCACCCCGCGCGAAGTGCGCACGAACAGCGCCGTCCCAAGCTGGTCCTCGAGCTTGCGGATGGAAATGGAAAGCGGCGGCTGCGCCATGTGCAGGCGTTCGGCGGCGCGGTGGAAGTTGCCCGTCTCAGCCAGGGCGACAAACTGCTGCAGCTGGCGGAAGTCCATGGCTCGTTAATATCCTCTGAATATCGATTTCTAAAAAACTAATATTAGACCAAGCCTCGCCTGCTGAACTACCCTGTGCCCCACAGTCAACAAGATCGGGGACAACATGCTGCCGCTTGCAGGCATCCGCGTGGTCGACCTGTCCACGGTGGTGATGGGGCCGTATGCCAGCCAGTGGCTGGCCGACCTTGGCGCAGAGGTGATCAAGGTCGAGCCGCCCGAGGGCGATTCCACGCGCCGCACCGGCCCCGCCGCCGAGCCCGGCATGGCGGCCATTTTCCTGGGCGTGAACCGCAGCAAGCGCAGCGTGGTCCTGGACCTGAAGCAGCCGGCTGCGCAGGCCGCTCTGGACCGCGTGCTGGCCGGCGCCGACGTGCTGATGCACAGCATGCGCCCGCAGAAGCTGGCCGCGCTGGGGCTGGCGCCTGACGACGTGCGGGCGCGCCACCCGGAGCTGGTCTTTGTCAGCCTGCTCGGCTTTGCCGAGGATGGCCCCTATGGCGGCCGGCCAGCGTACGACGACATCATCCAGGGCCTGTCCGGCAATGCCGCGCTGATGGCGGCGCAAACCGGCGACAGCCGCTACTTCCCCACCATCGCCGCGGACAAGACCAGCGGGCTGGTGGCAGCGCTATCGGTCTGCGCGGCGCTGGCCGGGCGCGCCAGGCGCAATGCCGACGGCAGCACCGGCCACGGCACGCTGGTCGAGGTGCCGATGTTCGAATCCATGGTCGCCTTCAACCTGGTCGAGCACTTCTACGGCCGCCATTTCGAGCCGCCGCGCGGCCCCAGCGGCTACCCCCGCGTGCTGGCGCCGCTGCGCCGCCCGTACCGCAGCGCCGACGGCTATGTCTGCATGATGCCGTACACCGATGTGCATTGGCGCGACTTCTTTCACGCCGCCGATCGCCCCGGGCTGGCCGCCGATGCGCGCTTTGCCGATATCGCGGCACGCACGCGGCATATCGAAACGCTGTACGAGCTCACCGGCGAAATCGTGCTGGGACAGACCACTGCGCACTGGGTGGAACTGTGCGAACGCCTGCAGATCCCGGTGGCGCGCATCAATGAACTCGACGATCTGCCGGCCGATCCGCACCTGGTCGCCACCGGCTTCTTCGAAACCGTCGAAGACCCGGCCATGGGCACGTTGCGTTTTCCCGGCGCGCCGGTGCGCTTCGACAGCCAGCGCGCGCCGCTGGGCATCCCGCCGCGGCTGGGCGAGCACACCGGGAGCGTGCTGGCGCAGGCGGGACTATCCGCAGAAGCGATCGCGCAATTGCAACAAAGCGGTGCCGCACGCTGCGCACCCGCCAAGGAGACACCATGACGCATGCAGAACTGCCCCGCCTCGGCCAGGGCTTCTACTGGCAAGACCTGCAGGAAGGCCAGGCCTTCCGCACCTTCGCCCGCACCGTGACCGAGACCGACCTGGTCAATTTCATCTCCGTCACCGGCATGGTCGAGGCCATCTTCATCGAAGCCGGCTATGACGGTGGCGCCATCCAGGGCCGGCCGGTACCGGCGGCGCTGACCTACACGCTGATCGAGGGCTTTATCCTGCAGACCATGATCCAGGGCACCGGGCTGGCCATGCTGGAACTGACACAACAGATCCACGCGCCCGTGATGGTGGGCGACACCATCCACGCCACCGTGACCGTGACCGGCATCCGCCCGACCTCGCGCAGCGGCCGCGCTGTGGTGGATTCGCGCATCGAGGTATTCAACCAGCGCGGTGAGCAGGTCATGACCTACACCGCGCGCCGGTTGCTGGCGGGACGCTGAACCCACGGCGGCACCCGCCGCGTGGCTGCATGGACGGAGGAGACAAGCACATGAAGGCAAAGACTTTCATCACGACACTGGCTGCCGCGGCAGCCATCGTATTGCCGGCGGTGCTGGCGCAGCCGGCGGCGGCCGCCGATGCCGCCTATCCGTCGCACCCGATCCGCATGGTGGTGCCGTTCCCGCCGGGCGGCCCGACCGACCTGGTGTCGCGCGTGATCGCACGGCGCATGAGCGAGGCGCTCGGCCAGCAGGTGCTGGTCGACAACCGGCCCGGCGCCAACGGCAATATCGGCGCGGAGATTGTCGCCAAGGCGCCGCCCGACGGCTATACGGTGCTGTACAACACCTCGTCGATCGCGCTGAGCCCGGCGCTCTACCACAAGCTCAGCTACGACGTGAAACGCGATTTCGCGCCGGTGGCGCTGACGGCGATGGTGCCGCTGGTGCTGGAGGTCAACGCGCAGCTGCCGGTACAGAACGTGAAAGAGTTCATCCAGTACCTGAAGGCCAACCCCGACAAGCTCACCTATGGCTCGGCCGGCAACGGCAACGTGACGCACCTGGCGGCCTTCATGTTCCTGCAGGCCAACGGTCTGTCGGCGGTGCACGCGCCCTACAAGGGCAGCGCACCGGCGCTGACCGACCTGGCCAGCGGACAGGTGCAGTTCATGGCCGACACCATCAATTCATCGCTGCCCTTCATCCGCGACAAGCGCATGCGCGCGCTGGCAGTCACCAGCACCACGCGCAGCGCCCAGTTGTCGGACGTGCCGACCCTTGCCGAAACCGTGCAGCCGGGCTTCGAGGTCGGCGCCTGGCAGGGCATGATGGTGCCGGCCAGGACACCGGCCGAGATCGTGCGCAAGCTCAATGCCGCCGCCACCAAGGCGCTGGCCCACCCCGAGACGCGCGCAAGCCTGGCCGCGCAGGGTGCGGAGCCGCGCGGGTCGACCCCGGAGGCCTACGCCGCCTACCTCAGCGCGGAAATGACGCGCTGGCAGAAGGTCGTGAAGGATTCAGGCGCGACGCTGGACTGAGACCACTGCCACCAGCCAATACCAGACACAGGATTTCACCGTGACCGCATTGCTTTCCACCTTCAGCCTGACCTCCCTGCCGCCGCACGCCGTGGCGTTCCGCGGCAAGGTGCGTGCCTTTCTCGATGCACACCTGCCCGCGCTGCCGCCGGAAACGCGCGCGCGCTCGTGGATGGGGTTCGATGCCGCCTTCAGCCGGGCACTGGCCGCGCGCGGCTGGGTCGGCATCACGCTGCCGGCGCAGTTCGGCGGCGCGGGCCTGGACCCGTTTTCGCGTTTCGTGCTGGTGGAAGAACTGCTGGCCTGCGGCGCGCCGGTGTCGGCGCACTGGATCGCCGACCGCCAGAGCGGCCCGCTGATCCTGCGCTACGGCAACGACGCGCAGAAGGCGCGCTACCTGCCGGCGATCAGCCGCGGCGAGGCCTTCTTCTGCATTGGCATGAGCGAGCCCA
Source organism: Cupriavidus necator N-1 (assembly GCF_000219215.1). Taxonomy (NCBI): domain Bacteria; kingdom Pseudomonadati; phylum Pseudomonadota; class Betaproteobacteria; order Burkholderiales; family Burkholderiaceae; genus Cupriavidus; species Cupriavidus necator. Next base: position 705,676 of record NC_015723.1, on the reverse strand, counting down.
ACTCCGGCTCGGACCTGGCCAGCGTGGCCACGCGCGCGGTGCGCCAGGCGGACGGCAGCTGGCGCCTCAACGGCCGCAAGATCTGGACGACCAATGCCGACCGCTGCCACCTCATGATCGCGCTGGTGCGCACCTCGGGCACGCCGCAGGACCGGCAGACCGGGCTGTCGCAGTTCATCGTCGACCTGCACGCACCGGGCGTCACGGTGCGGCCGATCCACGACCTGGCGGGCGATGCGCACTTCTCCGAAGTCACCTTCGACGACGTGGCGCTGGCCCCGGACACGCTGGTCGGCCAGGAAGGCAGCGGCTGGGAGCAGGTCAACGCGGAGCTGGCGTTCGAGCGCAGCGGCCCCGAGCGCCTCTATTCCAGCGTGGTGCTGCTCGACACCTGGCTCGACGCCATGCGCCGGCTGCCGCCGGCACGGCGCGACACGGTGACCGCGGGCCGGCTCGCCGGCCACCTGGCGGTGCTGCGCGCCATGTCGCTGGCCGTCACGTCGCGGCTCGCCGCCGGCGAAAGCCCGGTGGTGGAGGCCGCGCTGGTGAAGGACCTGGGCACAACCTTCGAGCAGTCGATTCCGGCACTGGTGGAAGCCGCGCTCGGCGATGAACCCGCGCTGGCGGCCGATGGGGCGCTGTACCGCACCCTGGCCTATGTCACGCAGATCGCGCCGTCGTACTCGTTGCGCGGCGGCACCCGCGAAATCCTGCGCGGCATGATCGCGCGCGGACTCGGCCTGCGCTGAATCCGCCTCCGTCGACCGCCATCCTGAACGAGATACCCATGCATAACGCCTACTCCGACGCCCTCGACGCGCTGCTGCGCGACTGCTGCCCGCCCGCCACCGTGCGCGCGCTGGAACAGCAGGCCGACCCGCAGCCGCTGTGGCAAGCGCTGCTGGAAAGCGGCTTTGCCGATTGCCTGCTGCCCGAATCCGCCGGCGGCGCCGCGCTGCCGCTGCGCGAGCTGGCGCCGGTGCTCTTTGTCACCGGCCGCCACGCCTTGCCGCTGCCGCTGGCGCAGACCATCTTTGCGCGCGCGCTGCTGCAGGCGCATGGCATCGCCCTGCCCGCCGGCCCGGTCGCACTCGCCGGCTTTGAAGACGGCGCCGGCGCGGCGCTGGTGGCCGACGCCCGCCATGCGCAGTGGTTCCTGCTGCAGGATGGCGAACGTTGCCTGCTGCTGGCGGCGGCCGACGCCCGCGCCGAAGCGACCGGCGCCCATCACGACCTGACGCTGCGCGTGCCGCGCCCTGACGCCTCGGCGCCAGCGGCCTTTGCACTGCCCGCCGGCACCCTGCGCACGCTGGGCGCCTGCCTGCACACGGCGCAACTGGCCGGCGCGCTGTCGCACGTGCTCGACCTCACGCTGCAGTACGCCAACGACCGCCAGCAGTTCGGGCGCGCCATCGGCAAGTTCCAGGCGATCCAGCACCAGGTCAGCGAGATGGCCGAGCACGTTGCCGCGGCACGCGTGGCGGCGCAGCTTGCCTGCGACAGCGGCACCGGCACGCCCGACCGGCTGCGCGCGGCCATCGGCAAGCTGCGCGCCAGCGACGCGGTCACGCCGGTGGCCGCCATCGCCCACGCCGTGCACGGCGCCATCGGGATCACGGAGGAATACGACCTGCAGCTCTATACGCGCCGGCTGCATGCGTGGCGCATGGCGGACGGGTCGGAGCGCTGGTGGAGCCGGGTGCTGGGCGAGGCGGTGTGCGCCAGCGCCGGCCGCAACGCGGTGGAGCTGGTGCGCGAATGGTGCGAGCCCGCGCCCGCCGCCTGAGCGGCGGGGCTTTAACCCCGGCAATTGCGGGATCAGGCGGCCAGGCTGAGGCCGCCGCCGTGTGGGCGGCGGTGGCGCCGTTCCGGCTTGCACTCGTACTTCAGCTCGGTGCGGCCGTCCTCGTAGGCCACCTCGAGCCGAACGGTGAAGCCCCACAGCCGGGTCACGTGCCGGATCACTTCGTCGAAGTTGTGCGCCAGCGGCCGGCGGTCGTTCTGCAGGTGCCGCAGCGTCAGCGAGCGGTCGCCGCCGACGTCGACATTGGTGACCTGGATATTGGGCTCCATGCTGGAGAGGTCATATTGCGCCGCCATCAGCTGGCGGATCGCGCGGTAGCCTTCATCGTTGTGGATCGCGGTGACGCGCAGCTTGCCTTCGCGGTCATCGTCCAGCACCGAGAACAGCTTCAGCTCGCGGATCACGCGCGGCGACAGGAACTGCAGCAGGAAGCTCTCGTCCTTGAAGTTGCGCATGGCAAAGTCCAGCGTCTTGCGCCAGTCGCTGCCGGCGAATTCCGGAGCCCAGCGGTAGTCCTCTTCGGTCGGGTTTTCGCACATGCGGCGCAGGTCCTGGAACATCAGGAAACCAACCGTGTAGGGGTTCATGCCGCTGTAGTAGGGGCTGTTGTACGGCGGCTGGTAAATCACGTTGGTATGCGCCTGCAGCAGCTCCATCATGAACGCATCGTTGACCAGCTTTTCCTCGTACAGCTGGTTGATGATGGTGTAGTGCCAGAACGTGGCCCAGCCTTCGTTCATGACCTTGGTCTGGCGCTGCGGATAGAAGTACTGCGCGATCTTGCGCACGATGCGCACGATCTCGCGCTGCCACGATGCCAGCTTGGGCGCGTTCTTCTCGATGAAGTACAGCAGGTTCTCCTGCGGCTCCGGCGGGAAGATGATTTCCCCCTCGGACGCGTCGTCGTCCGACGCCAGCGCATGCGGCCGGCTCTTGGGCAGGGTGCGCCACAGGTCGTTGACCTGCATCTGCAGGTAGTTCTCGCGATCGGCCTGGCGCGCCTTCTCTTCGGTGATGGACAGCTTCTTGGGGCGCTTGTAGCGGTCCACGCCGTAGTTCTGCAAGGCGTGGCAAGAGTCCAGCAGCAGTTCCACCTCGCGTTCGCCGTAACGCTGCTCGCACTCGGCCACGTAGTTCTTGGCAAACAGCAGGTAGTCCACGATGGCGTCCGCGTTGGTCCAGGTGCGGAACAGGTAGTTGCCCTTGAAGAAGGCGTTGTGGCCGTAGCAGGCGTGCGCGATCGTCAGCGCCTGCATCGGCATGGTGTTCTCCTCCATCAGGTAGGCGATGCAGGGATTGGAGTTGATGACGATCTCGTAGGCCAGCCCCATGTGGCCGCGCTGGTAGCTGCGCTCGGACGCCAGGAAGTGCTTGCCGTAGGACCAGTGGCTGTAGCCGACCGGCAGCCCTGCCGACGCGTAGGCGTCGAGCATCTGCTCGGCGGTGATGATCTCAATCTGGTTGGGATAGGTATCCAGCCCGAATTCGCCGGCGATGCGGGCGATCTCGCGGTCATACCGTTTGATCAGCTCGAAGGTCCATTCCGAACCCGTGGAGAGATAAGCCATCTTCGCCCCTTGTTGCCCGGGCAAGGCGCCAGACCCCTCCGGCGCGCACGGCATCGCCGCGCCGCGTGGTCCGCGTTGCCTCGCCATTTGCCTTCACTGTGGCCCGCCGCAAGGAAGGCCAGGACCGGCGCCACCCTATGCTGCGCGCTTCTGGAACAGGTCGTGCAGCACCGGGTAGATCTCGTCCGCGCCGATGATGCGCTGCATCGCAAAGTGGTCGAACTGTCCCTTGACCGTCAGATACTCTTCCCAGAGGTTCTGCGGCTCTTCCGATGCGACTTCAACATATGCATAGTACTGCACCAGTGGCAGGATCGAGTCGCGCAGCAGGCGTCCGCACAACTCGGAATCACCAGCCCAGTTATCCCCGTCTGACGCCTGCGCGCAGTAGATGTTCCACTGGCTTGGCGGATAGCGGTCGTGGATCACTTCCACCATCAGCTTCAGCGCACTGGACACCACGGTACCACCGGACTCGCGCGAGTGGAAGAAGTCTTCCTCATCGACTTCCTTCGCCACCGTGTGATGGCGAATGAACACGACGTCGATGCGCTCGTAGTTGCGCTTCAGGAACAGGTACAGCAGCATGAAGAAGCGCTTGGCCAGGTCCTTGCGGCTCTCGTCCATCGAGCCGGACACGTCCATCAGGCAGAACATCACCGCCTGGGCCTGCGGGCGCTTCTTCAGCACGCGGTTGTTGTAGCGCAGGTCGAGCTTCTCGATAAAGGGCACGCGGTCGATGCAGGCACGCAGGTGCCGCATCTTCTCCATCACCTCGAGCGTGCCTTCGGCATAGGGGCCGTCCTTTTCCAGCGCTTCGCTGTATTCCAGCTCCAGTTCGCGCAGGCGCTTCTGGTAAGGGCTGGACAAGGCGATGCGCCGCCCCAGCGAACTGCGCATGGTGCGCAGGACCGACAGGTTGGCAGGCGTGCCGTCGATGGAAAAGCCGGCGCGCACCTTGCGCACCTCGGCGATCTTGGCGAGGTGGCGCTTGGCCAGGTCCGGCAGCGCCATGTCCTCGAAGAAGAAGTTCAGGAAATCCTCGCGCGACAGCGTGAAGACGAAATCGTCTTCACCTTCGCCGCTGTCGCTGGCCCGCGAACCGGTCCCGCCACCGCCCTGCTGCTGGCGGTCGAAGGAATCACCCTTGACGAACTTCTTGTTGCCAGGGTGAATCCACTCGCGCCGCCCGCCCGGGCCGTGGTGGAAGATCGGTTCGGAGATGTCCTTGACCGGAATGGACACCTGGCCGCTCTGCTCGATGTCCATGATCTTCCGGCCGGACACCGCCTTTGCCACCGCCTGCCGTATCTGCTCGCGGTAGCGCTTGATGAAACGTTGCTGGTTGACGGCACTCTTGTTGCCGCCGTTCTCGCGCCGATCGATGACCGTAGCCATAAGTTGCCCTCGTTGAGAGACCTGTTCCGCGGCGCCGTTACGATGACTTTCTTACGCGCAGATACCACTCCACCAGAAGTCTCACTTGCTTGGGCGTGTACCCCTTCTCGACCATGCGGTTGACGAAGTTCTCGTGCTTGTCCTGGTCTTCGCGCGAAGACTTGGCGTTGAACGAGATCACCGGCAGCAGGTCCTCCGTAGTGGAGAACATGCGCTTCTCGATCACCATCCGCAGCTTTTCATAGCTGGTCCAGACCGGATTCTTGCCACTGTTGTTGGCCCGTGCCCGCAGCACGAAGTTGACGATCTCGTTGCGGAAGTCCTTCGGGTTCGAGATACCCGCGGGCTTCTCCACCTTCTCAAGCTCGTCGTTCAGCGCGTTGCGGTCGAGGATCTCGCCGGTGTTGGGATCACGGTACTCCTGGTCCTGGATCCACAGGTCGGCGAACACCACATAGCGGTCGAAGATGTTCTGCCCATACTCCGAATACGACTCCAGGTAGGCAGTCTGGATCTCCTTGCCGATGAACTCCACGAACGGCGTGGTCAGGTACTCCTTGATGTAAGACAGCAGCTTGGATTCCTGCTCCGGCGGGAACTGCTCGCGCTCGATCTGCTGTTCGAGCACATACAGCAGGTGCACCGGGTTGGCCGCCACTTCGGTGTTGTCGAAGTTGAAGACCTTGGACAGGACCTTGAACGCAAAGCGCGTCGACAGCCCGTTCATGCCTTCGTCGATGCCGGCGTAGTCGCGGTACTCCTGGTACGACTTCGCTTTCGGATCCACGTCCTTCAGGCTCTCGCCGTCATAGACGCGCATCTTCGAGAAGACATTGGAGTTCTCGGGCTCCTTGATGCGGGTGAGCACCGCGAACTGCGCCATCATCTTCAGCGTGTTGGGCGCGCACGGCGCGGCCGACAGCGAACTGCTGCGCAGCAGCTTGTCGTAGATCTTCACCTCGTCGGACACTCGCAGCACGTACGGCACCTTGACGATATAGATCCGGTCCAGGAAAGCCTCGTTGTTCTTGTCCGCCTTGAAGGTCGTCCACTCCGCCTCGTTCGAGTGCGCCAGGACGATGCCATCGAACGGGATCGCGCCGAAGCCCTCGGTGCCCTTGTAGTTGCCTTCCTGCGTTGCCGTCAGCAGCGGGTGCAGGACCTTGATCGGCGCCTTGAACATTTCAACGAACTCAAGCAGGCCGCGGTTGGCCAGGCAGAGCCCGCCGGAATACGAGTAGGCGTCCGGATCGTCCTGCGGAAAATCTTCCAGCTTGCGGATGTCGACCTTGCCGACCAGCGAGGAAATATCCTGGTTGTTTTCGTCGCCAGGCTCGGTCTTCGAGATCGCAATCTGCGACAGCACCGAAGGGCGCAGCTTGACCACCCGGAACCTGGTGATATCGCCGTTGAACTCGTGCAGGCGCTTGACCGCCCAGGGCGAGGCAATGGTGTTCAGATACCGGAGCGGAATGCCGTAGTCCTCTTCCAGGATCTTGCCGTCTTCCTCTGGCGCGAACAGCCCCAGCGGCGATTCATGGATCGGCGAACCCTTGAGCGCGTAGATGGGGATCTCCTCCATCAGCGCCTTGAGCTTTTCAGCGAGCGAGGACTTGCCACCGCCCGGGGGCCCGAGCAGGTAGAGGATCTGCTTGCGCTCTTCCAGGCCCTGCGCCGCGTGCTTGAAGAACGAGACGATCTGTTCGATCGTGTCCTCCATGCCGTAGAAGTCGCGGAAGGCCGGATAGATGCGGATGACCTTGTTGAAGAACAGGCGGGACAGCCTGGGGTCGTGGTGGGTATCCACCAACTCAGGCTGGCCGATGGCGGCAAGCATGCGCTCAGCAGCAGTCGCGTAGGCAGTCGGATCCTTCTTGCAGATCTCCAGGTACTCCTGGATGCTGTATTCCTCTTCCTTGCGAGCTTCGAAGCGCGTAGCGTAATGGCCAAAAATGTCCATACCTCACTCCCGTCAGAGTTCACGTCCGAGGCGTGCTACCCCTAAGGCTTCGCGCAACGTTCGCGGCACACCACCCCGGCCTGGCGACCTGTCATGTTGCGAAGTCTTTACTTCATCATAGTCAAATAACGGCGATGGTGGAGTCCGAGTTGACGAATCTTGCATCGATGCAACGGCTGTTTCGTTGCTGCATTTGCTGCATGTTTCGCTTCAGCTTTTGGCTGGATTTCCGCTCGGGCCTTGCCCCCGCACGCGACGGGCCATTGACCATGCTTGTGAAACACCTTACACCTTTCCCGCCATCCGTGCACATCCGGTTTTGTAACCATACGCACGAAGGCCGGCACTGGTGACGGCTTTCGTTTTTCCGCATTTTCTTACGCGTTTGCACGCACTAGCACGCGGACATTGCTGATAGCGGACGCATCAAAGCGTGCGCGCGACCAGCTCCTTCATGATCTCGTTGGAGCCGCCGAAGATCTTGCTCACGCGTGCGTTCGCATACATACGCGCGATCGGGTATTCAAGCATGTAGCCGTAGCCGCCGTGCAACTGCAGGCACTCGTCGATGACCTGGCAGTTCTGCTGCGTGCACCACCACTTGGCCATGGCGGCCGTGGCAGCGTCGAGCTTGCCGTCCATCAGGCGCAGCATGCAATCGTCGACAAAGGTCGCGGCAATGGTGGCGACCGTCTTGCACTCCGCCAGCTTGAAGCGTGTGTTCTGCAGATCGGCCAGCGGCTGGCCGAACACCTTGCGCTGGCGCACGTATTCGGTGGTCAGCTCGATGGCGCGCTGCATGGTCGCCACGGCACCGAGCGCAATGATCATGCGCTCTTGCGGCAGTTGCTGCATAAGCTGGTAGAAACCCTGCCCTTCCTGCGTGCCCAGCAGGTTGGCGCACGGCACCAGCACGTCGTCGAAGAAGAGCTCGGCGGTGTCCTGCCCTTTCTGCCCGATCTTCTCGAGAATGCGCCCACGACGGAAGCCCGGCAGGTCGCGCGTCTCGACCATGACCAGCGACACGCCGCGCGAACCGGCTTCCGGATCGGTCTTGGCCACCACGCAGACCAGGTCGGCGTGATACCCGTTTGTGATAAAGGTCTTTGCACCGTTTATGCGATAGCAGTCCCCGTTTTCGGTCTGTTCGCGCACCGCGCGGGTGCGTATCGCTTTGAGGTCAGAACCGGCGCCAGGTTCCGACATGGCAATGGCCGCCACCATTTCGCCGCTGGCCATTTGCGGCAGCCATTTCTTCTTCTGCGCTTCCGTGCCGTAGTTGAGCAGGTAATGTGCCACGATGCCGCTGTGCACATTATTGCCAAGGCTGGTGCAGACGGCGCGCGACATTTCCTGGGTGATGACGGCCTCGTGGGCAAAGGTGCCGCCACCGCCGCCGTATTCCTCGGGGATGCTGGCGCACAGCAGCCCGATCTGGCCGGCGCGGCGCCAGACCTCGCGGTCGATATAGCCCTGGTCGGCCCAGCGGGCCTCGTTGGGCGCCAGTTCGCGCTCGATGAAGCGACGCACGGTTTCCTGGAACATCCCCAGGTCTTCGGTCATCCAGGGGGTCTGGCGTACGGCGGGCGCCGTGTGCTGGTCGTGGGATCCCATATGGTGTGCGGATATCAGGGTAAACGAGAGGAAAAACAGGCGCGCGACGCCGTCCGGCTGGCGCCCGCCTATATAAGTAAACGACGGCAGCTGGATGCTGCGGGGCAGCATGACCGGCGCCGCCGCTCAGTCCGGCCAGCGGTAGCGCAGCGGCTGCTTGGCCATGAAGCGGTCGGCAGCCTCGCGGCGATAGGCGGTCGAGAAGGCAATGCCCTGCCCGTCCGCCTCCATCGCCAGCATGGTGTGCAGGTCCTGGTTCAGCGAGGCGTTCAGTGCCTGCTTGGTCAGGCCCACCGCCACCGGCGAGGCCTCGGTGAAGGCCTGCGCCAGCGCCCGCGCGCGTTCCTGCAGGCTGTCCGCCGGCACGATTTCCATGACGATGCCAAGGTCTTGCGCGGCCTGGGCGTTCAGCTCGCGCATCGAGAACATCAGCGCCTTGGCCCGCTGCAGGCCGATCATCCGCGGCAGCGTGTAGAGCACGCCACAGTCGGGGATCAGCCCCATGCGCAGGAATGGCAGCCCGAAGCGCGCGCGCGGCGTGGCCAGGATGATGTCGGCCGTCAGCGCCAGGCTGAAGCCCGCGCCATAGGCCGCGCCGTCCACCGCGGCGATGACCGGCACGTCGAGCTGGATCAGGTCTTCCAGCCAGCCGTGCACCTTGTGCAGGCGCTTGCGGCCCTGCTCGGCGTTGATCTCGACCTGCATCGAGCTGATGTCGCCGCCCGACGAGAAATCGGTGCCGGCCGCGGTCAGGATCAGCGCGCGCACGCTGTCGTCGGCGCGTACCCGGCGAATCACTTCGCCGATCTCGTCGCGCATCGGCAAGGACAGCGCGTTCTTGCGTGCCGGCGAGTCCAGCGTCAGCGTCGCGACGCCGTCCTCGACGGCAAAGCGGATGGTTTCCATCGGTGGGCTCCAGGGGGGCGGGTTTCAGTCGAGCTGGATATTGGCGTCTCGCACGATCCTGGCCCACTTGGGGGTGTCGCCGGTGACCACGGCTGCCAGTTCCTGCGGCGTGGACCCGACCGGCTGCAGGCCCATGCCGGCCAGCTTCTGCGTCACTTCGGGCAGGCGCACGATGCGCGCGGTCTCGGCCGCCAGCTTCGCCGTCACATCCTTGGGCGCATTGGCCGGCAGGAACAGCCCGTACCAGCCGTTGGGCTCGAACCCCGGCAGGCCCAGTTCAGTGAAGGTCGCCACATTGGGCAGCGCCTTGTAGCGCTGGGTGCCGGTGATGCCGAGGATCTTGAACTTGTTGCTGCCCAGGTACGGGTTGGCCGAGGTCACATCGACAAAGGCGCTGTCCACCTGGCCGCCGAGCAGGTCGCTCATCAGCGGCGCCGCGCCCTTGTAAGGGATGTGTACGAGGTCGATGCCTGCCTGCTGCTTGAGCAACTCGCCGTGCAGGTGCGACGAGGTGCCGTTGCCGTAGGACCCATAGCTGAGCTTGCCGGCCTTGGCCAGCGCCAGGAACTCGCGCATATTGCTGGCCGGCACGCGGTTGGGCACCACGAACAGATCGGACGACTTGGCGATCAGCGAGACCGGCGTGAAGTCCCTGGCCACGTCGTACGGCGTGCGCTTGTACAGGGCCGGCGACTGGATCAGCGCGGTGATCGCCAGCAGGATGGTATAGCCATCCGCCGGCGCCTTGGCGACGGTGTCGTTGCCCAGCATGCCGCTGGCGCCGGGCTTGTTTTCCACCACCACCGGCTGGCCCAGGCTTTCGGCCAGGCGCTGGCCGATCAGGCGGCCCACGGTGTCGGTGCCGCCGCCGGCCGGGTACGGCACGATCATGCGGATCGGCTTGCCGGGATACGGCTGCTGCGCGAAGGCGCTGCCCGCGCCGCCGAGGATGGCCGCGCCGGCCAGGGTGCCGGCCTGTGCCAGCCAGTTGCGTCTGCTTTGCTGCATGCTGTCTCTCTCTTTGCTGAATTCGCCGCTGGCGTCACGCGCTCGGGTTGTCCGCCTGCATCTCGCGCTCCTGCAAGGCGCGCCACAGGATCTTGCCGGTGGCCGACTTGGGCAGCGCATCGACCACGTCGACGATGCGCGGCACCTTGTACGCGGCCATATGCTCGCGGCACCAGGCCATGATGCGTTCGGGGTCGGCTTCGGCCGTGCCGCGCGCTTCCGGGCGCAGCGCCACGACGGCCTTGACGGTCTCGCCGCGGCGCTGGTCGCGGGCGGCGATCACGCAGGCTTCGTGGATGGCCGGGTGCCCGTACAGCAGGTTCTCCACCTCCGCCGGCCAGACCTTGTAGCCGGACGCGTTGATCATGCGCTTGAGGCGGTCGCGCATGAAGAAGTAGCCTTCCTCATCCATGAAACCGAGGTCGCCGGTGCGCAGGAAGCGCTTGCCGCCGATCTCGATGAAGGTGGCCGCGTTGGCTTCCGGGTTGTGCCAGTAGCCCTGCATCACCTGGCCGCCGTGGACCACGATCTCGCCGGTCTCGCCGTGGGGCAGTTCCTGCAGCGTCTCGGGATCGACCACGCGCGCGTCCACGCCGAAGGTGGCGATGCCCAGGCATTCGCGCTTGGGCTGGTTGCGCGGGTTGGACAGGATGAAGGCCGCGGTCTCGGTCATGCCGTAGGCCTCGACGTAGGGCAGGCCGAAACGCTCCTGCAGCATATTGGCCACCGCTTCGGGCATGGCCGCGCCGCCGCCGCCCACGTAGGCCAGGCTCGACAGGTCACGCGCATCGATGCCCGGCTGGGAGAAGAAGTCCACCATCATCGCCGGCGGCGCGCCCCAGACCGAGACGCGGTAGCGCTCGATCAGGTCCGCGGCCAGCGCGCGGTCCCAGCGCGGCATCAGCACCACGGTGGCGCCCAGGTAGAGCGGCGAGTTCATGCAGTTCTGCATGCCCAGCAGGTGGAACATCGGGGCCACGGCCAGCACCACGGATTCGGGTGTGGCGCCGCGCCAGATCACCGATCCGGCCGCCGCGGTCATCAGCGTGCCGTGGCTATGCATGCAGCCCTTGGGATGTCCGGTGGTGCCGGAGGTATAGGCCAGCATGCACAGCGTGTCGTAGCCGGCCTGGTGCGGCAGCGGCCGGTGCCCGGCGGCGCTGGCCGCGTCCCAGGCCACCGGCATCGCGCCGGACGGCGCAGCCTGCGGCGCGGGCAGCGGTTCGCGCAGCCAGGCCGGCACCGCCAGGCCGCCGTCGTCGCGCAGCATGCCGGCATAGTCGTGCAGGATCACATGGCGCAGCGCCGGGCCGTGCAGCGGCGCCACGCGCTGGTACAGCTCGCTGCCGGCAAAGGCCGCCACCGCGCTGCTGTCCTGCACCACATGGGCAAGTTCGACCTCCAGCCACATCGGGTTGGCCGGGACCACCACGCCTTCGGCGCGCAGGATCGCGTAGTAGGCAATGATGAACTGCGGGCAGTTCTGGCTGAACAGCAGCACCCGGTCGCCCGGCTGGATGCCGCAGGCCTGCTGCAGGTAGCCCGCCATCCGCTCGATCTCGTCCTGCAGCTGGGCGTAGGAGATCGCGGTGCCGAAATACTGGATCGCGGTCTTGTCCGGATAGCGGTGCGCCGCCGCCTCGACGTTGTAGAACAGGCTGGTGCGCGGCGTATGCAGCGCGGCCGGCAGGCCGGGCGGCCAGGCGGGGGAACGGAACGGCTGATTGGTACTTGTAGCAGGCTTCATTTGCAGCAATCGATACGGGTCAGTCGGGAAGAACTCAGTCCAGGCGGATGTTGTTGGTGCGGATGACCTTACCCCAGCGTGCGTAGTCAGCCTGGACGGTCTGCGCGAACGCATCCGGCGTGCTGCCGGTCAGGACGATGCCCATGTCGTTCATGCGCTTGCGAATGTCCGGCTGGGTCAGGACGCGATTGACGTCGGCCGAGTACTTGTCGACGATGGCCCGGGGCGTGGCGGCAGGCAGGAACAGGCCGAACCATCCCAACCCGTCCATGCCGGCAACGCCCGCTTCGCGAAAGGTCGGCACATCCGGCAACTGCGGCGAGCGGCCGCCGCCGGTCACGGCCAGCGCGCGCAGGCGGCCCGAGGCGTTGTGCGGCTTGGCGCCCATCACCGAGATGATGGCGGCGGGCACCTGGCCGCCCAGCAGGTCGTTCAGCTCCGGCGCCTCACCCTTGTATGACACATGGACCATGTCCAGCTTGGCGGACTCCTTGAAGATCTCGCCGTACAGGTGGCCGCTTGAGCCGGTGCCGTAGGAGCCGTAGGAGAACTGCCTGGGCTTGGCGCGGACCAGCTCGATGAATTCCTTCAGGCTGGTGACCGGCACCGAGTTGTGCACGGCAAAGACCAGGTTGGTGGTGCCCAGCTCCGACACCGCGGCAAAGTCCTTGACCGGGTCCACCGGCGGCTTCGCATACAGGCTGGGTGCCTGCACGAGGGTGGTGATCGTCAGCAACGCGGTATGGCCGTCAGGCTCGGCGCGGGCCACGGCCTCGGAGCCGATCATGCTGCTCGCGCCGGGGCGGTTCTCTACCACCACCGGGCGCGACCAGGCCTTGCCAAGCCCGTCGGCAATGGCACGCGCCAGCACGTCGGTGGCGCCGCCGGCCGGGTATGGCACGACGAGCCGGACCGTCTTCGATGGGAATTGCCCCTGGGCGAAGGCGGCACCTGCACCGAGCACCCCGGCCACGGCCAGCAACCCGGCGCCAAAGCGCCACAACGCACTACGACGATCTGCCTGCATGTGTTGTCTCCATTGTCTTTTTCTGAGGCGGGAACGGGTCTTTGCCCCGTTTCTGGTCCCGTCCGGGCCGGTGCGCCGGCCTTGTATCGGTATCAGCCGCAGAGTGCGCGATGCTGCGGTGCGTGGACAATGACCAGACAGGCCAAAATGATTGGCCGAATCGCTCAGATGGAAGGCAGCCTTTGGCAAATCCCGATTGTGCGGCGCGGTCGCGGCTTGCTAAGGTGGCGAGACGATGTGGCGAAACGTCCGGGAACGCCCGCGGAACCAGCCGTTCCGCGGTGCCGGCGCCGACGCGTCACCGTGATGAGGAGACCCATGCATACCGCTGTCCTGTCATCGCTGCGCCCGCCCGTGCCAGGCAAGCTGCACCTCGCCGGCAGCGCACTGCCGCCGGCGCTCGGGCACGGCCATGCCCCAGGCTGTGCCGAGGCCCCGGCGACCCCGGCGCAGGCCGCGCCACAGGCCTCGGCGCGCCACACCATTGCGATCCAGCATGTGGATCACATTCTGCTGGGCCCGCGCCGGCTGGGCCACGACATTGCCGCGCTGCTACGCCGGGCCGGAATTTCACCGGCGCTGCTGGCCTCGCCCAATGCGCGCGTCACCCAGGGCCAGTACGCGGCGCTGATCCGCACGCTACGCCGCGTCATGCGCGATGAACTGTGGGGGCTGCTGGACCGGCCCGTGACCCCGGGCGTGTTTGCGCAGGCGTGCCGCAATCTGATCCATTGCGCCACGCTGGAAGACGCCATCCGCGCCGGGCTGCGCCTGTACCGGCTGCATATCGACGCCTTCGCGCCACGCCTGCATGTCAGCGCCGACGGCAAGACCGCCTCAGTGGTGCTGCATCCGCGCGCGCCGGCCTCGGCCTGCCGCAGCTTTGCCGAATCGACTTTCGTGTTCCATGCCTACGCACTGCTCAGCTGGCTGGTCGCCAGCCATATCCCGCTGGCGCGGGTCGACCTGAGCGCCGCGCCGTCGCAGGGCGGCCCAGAGACCGAGCGCGTCTTCAAGACCGCGGTGCATTACGGGCAGCCTGTCTCCGTGTTGCATTTCGATGCCGCCAGCCTGCGCCTGCCGGTGATGCAGGACGCCGCCAGCCTGCGCGCGTTCCTGCGCGAGACGCCGCGCAACCTGCTGATCCGCTACCGCGACAACAGCTGCCTGGCCGAGCGTATCCGGCAGCACTTGCGTTCCCACCTGGATGACGAACTGCCGTCGCTGGAACAGATGGCGCAGGTGCTGCGGCTCACGCCCCAGACGCTGCGCCGCCGGCTGCGCGACGAGGGCAGCGGCTACCAGAGCATCAAGGACAGCCTGCGCCGCGACGTGGCCATCGGCATGATGGAGCGCCCCGGCATGACGCTGCAGGACGTGGCGCTGCGGCTTGGCTTCTCCGAGCCGAGCACGTTCCACCGGGCCTTCAAGAAATGGACCGGCGTGGCGCCGGGAGAGTATCGGATGCGGGGATTGCGGGGAGAGGCTGTGCCCGGCTGATGCGGGCCGGGTCAGGATCTCCGGTGGCCGGCGGCTGAAGCATGGCTGCCGGATTGCCCGGTACCGTCCCCCCCTACCTCTGTCCCACCGGCGGCGCTGCCCACTGCCCCACCTGCACCATCCCCGTCTGAGGCGGCGGCACCTGCAGGGTCGCCAATAGCAAGCCCATGCCGGCAAGGATGCGGTACTGGCTGGCCAGTTCGTTGTACTGGCCGGTCACATAGGCCGTGCGGGCGCTGAAGTACTCGTTCTCGGCATTCAGCAGGTCAAGCAGGCTGCGCTGCCCGATCCGGAATTGCTTGCCGTAGCTGACGCGCGTGGCGTCGCTGGCCTCCACGTATTGCTTGAGGCTCACCAGCCGGTCCTGCGCCGTCAGGTGGGCGTTATAGGCCTGCGATACGGCCTCCTGCACCTGCCTGCGCAGCCGGTCCAGGTTCTGCTCTGCTTCCTGGACCTGGTAGCCGGCCTCGTTGATGCGCGCCTTGTCGGCGTTGCCGCGAAACAGGTTGTAGCGCACGCGCAGCATCACGCTGCGCTCGTCGGTGGTGCCGAGCACGCGGTCGCGGTCGCGCGCCACGCCGACCTCGAGATCCAGCCTTGGCCACAACGCGGACTTGGCCAGCGAACGTCCGGCCAGGGCTTCGGCGATATCGGCCTGCCCAGCACCCAGCGCGGGGTGATTGGCGTTTGCCACCTGCTGCGCCTCCCGTTCGGTGGCAGGCAGCAGCGTCGACAGCGAGTCCGGCCTGGACAAGGCCTCCGGCGGCGCGCCGACCACGCGCAAGTAGGCTGTCATGGCGTCCTGCAAGCTGCCCTGCTCCGCCCGCAGGCTGGCCTTGGCCAGCGCCAGGCGGCTTTCGACCTGATAGAGATCGGCGCGGCGCAGCACCCCGTTGTCGGCGCCAAGCCGGATCTGGTCATAGATGTGCTGGTGCGCTTCCAGATTGGCCAGGCCGATGACCACCGTTTCCTGACGCCGCAGGACCTCCACATAGACGCCGACCGTGCGCAGCGCGATGTCTTCGGCAGTCGCGCCGACCCGGTAGGCCGCACCGTCGATCCGTGCGCCCTGGCGCTCCACATCGCTGCTGGTGGCGAAGCCGTCGAACAGCATCTGCGAGATCGTCACGCCGGCCGCATGACTGGCATAGGAAGAGTCGGACAGGCCCATCAGCCGGGTGCTGTGGCTGTCCAGGCGTACGCGACCGGTGGCGGCATTGACATCGACCCGCGGCAGGTAACCGGCGCGCGCCTGCGTCAGCCCCTCGTCCGCGGCCAGCCGGCGGCTGCCCGCCGCCAGCACTTCGGGATTGGTATGCACGGCTTGCTCGACTGCCTGGCGCAGCGCCTGGGCTGCCGCGTGATGCGGCACCACCATGGCGGCCCATAGCAGTACATGTGCCAGCCGGCACCATGTCGTTGTCATGCTTCCCCCACTCGGGCGCACCCGCTGCCGCGTATCACGCTGGCCGGCGCCTGCGCGAGACGGGAAGCGGTGCGCTACCCGTTTATTATGGTTTTCAACTGCGCCGGATTCCGGCTTTACTGCTGCCCTGCATTTCCCTCTCTGAATCCGCCACCGATCGCACGCCTCAGGCGGTGTGGATATTGCCGTTGCTCAACAACGTGTTGAGATCGAGCCCGACTACGCCCTGCAGCACCGCCACGTCCTGGAATGCAGCCGCCGTGCCACTGCCATCCCGATCCAGGCTGACGACGGTGTTGCCATCGACTTCCGACAGGCGAATGAACTGCCCGGCATTGGCAGCTGTGACGGTGACGCCGGAAAGCAGGTCGGACAAATCCAGCACATCGCCGCCCGCGGCCACGGGCGCCCGGTCAAAATCGGTGACCTTGTCCACCGAGGCCGAGTCGGCCCGGAGAAAGGCGAACGTATCACTGCCTGCACCGCCGGTGAGGGTGTCGACACCCGCACCGCCAATCAGGGTGTCGTTGCCGCCGCCACCAGTCAGGTTGTCATCGCCGGCGCCGCCCCGCAGCACGTCGATGCCACTCGAGCCAATCAGGTTGTCGTTGAAAGCCGAACCGATCACGCCTTCCATGTTCTTGTAGCTGTCGGTGCCAAGGCCGACCGCAACCAGGTTCAGCGCCGTGGCACTGCTGCTCTGTGTCAGAGTGAGCGAGATCGCGCCGGTGGCATCGGAGAAATCCAGCAGATCGATGCCTGCACCGCCGTCGATGGTGTCATTGCCCGCGCCGGCGCGAATGATGTCGCCGGACGAGCTGCCGGTCAGTGTGTCACTGAAGCGCGAACCGATCACGCCTTCCATATTGCTGTAGGTATCCCGGTCCAGGCCGACGCTGGTCAGGTTGACGAGGGTGCCGCTGCCGCTCTGGGTCAGGGTAAAGGTGACAGCGCCGCTCGCATCCGAGAAGTCCAGCATGTCGATGCCGGTGCCGCCGTCGAGCGTGTCGTCGCCTATGCCACCGCGCAGCACGTCGTCGCCGGTGCCGCCCTTGAGCGTGTCGGCGGCGTTGCCGCCAATAAAGACGTCGCCGGTGGCGCCGCCCGTGAGCGCATCGGAGTTGCTGCCGCCATCCAGGTAGGAAGCCTGGTAGTTCAGGCCCGCCAGCGACACGTCGGCCGACCCGTTGGTCGACGAGACATTGACCGTGACGGTAGCCGTACTGGTGCCGCCCGCACCATCGTAAATGGTGTAGCTGAAGCTGCCCGACGCCCCGTTGTCGGTGTTGAACATGACGTAGCTGTTATTGGTCCCCGGCGCGAACGCCAGGTTGCTGACCGCGCCCGTGGCAGACCCCAGCGCAATCACCGACAAGGCCATGCCATCGACATCGCCGTCATTGCCAAGCAGTGCGCTGACAGGGATCAGGATGCCGTTGGTATTGTTCGAGGCGTAGATCACGTCCGCTGCCGCCACTGGTGCGTCATTGACCGGATTGATTGCAATCGCGACCGAGTCGCTATCGACCGAGGCGCCATCGCTGGTCTGCATCTGCAGCGTGGCTGCGCCCGCATAGTCCTTGTCACCGACGAAACGCAGGCCGTTCAGCGCGGCATTGATCGCCGCGTCACTGCCCGTGAACGTCATGGTGCTGTCCGAGGTGCCGTCGCCCGCCAGGAACTGCAGCCCCGCGAAGCCGTTCAGGCTGATCGTGCCGGAGGTCGCACTGAGCGTCACGGTATGGCTGCCGTTGTCCACGTCAGAGATGCTGAGGGCGTTGCCATTGGTGGTGCTGAATACCAGCGGCGCGTCTTCGTTGACTACCTGTGCCGTGGGCATGGCGTTCACAGCAGCATCATTGGCGCCGGTGATGTTGACTGTGATTGCCTGGGTGGCGGTGAGATCGGCCGATTGCACGGACAGCGAGTCGGTCACATGCTGGCCTGCGGCGAGAAACTGCACCTTGCTGTTGTCGAGCGTGTAGGTCCAGGCCCCGGTGTTGGTGTCGAAGGTGAAGGTGCCGTACTGTCCTGCCAGGCTCTCCGGCGCCACCGCGGCGAAGTGTGCTTCACCGGTGTCGACATCGGTAACCGTCAGCTTGCCGCTGGCAGATGCGTCGCCGAGGTCGGTGTTGCCTGCGCCGCCGGCTTCGGTCACTGCCTTGTCTTCGTTGGCCGAGGCCGAGATGGTGGCGTGGTCGTTGGCACCGGTGATGTTGACCTTGATGATCTGCTGCGCCGTCTGGTCTGCCGAAGCCACCGTCAGCGAATCACTGACCTGCTGGCCCGCGATCAGCGCATCGGCCTTGGTGTTGTCCAGCGTATAGCTCCAGGCGCCGGTGTTGCTGTCGAAGTTGAACGTGCCGTACTGTCCGGCCAGGCTCTCCGGCGCCACCGCGGCGAAGTGCGCTTCACCGGTGTCGACATCGGTAACCGTCAGCTTGCCGCTGGCGGATGCGTCGCCAGTTTCAGCATTGCCTGCGCCGCCGGCTTCGGTGACCGCCTTGTCTTCACTGGCTGAGGCCGAGATGGTGGCGTGGTCGTTGGCACCAGTGATGTCGACCTTGATGGTCTGCTGCGCCGTCTGGTCGGCGGAGGACACCGTCAGCGAATCACTGACCTGCTGGCCCGCGATCAGCGCATCGGCCTTGGTGTTGTCCAGCGTATAGCTCCAGGCGCCGGTGTTGCTGTCGAAGCTGAAGGTGCCGTACTGCCCGGCCAGGCTCTCCGGCGCCACCGCGGCGAAGTGCGCTTCACCGGTGTCGACATCGGTAACCGTCAGCTTGCCGCTGGCGGAGGCGTCGCCGAGGTCGGTGTTGCCTGCGCCGCCGGCTTCGGTCACTGCCTTGTCCTCGCTGGCCGAGGCTGTGATGGTGGCGTGGTCGTTGGCACCAGTGATGTCGACCTTGATGGTCTGCTGCGCCGTCTGGTCGGCGGAGGACACCGTCAGCGAATCACTGACCTGCTGGCCCGCGATCAGGGCATCCGCCTTGGTGTTGTCGAGCGTATAGCTCCAGGCCCCGGTATTGCTGTCGAAGCTGAAGGTGCCGTACTGCCCTGCCAGGCTCTCCGGCGCCACCGCGGCGAAGTGCGCTTCACCGGTGTCGACATCGGTGACCGTCAGCTTGCCGCTGGCGGAGGCGTCGCCCGGGTCGGTGTTGCCTGCGCCGCCGGCTTCGGTCACCGCCTTGTCTTCACTGGCCGAGGCTGTGATGGTGGCGTGATCGTTGGCACCGGTGATGTCGACCTTGATGGTCTGCTGCGCGCTCTGGTCGGCCGAGGACACCGTCAGCGAATCGCTGACCTGCTGGCCCGCGATCAGGGCATCCGCTTTGGTGTTGTCGAGCGTATAGCTCCAGGCCCCGGTGTTGCTGTCGAAGGCGAAGGTGCCGTACTGTCCTGCCAGGCTCTCCGGCGCCACCGCGGCGAAGTGCGCTTCACCGGTGTCGACATCGGTGACCGTCAGCTTGCCGCTGGCGGAGGCGTCGCCCGGGTCGGTATTGCCTGCGCCACCGGATTCGGTCACTGCCTTGTCTTCGTTGGCCGAGGCCGAGATGGTGGCGTGATCGTTGGCACCGGTGATGTCGACCTTGATGGTCTGCTGCGCGCTCTGGTCGGCCGAGGACACCGTCAGCGAATCGCTGACCTGCTGGCCCGCGATCAGGGCATCCGCTTTGGTGTTGTCGAGCGTATAGCTCCAGGCCCCGGTGTTGCTGTCGAAGGCGAAGGTGCCGTACTGTCCTGCCAGGCTCTCCGGCGCCACCGCGGCGAAGTGCGCTTCACCGGTGTCGACATCGGTAACCGTCAGCTTGCCGCTGGCGGAGGCGTCGCCGAGGTCGGTGTTGCCTGCGCCGCCGGCTTCGGTCACTGCCTTGTCTTCACTGGCCGAGGCTGTGATGGTGGCGTGGTCGTTGGCACCGGTGATGTCGACCTTGATGGTCTGCTGCGCCGTCTGGTCGGCGGAGGACACCGTCAGCGAATCACTGACCTGCTGGCCCGCGATCAGGGCATCCGCCTTGGTGTTGTCCAGCGTATAGCTCCAGGCGCCGGTATTGCTGTCGAAGGCGAAGGTGCCGTACTGCCCTGCCAGGCTCTCCGGCGCCACCGCGGCGAAGTGTGCTTCACCGGTATCGACGTCAGTGACCGTCAGCTTGCCGCTGGCGGATGCGTCGCCAGTTTCAGCATTGCCTGCGCCGCCGGCTTCGGTGACCGCCTTGTCTTCACTGGCTGAGGCCGAGATGGTGGCGTGGTCGTTGGCACCAGTGATGTCGACCTTGATGGTCTGCTGCGCCGTCTGGTCGGCGGAGGACACCGTCAGCGAATCACTGACCTGCTGGCCAGCGATCAGCGCATCGGCCTTGGTGTTGTCCAGCGTATAGCTCCAGGCGCCGGTGTTGCTGTCGAAGCTGAAGGTGCCGTACTGCCCGGCCAGGCTCTCCGGCGCCACCGCGGCGAAGTGCGCTTCACCGGTATCGACGTCAGTGACCGTCAGCTTGCCGCTGGCGGAGGCGTCGCCGGGATCGGTGTTGCCGGCGCCGCCGGCCTCGGTCACCGCCTTGTCTTCACTGGCCGAGGCTGTGATGGTGGCGTGATCGTTGGCACCGGTGATGTCAACCTTGATGGTCTGCTGCGCGCTCTGGTCGGCCGAGGACACCGTCAGCGAATCGCTGACCTGCTGGCCCGCGATCAGGGCATCCGCCTTGGTGTTGTCGAGCGTATAGCTCCAGGCCCCGGTATTGCTGTCGAAGCTGAAGGTGCCGTACTGCCCGGCCAGGCTCTCCGGCGCCACCGCGGCGAAGTGCGCTTCACCGGTATCGACGTCAGTGACCGTCAGCTTGCCGCTGGCGGAGGCGTCGCCGAGGTCGGTGTTGCCTGCGCCGCCGGCTTCGGTCACTGCCTTGTCTTCGTTGGCCGAGGCTGTGATGGTGGCGTGGTCGTTGGCACCAGTGATGTCGACCTTGATGGTCTGCTGCGCCGTCTGGTCGGCGGAGGACACCGTCAGCGAATCACTGACCTGCTGGCCCGCGATCAGGGCATCCGCCTTGGTGTTGTCGAGCGTATAGCTCCAGGCCCCGGTATTGCTGTCGAAGCTGAAGGTGCCGTACTGCCCTGCCAGGCTCTCCGGCGCCACCGCGGCGAAGTGCGCTTCACCGGTGTCGACATCGGTGACCGTCAGCTTGCCGCTGGCGGAGGCGTCGCCCGGGTCGGTGTTGCCTGCGCCGCCGGCTTCGGTCACCGCCTTGTCTTCACTGGCCGAGGCTGTGATGGTGGCGTGATCGTTGGCACCGGTGATGTCGACCTTGATGGTCTGCTGCGCGCTCTGGTCGGCCGAGGACACCGTCAGCGAATCGCTGACCTGCTGGCCCGCGATCAGGGCATCCGCTTTGGTGTTGTCGAGCGTATAGCTCCAGGCCCCGGTGTTGCTGTCGAAGGCGAAGGTGCCGTACTGTCCTGCCAGGCTCTCCGGCGCCACCGCGGCGAAGTGCGCTTCACCGGTGTCGACATCGGTGACCGTCAGCTTGCCGCTGGCGGAGGCGTCGCCCGGGTCGGTGTTGCCTGCGCCACCGGATTCGGTCACTGCCTTGTCTTCGTTGGCCGAGGCCGAGATGGTGGCGTGATCGTTGGCACCGGTGATGTCGACCTTGATGGTCTGCTGCGCGCTCTGGTCGGCCGAGGACACCGTCAGCGAATCGCTGACCTGCTGGCCCGCGATCAGGGCATCCGCTTTGGTGTTGTCGAGCGTATAGCTCCAGGCCCCGGTGTTGCTGTCGAAGGCGAAGGTGCCGTACTGTCCTGCCAGGCTCTCCGGCGCCACCGCGGCGAAGTGCGCTTCACCGGTGTCGACATCGGTGACCGTCAGCTTGCCGCTGGCAGATGCGTCGCCAGTTTCAGCATTGCCTGCGCCGCCGGCTTCGGTCACTGCCTTGTCCTCGCTGGCCGAGGCCGTGATGGTGGCTCCATCGTTGGCACCCGTAATCCGGATGCTCAGCGAAGAAGCCGCACCGGCCTGCCCGTCGGACACCTCATAGTTGAACGTGTCCTGGACTTGCTGGCCCTGCCGCAATGCCTGCACCTGGCCTTTGCCGTTGTCCAGCTCATAGCTGTAGCTGCCGTCGGCGTGGAGCGTCAGCGTGCCGTACTGGCCGGCATAGGTGCCGGGATTGGCCACGGCCAGCACGTTCCCCGCATCGACGTCGCTGTCGTTCGACAGCACATTGCCGGTGATCGGGTTCGGAGAGTTGTTCTCGCCGATCGCGTGGGTATCGGCCACTGCCGTTGGCGCATGGTTGTCGTAGCCAGCGAAGTCCGACTTGGTCAGTTCGTGCAGTCCGTTGAGCTTGATGACCATTTCCGCCGTGGCGGGATTGCCGTCGACATCCACGTAGACATAGGTATTGCCCCCCGATTGCTGGAACCAGGCTCCGTGGGCCGTGGGCTGGCGGCCACCCCATTCAAAGCCAGCGTCGCCCAGCACGGGCCGCAAGTCGAGGTGGTCCACGCCGCGCTGGAAGTCGGTGATCACATCCATGCCGGCCGCGGTGGAGTCGGAGACGGCGTTATAGACAAAGACGTCAGCGCCGCTGCCGCCGCTCAGGGTATCGCCGCCTGCCCCGCCGGAGATCTTGTCGTTGCCGCCTTCACCGTAGATGGTGTCCTTGCCGTTGCCACCGGCGATGATGTCATCGCCGCCGAGGGCGGCATTGTTGCCGTTGTCTCCGTAGATCAGGTCGTCGCCGTTGCCGCCATAGATGCGGTCGTTACCCGGCCGGGCTGACTCATGGCCGGCACCGAGCAGGTAGTCGGCGTAGCTGTCGTAGCCGTCGCCATACAGCGTATCGCCGCCATTGTCGCCGGTGTAAAGCGCCGACGAGCCGTCGATGCTGCCGATCACGTCATCGCCGCTGCCGCCATAGACCGCGTCGGTGCCGTTGCCACCCGACAAGTTGTCATTGCCGAGCCCGCCGAACACGCGGTCCTTGCCGTTGGCGCCCAGCAGCGTGTCGTCGCCGCTGCCGCCTTCGACGATATCGTCGCCGTTGCCGGCATCGACATAGTCGTTGCCATCGCCGGCGCTGACGTAGTCATTGCCATTGCCGCTCAGGATGGTGTCGGCGGACGTGGTGCCGCTGATGCTGTCGCTGCCGTTGCTACCTGTCAGGGTTGCCATGATTACTCTCCGTCCTGAATGCCGGCCTGCCGGCCATGCCTTGCTTGTTATCGTCGTGGGCAGTCCGCCCCGTTCTTATCGTTCCCGGAACGCCAGTTCCCTGGTCTTGATGATGGGCTTGAGCAGGTAATGGAGCACCGTCTTCTGCCCGGTCAGCACATCGACCGTGGCCACCATGCCGGGCAGGATGGGTACCTGCACGGCACTGCCGCCTGGCCGGTTGTCGCGCGTGCGCACGCGCACCAGGTAGTAGCTTTCCGGGCGCTCGCCCGGGCGCTCCGGTGTCAGCGTATCGGCGCTGATATGCTCCACGGTGCCGGCAAAGCCGCCATAGATCGAAAAGTCGTAGGCCGACAGCTTGACCACCGCCGGCTGGCCGGGCCGCAGGAAGGCAATGTCGGCAGGCCGCACGCGCGCCTCGACCAACAGCGTGTCTTCCAGCGGGACGATCTCCAGCAGGTCCATGCCGGGCTGCACCACGCCGCCCACGGTATTGATCTTGATCTGCTTGATGACGCCGGCAAGCGGGGCGCGCACCAGGGTGCGATCGACGCGGTCCTGCAGCGCCGTGTTGGTGGCGCTCTGCGCGGCCTGTTCGGCCTTGGCCTGGTTGAGCTCTTTCATGGCCTCGGCGCGATAATGCGTGCCCAGTTCGTCGGCTTTCTGCTGGCTCTCGCGGTAGGCGGCCTCCAGGCGCGGCATGGCGAGCCGCGCGGCCTCGAGTTCGCCTTTCAGGTCATTGGCCTGGCGCTCAAGCCGCAGCAGGTCGACCTCGGACACCACGCCCTGCGCCACCATCGGGCGCATCATGGCCAGCTCCTGCGCCACCAGCCGATGGCTCTGCCGCAGTTGCTGCTCGCGCGAGCGCTTCTCGGTCAGCTCCTGCCGCCGTTGCTCTGACTGCTGGCGCAGCACGGCGAGATTGGCATCGAACGCGCGCTTGCGCGACTCGAACAGCGCGCGCTCCTCGGACACGAAGCGGCGGCCCTCGGCATCGGCCGGCGCGCTCGCCACGAACGCCGTGCCGTCGGCCTCGGCGCTCAGGCGCGCAATGCGTGCCACCAGCGCATCGTCCCTGGTGCGGCCTTCCTGGTAGGAAGCCGTGAAGCGGGTATCGTCGATGCGCATCAGCGGCTGGTCCTTGTTCACCACCTGCCCCGGTCGCACCATGATCTCGGCAATGATCCCGCCTTCGAGGTTCTGCACCACCTGCACCTGGCTCGACGGGATCACCTTGCCCTCGCCCACGGCCACCTCGTCCACCTGCGCCAGCGCGGCCCAGGCCAGCGCCACCAGCACGAAGACCAGGGCGGACCAGAGGATCCAGTGTGTGAAATAGCGCGGTTGCGCCAGCGCGGCCGCATCGCGCTCGCACATGAAGGCGGTGTCGTCGGCACGCGGCCTCAGCGCGGCGATCAGGCGCCGCACTGGCCCCATGCGTTGCGGATCAGGCTGAAGCGACATGGAGCTTCCTCCCCGCGAGCGCATTCAGGACTTCGGCCTTGGGGCCATCGGCGACGATGCGGCCCTGGTCCATCACGATCAGGCGATCGACCAGGCTGAGCAGCGAGCCGCGATGCGTGACCAGGATCAGCGTGCGCCCGCCCAGCGCTAAGGCCAGGCGCGCCTTGAACTGCTCCTCGGTACGGTTGTCCATGGCGCTGCTGGGTTCGTCGAGCAGCAGCAGCGGCGGCTGCAGCAACTCGGCACGGGCAATGGCAATGGCCTGGCGCTGGCCGCCCGAAAGGCCTTCGCCGCGCTCTCCCAGGCGCAGGTCATAGCCGTCCGGCAGGCGATCGACAAAGTCGCTCACGCCGCCCAGGCGCGCCGCGCGCAGCACGGCTTCGTCGTCGGCGTACGGGGCGCCCATCACGATGTTGTCGCGCAGCGTCCCGCTGAACAGCATCACGTCCTGCGGCACATAGCCGATGTCGCGCCGCAACGCGGCCGGGTCCAGCTGGCGCACCTCCGCGCCGTCGACCAGTACGGTGCCGGCATCCGGTGCGTACAGGCCGAGGATCAGCTTCTCGATGGTGGTCTTGCCTGAGCCGATGCGGCCGATCAGGCCAACCCGCTCGCCGCTGCCAATGCGGAACGAGACCCCATCCAGTGCCGCGATGTCGCGGCCCGGATAGCGAAAGCTGACCTGCCGGAACTCGATTTCGCCGCGCAGCGGCGGGCGGTGCAGGAAATGCTTGCCGGGCGGGCGCTCGACGGGCAGCGCCATCATGCGGTCAATGCCGGCCAGCGCAGTGCGCGCCTGGTGATAGCGGGTGGTCAGCCCGGCCACTTGCGAGAGCGGCGCCAGCGCGCGGCCGGCAAGGATGGTGCAGGCAATCAGGCCGCCCGTGGTCAGCCGGTCGTCGGCGATCAGGTAGACACCGATCACCACCACCACCAGCGTGGCGGCCTGCTGGACGAACAGCGAAAGGTTGATCACGCAGGCGGAGAGCAGCCGCGCCCGCAGTCCCAGTTGCGCCATCTGCCCGACCACCTGCTCCCATTTGCGCTGGGCGGCACCTTCGGCACCGCTGGTCTTGATGGTCTCCAGCCCCACCAGGGTTTCGACCAGTGCGGCCTGGCGCTGGGCCGCGCAGGCGCTGCTGGCGCGTACCGCGCGCGACAGCGGCCCCTGCAGCAGCAGGCTGGTGCCGATCACCAGCGGCACCGCCAGCAGCGGCACCCAGGCCAGCGGGCCACCGACCCAGAACATGGCCGCAATGAAGACCGCGGCGAACGGAAGGTCGACCAGGGTCGTGATGGTGGCCGAGGTCAGGAACTCGCGCACCGACTCGAATTCATGCAGCTGGCTGCTCAGGCTGCCCACCGACGCCGGCCGCGCCTTCATCTCGATGCCCAGCACCTTCTCGAACACCGTCGCGGAGACCGTGACATCGATGCGCCGGCCCGCCACGTCGACAAAATAGCCCCGCAGCGTACGCATCACCAGTTCGAAGCCAAGCACCAGGCCCACACCGATGGCCAGCGCCCACAGCGTTTCCAGCGCATGGTTCGGCACCACGCGGTCATAGACGTTCATGGTGAACAGCGGCATGACCAGCGCGAACAGGCTGAGCAGCAGCGAGGCAACCAGCACCTCGCCATAGAGCGGCCACGACTGGCGCATCACGCCCCAGAACCATCCATGCGGCGACGCCGGCCCGGCATCGCCCGCCGCCTCGAAGCGGTGCGCGGGCCGGGCGAAGATGGCATGGCCGGTGTACCGGGCCAGCAAGTCTTCCTGGCGGACCGGCTGCTCGCCGTCGCCCCATTCCGGCTGCGAGACCAGCAGCATGCCCTCGTCGCCACGGCGCAGCAATACGCAGGCCTCGCTCTGGTCGAGCAGCAGGATGGCGGGCAGCACCAGGTCCGGGATGTCGTCCAGCGGGCGCTTGACCAGCCGCGCCGACATGCCGGCGCGTGCGGCCGCGCGTGGAAACAAGGCAGCGGTCAGGCGATCCGCCTCCAGCGGCAGGCCCGCAATCAGGGCTTCGGCCGCGACTGGCCGCTGGAAGCGCCGGGCCAGCCAGAGCAGGCACGCCAGCAGCGGATCATCGGGGCGCGCGTGCCGACCTGGCGGATCCGGCAGGTTCCAGCCGGTGTCCTCGATGTTCCTTGCGGGCGTAGTGGCGGCGGCATGCATGGCAACGGCCCCCGCGCTTCAGAGTGGCCCGTGGCCCGTGCGGTGGCGTGCAACCCACGCTTGCGCACGTCGCGTTGCACGGCCTGCACATACCGCGCCCCCTGCGCAAGGCATGCGCTCGTTGCATCCAGCCATGGTGTCCCCCCGGTCCCATTGGTTCGACGTTTCCGGGAAGAATATGTGAAGGGGCCCTGCGCGCCCATACTGCGGATGGATCAGATGGCGCAACAAAAGGACCGGGCGGGGTCATCCTTTTGGCGTTTCACGCAAGAAACAGAACCAAAACGAGCACCGCCATGACCGCCTTACTCAAGCTGGATTTCACCCTCAAAGCGCGCCTGGAGCTTGACACCCGCCAGTTCCAGCGTCACCGACACCGGCAAGTGCTCATTGCCGGCGATGGTACCGTCGGCCATGGCCCTGGCTATCGCCTGTTCGATCTCGCGCTGTGAGCTGACGCCGACCACCTTCAGGAACTTGCGGATGCTGAGGTTGAAGGTCTCTTCGTTCATGGCTGTCTCCTGTGGGGATCCCGGGAATCACGGTTCGGGCCGCTACCCAGACAGCCTAGGCGATGGGGGGACTTTGTGCAGAGGCCTGGTGATCCGCCCGGAAGCAGGCGGTGCCCGGCAGTTGCCTGCCAGGCACCCGTCACCAGTCAGACCACGCCTTGCTCGCGCAGCCTGGCGATGCGCTCGGCCGACAGGCCCAGCACCGATTCCAGCACCTGCCCGGTATGCTCGCCCAGCCGCGGCGGCGGGGCGTCGTATTGCACCGGGGTCGCGGACAGCCGCAGCGGGCTCTTGACGGTCGGGCACAGGCTGCCATCGTCGCGCACCAGGTCCACCTGCAGCTCGCGATGCCGCACCTGCGGGTCTTCCAGCACCTGGCCGTAGTCGTTGATCGGCCCGCACGGGATGCCCTGCGCTTCCAGCGCCTGCACCCAGTGCGCCGTCGGCCGCGTGCGCATATGCGCCTCAAGCAGCGGCACCAGCGTGTCGCGATGGATGATGCGGCCGGGGCCGGTGGCAAAGCGCTCGTCGGCGGCCAGGTCGGGACGCTCGACGCCGCGGCAATACGCCTGCCACTGCCCGTCGTTGCCGGCCGCGACGATCATGTAGCCGTCGGCGGTGGCGAACACATGGTAGGGCACCATATTGGCGTGCGCGTTGCCGTAGCGCGGCATGGCCTTGCCGGTCACGCGCTGGGCGATGATCGGCGTGGCGCCGACCGCCACCACCGCATCGAGCAGGGCCATGTCGATATGCTGGCCTCGCCGGTGCGTTCGGCATGGCGCAAGGCGGCCAGCACGGCCACGGTGGCATACATGCCGGTCAGCATGTCGACCACCGCCACGCCCACCTTCTGCGGCCCGCCGCCGGGCAGGTCGTCGCGCTCGCCGGTGACGCTCATCAGGCCGCCCAGGCCCTGGAAGATGAAGTCATAGCCGGGCTTGTGCGCGCTCGGCCCGGTCTGGCCGTAGCCCGTGATCGAGCAGTAGACGATGGACGGGTTGATCGCCTTGAGGCTGTCATAGTCCAGCCCGTAACGCTTCAGGTCGCCGACCTTGTAGTTCTCCAGCACGATCTGCGACTTCGCCGCCAGTTGCCGCGCGATCTCCTGCCCTTGCGGGCTGGCGATATCGAGCGTCACCGACTGCTTGCCGCGGTTGGCACCGGCAAAGTAGGTGGCGTCGCGCGACGGCTGCCCGTCCGCGCCGGGCAGCCAGGGCGGCCCCCACGAACGGGTGTCGTCGCCCGCGCCGGGCCGCTCCACCTTGATGACCTCGGCGCCCAGGTCCGCCAGGTTCTGCGCGCACCAGGGACCGGCCAGGATGCGCGACAGGTCCAGCACCCGCACGCCGGCAAGCGCGCCGTGCGTCGGGGCCTGGCTGCCCGCCATCAGATCGGGTCCCAGCTGATCACGTCGGGCGAACGCTCCAGCTTGAAGAAGCTGGAGCGCATGGCCGGCATGGCGATCTCGCCCACGGTCTCAGGCGTCCAGCCATCGCTCATATGCACCGAGCGCACCGGGCGCGGCTGGCTCATCAGGATGATTTCGTTGGCGCGCACCGCGAAGATCTGGCCGTTGACTTCGCTGGCGGCCGGGCTGGCAAGGTAGACCGCCACCGGCGCGATCTTGCCGGCTTCCATCTTCTGCAGCTTGGCCACGCGTGCCTTTTCTTCCGGCGTTTCGGCCGGAATCGAGCTGGTCATGCGGCTCCAGGCGAACGGCGCGATGCAGTTCGAGCGCACGTTGAAGCGCTGCATGTCCAGCGCGATCGACTTGGACAACGCGGCAATGCCCAGCTTGGCCGCCGAATAGTTGGCCTGGCCCAGGTTGCCGATCAGGCCGGAGGTGGAGGTCATGTGCACGTAGGCGCCGCTCTCCTGGTCCTTGAAGTAGTTGGCCGCGGCGCGGCTGACGAAGAAGGTGCCGTGCAGGTGCACGTCGATCACCGAGCGCCATTCTTCTTCATTCATCTTGAAGAACATGCGGTCGCGCAGGTTGCCGGCGTTGTTGACCACGGCGTCGATGCGGCCGAAGTTGTCCAGCGCGCATTGCACGATGGCATTGGCGCCGTTCCAGGTCGACACGCTGTCGGTATTGGCCACGGCCTCGCCGCCGGCGGCGCGGATTTCCTCCACCACGCGCTGCGCGGGGCCAGCGTCGCCGCCCTCGCCGGTCATCGACACGCCGAGGTCATTCACCACCACCTTGGCGCCGGCGGCGGCCAGTTCCAGCGCGATGCCGCGCCCGATTCCACCACCTGCGCCCGTCACCAGGGCGACCTTGCCTGCCATCAAACCGCTCATTGCGCTGCTCCTCTGAATACTTTTTTGTGCGGTCACCGACCGCAAACCCGGCGAAACACCCCTGCGCCGCGGGCATCGCCCGCCGATGCGGTCAATCCGGATGTCCACGCCGCAGTGGATACGATAAATTGACGGCCGAGACTTTGGAATTCACGAATCACAAAACTGGCCTTTGGCCTGACGGAAGCCCATGCATTACGACCTGACCGACCTCCGCCTCTTCCTGAACGTCGGCGAGACGGAGAACCTGACCCGCGCGGCCGAACGCAGCTTCCTGTCGCTGCCCGCGGCCAGCACCCGGATCAAGCAGCTGGAAGAGGCGTTCCAGACACAATTGCTGATCCGCCAGGTCAAGGGCGTGCGCCTGACGCCGGCGGGCGATGCGCTGCTGCGCCACGCGCGCGAGGTCTTCCGCGAACTGGAATGCCTGCACGCCGACCTGCGGCCCTATGCCAAGGGCGTCAAGGGCCGCGTGCGGCTGCTGGCCAACACCACCGCCACCAACTCGTTCCTGGCCACCGGCGTATCGCGCTTCCTGAGCGAGAACCCGGACGTGGACATCGAGCTGGAAGAGCACCTGTCGCAGGAAATCGTCTCGGCGATCAGCGCCGGCGCCGCCGACCTGGGCATCGTGGCCGGTGAAGTCGCCACCCAGGACCTGGACGCGATGCACCTGTGCAGCGACGAACTGATCGTGATCGCACCGGTCAACCACCCGCTGCCCGCCTTCAAGCGGCTGCATTTCGCCGACCTGCTCGATACCTGCCGTTTTGTCGGCCTGAACCAGTTCAGCGCGATCCAGTCGTTCCTGGACCGCATCGCCGGCGGCATGGGCAAGCGCATCAGCCTGCGCATCCAGGTGGGCAGCTTCGATGCCGTATGCCGCATGGTCGAGGCCGGCGCGGGCATCGCCATCGTGCCCAACAGCTGCGCGCGCCGCTACGCCAGCCGCAAGGTGCTGCGCTTTATCCAGCTGGAAGACGAATGGGCCAAGCGCGAGCTGCGCCTGGTGCGCCGCCCGGGGCGCGAACTGCCCCAGTTTGCCGAAACGCTGATCCAGTATCTGGTCGACGCGGCGCGCGAGCCAGTGTAAGACGGGTAAGTCGTCGGCCGTTCAGCCGGAGGCCAGCCCGCTGCCCTGCACCACCAGCCCCGCCAGCGGGCTCAGCGACACCGCCATCACCACCAGCAGCAGGGCCATGGCGAACACACCGGGCCAGCTGGTGCGGCCACTGCGCGCCAGCGAGTCGTACACCAGTTCCGGTGAAAAATGGTACTCGCGCAGGTGCCGGATGGTCGCCTCGGCATGCCAGCGGTAGATCTGGTTGCCATACATGCCCAGCAGCAGCGCCATGGCATACAGCATCGGCCGGACTGCCAGCGGCATCTTCAGCCCGAACAGCGCGTGCAGCACAGGCTCGGCGCAGACGATCAGCGCAAAGACCCCCACCTGCCAGTACATGCGCCGGTAGGCCATCCAGAACGGTCCCAGCAGGCACGCCGCCCAGTTCCACGACATGCCGCCGCGCGTCTCGGCCAGGGACCAGCGCTGGCTGTAGTACGCATAGCGCGGCCCCACGAATGCGGCCAGCGCCGCGTCGTCACGAATCGATGATTTCATCGCTACCTCCCCCTGCTCTGCCACGGCTGCGCCTGTGGATCGCGGCGCAACCTGTGCCACAGCATAGGGCGCGCCGCGCGCGGGCAGCGTGCGCTGGCGCGCATTGCCGTGGCAAATGGCGCAAATTGGCGGGCAAGCGAACAGACCGGCGCACGCGAGGCGGCACGGGTGCCGGATGCGCCGGGTGCGGGTGCGCTATTTCCAGCGATGCAGGACCTGCAGGATGACCAGCGTGAAGATGGTGGCGATCAGCGCAGTGGTATCGCGCCCCAGGCCAGCAGCCACGCCGATGGCCGCGACCATCCAGATGCTGGCCGCGGTGGTCAGGCCCTCGATGTGGGCTTCGTCGCTGTGCTTCAGGATCGCGCCGGCGCCAAGGAAGCCGATGCCGGCAATCAGCCCCTGCAGCACGCGGCTGATGTCGCCCAGCGGCACCCCGGCCTGCAGCGGCACCAGCACGAACAGCGCCGAGCCCAGCGCCACCAGCATATGGGTGCGCAGCCCCGCTGCCTTGCCGGAGACCTCGCGCTGATAGCCGATCAGGCCGCCCAGCAGCATCGCCATGAACAGGCGCGTCAGGATGCGGGTGGCCTCGGCAGCGTCCGGCACATCGGCGAACTCGGCGCGCAAGACCCTGAAAATCTCAGACCAGACCCCGTCCATGGCTCGCCTCCGGGTGCTTTGGTGCAGACCTGAGCGTAGCACGGGATGGCCCGCCGGCAACCGGGCCGGCGGGCCGCAAGGCGCTGGCGCCACATCGTTCGGGCCGCCCGCCAGGTGCGCGCGGCTGCGTCCTACACCGCAAGCGGAAGCTCCCCGACAGTGCCGCCATGGCGGCGTTCCTATATTGGAATCACTGATTACCGTCATCAACAGGAGTTGCATCATGCCCTATCTACTCGCCTGGCTGCTTGGCGTCCCGGCCTTCATCCTCGTCCTGATCTGGCTGTTTATGCACTGATTCCCAGGCCCGGCCTGCCTGCCATCCCTTCGCAAGAGGCCGCTGCGCCGGCCTCTTGCGCATCTACAGGCGCCCGGCGCCGCATGCAGCTTCCGCCGCCCCCGCTTCCGGCCCACCTAAGCCGCTCTTTCGCAAATCCGAATTTCAGCGTGCCGGGGGCTCGGGAATAATGGCCCCATTCAATCTGAGCGGGGCTACCCCATGCACGCACATCAGGATCCAGACCAGCTGTACCCCGAAATCCGCGAAGCGGTGCGCGACCTCTGCGCCGGCTTCGATTCGGCGTACTGGCAACGGGTGGAAGAGCAGAACGCCTTTCCTGAGACCTTTGTCCAGGCGCTGACCCAGGCAGGCTGGCTGTCGGCGCTGATCCCCGAAGCCTATGGCGGCTCGGGCCTGTCGTTGACCGCGGCCTCGGTCATCATGGAAGAAATCAACCGCAGCGGCGGCAATTCCGGCGCCTGCCACGGCCAGATGTACGTGATGGGCTGCCTGCTGCGCCACGGCTCCGAAGCGCAGAAACAGCGCTGGCTGCCGGGCATCGCCTCGGGCGAGCTGCGCATGCAGTCGATGGCCGTGACCGAACCCACCACCGGCACCGATACCACCAAGCTCAAGACCACCGCGGTGCGCCAGGGCGACAAGTACATCGTCAATGGCCAGAAGGTATGGATTTCGCGCGTGCAGCATTCGGACCTGATGCTGCTGCTGGCGCGCACCACGCCGCTGGATCAGGTCAAGCGCAAATCCGAAGGCCTGTCGGTGTTTGTGGTGGACCTGCGCGATGCCATCGGCAAGGGCCTGACAGTCAAGCCGATCCGTAACATGGTCAACCACGAGACCAACGAGCTGTTCTTCGACAACCTGGAAGTCCCCGCAGAAAACCTGATCGGCGAGGAAGGCAAGGGCCTGAAGTACATCCTTGACGGCCTCAACGCCGAGCGCATCCTGATCGCCGCCGAGTGCATCGGCGACGGCTACTGGTTTGTCGAGCGCGCCAGCAACTATGCGCGCGACCGCATCGTGTTCGACCGTCCGATCGGCCAGAACCAGGCCGTGCAGTTCCCGATCGCGCGCTCCTACATCAATGTCGAGGCCGCCAGCCTGATGCGCTACAAGGCGTCGCAATTGTTCGACGCCGGCAAGCCGTGCGGCAAGGAAGCCAATATCTCGAAGCTGCTGGCCGCCGACGCCTCGTGGGAAGCGGCCAACGTCTGCCTGCAGACGCACGGCGGCTTCGGCTTTGCCGCCGAGTACGACATCGAACGCAAGTTCCGCGAGACACGCCTGTACCAGGTGGCGCCGATCTCGACCAACCTGATCCTGTCCTACGTGGCCGAGCATGTGCTTGAGCTGCCGCGTTCGTTCTAAGGCCCCTGCATGTCCCATTCCCCCAAAGGTATCCGCCCGCTCGACGGCATCCGCGTGGTCTCGCTCGAGCACGCCGTGGCCGCGCCCTTCGCCACGCGCCAGCTGGCCGACCTGGGCGCGCGCGTGATCAAGGTCGAGCGCCCCGGCGCGGGCGACTTTGCCCGCGGCTATGACGAGACCGTGCATGGCCAGGCCTCGCACTTCGTCTGGCTCAACCGCGGCAAGGAAAGCCTGACGCTGGACCTGAAGCAGGACGAGGCGCAGAAGGTCCTGCACCAGCTGCTGGCCGACGCCGACGTGCTGGTGCAGAACCTGGCCCCCGGCGCCGCCGCGCGCATGGGCCTGGATTTCGACACCCTGCACGCCCGCTACGGCAAGCTGGTCGTGTGCGATATCTCGGGCTATGGCGATGCCGGACCCTATCGCGACAAGAAGGCCTATGACCTGCTGATCCAGGCCGCGGCCGGCCTGATCGGCATCACCGGCGGCCCCGACGAGCCGTCGCGCGCGGGCATCTCGATTGCCGACATCGCCGCCGGCATGTACGCCTACACCGGCATACTGTCGGCGCTGCTGCAGCGCGGGCGCACCGGTGAGGGCGTGCGCGTGGAAGTCACCATGCTCGAAGCGCTGTCTGAATGGATGGGCTATGCGCTCTACTTCGGCCACTACGGCGGCACGCCGCCGGCGCGCTTCGGCGCCTCGCACCCGGCCATCGCGCCGTACGGCGTGCACCGCACCGGCGACGGCGGCAGCGTGATCTTCGGCCTGCAGAACGAGCGTGAATGGCGTGCCTTCTGCGAGAAGGTGCTGGAGCAGCCCGAGCTGCTGCAGGACGAGCGCTTCGCCACCAACTCCGGCCGCGTCAAGAACCGCCCCGCGATGACCGAGATCATCGAGCATCGCTTTGCCGCGATGACCGTGTCGCAGGCGGAGGCACTGCTGGACGCCGCCCAGATCGCCAACGCGCCGATGAACGACATCGAA